>PWNQ01000012.1 GCA_003557725.1 Bacteroidales bacterium | reverse complement strand
TCCCCACAACCAACGTCCCGATATACGTCCAATCAACCATGGTGGCAAAACCACGATTACAAACCAACCATTGACGAAATAAAACAATACAGGAAATACCGGCGAAAAATGATCATTCCCAAAATAATGGGAAAATTGCAAATGCAAACATCAAAACAAATAAACAAACTGCGAAACACCCCGGGCAACAAAAATTGGCAATCCAATTACCACGACCACTTTGTCCGTGATAATGCATCATATCAATGCATAAAACATTATATTATCAACAATCCTAAAAATTGGGATGAAGACAAATTATTACCATAAACCCTACAGAAAAAAAAATTCACGCATTTTCTCATCCTAAACCAACAGACCATAAATAATGGGCCGGCACCAACAAAAGGATTATTATCTTTGTAACCACAAACTATCCGCCCAGGCGGATTTGGGTCGCCATGCAATAGTCGTTAACAACAAAATAATCAGATACCTTGAGGATTATGACAGAAAAGCAGATTGAAAAAATCAAATCATCAAAATGTTTATCTTCATGGATTACTGCTTGATAAAGAGATAACACGGATTGACATGTACGAGCATGGATACGACATGCTTGAATTTGCAAAATCGATGACTAAGGACTGCAAAAAAATCTGCACACAACGGTATCTTGATTGGCTTACAACTTTCATGGATACAGATGAATACAAAGAACCAGTAAATAAATTTATTGGGCTGAACAAACTGCTGAAAGATGAGAATGAAAAGGATAAGCGGATACAATTGCTTGACCATATTAGAGCCTTAGAAAGAATGAATAAAAACGTAGAAATCAGATGAAAGAGCTCACCACATTTCGCAGGGAGTTGCATCGATATCCTGAGTTATCCGGGAATGAATATAATACAGCAGAGCGCATAAAGCGTTTTTTAGAAAGCACTAATCCTTCGGAAGTGATAGAAGGCATTGGCGGGGCTGGTGTGGCCGTTATTTATGACAGCGGCAAGGAGGGTTCGGTGGTGGGCATTCGGGCAGATTTAGATGCTTTGCCCATAGATGAGGACAATACTTTTGACCATCGGTCTAAAAACCCGGGGGTATCTCACAAGTGTGGCCACGACGGTCATATGGCCATTGTTGCCGGCCTGGGAAAGATGCTGCAAAGGGAGCCCATAAAAAAAGGCAAGGTATTACTATTGTTTCAGCCCTCCGAGGAGACCGGCGAAGGGGCTCTCCGGGTGCTGAGCGATCCGGGTTTAAAAAGGATGGCTCCCGATTATCTGTTTGGTCTTCATAACCTGCCCGGAGAGGCGGAAGGGAGGGTGCTCAGCCGTCCGGGCATCTTTGCCAGTGCCTCCATTGGCATGATAGTCACCCTTAAGGGAAGGACCTCCCATGCAGCGGAGCCGGAGAACGGTCATAGCCCCGCCATCCCCATGGCCGATACAGTAAAAATGCTGGAAAACCTGGTGACAGACACCCGGGATCACCTGGAAGACTTTTCGCTGATCACCGTCATCCATGCCCGCCTGGGAGAAAAGGCTTTTGGAACCACTCCCGGCTATGCTGAAGTAATGTGTACCCTTCGCTCCTACCAAAACAATGACCTGGAAACACTAAAACAGCATGCTGCGCAAAAGGCTGCTGCCATTGCAGCAAAGCATGAGATTAAGGCGGGTATTGAGTGGACCGAAGCCTTCAGCGCCACCGACAACCGCCCGGAGTGTTTCCGGATCATACAGCAGGCAGCAAAAAACAAACAGATAGAATTCAAGGAGCTGGAAAGCCCGTACCGGTGGTCCGAAGACTTTGGCTACTTCCTCCAAAAATATAAAGGAGCCATGTTTGCACTGGGAGCAGGAAAGGACACCCCAGACCTGCACAACTCCGATTATGACTTTCCCGACCAACTTATTCCCCATGGAATTGACATATTCAGAGAAATTATTAATTTAGCCCTTGAAAACAACCCCTGCCGGGAAAGTTAACTAATTGATTTGCATCAGCCATGTTCACCACCTCCACCTTATTCATTAATCGACAGGTATTAAACAGCAACTTTGTTTTTTTACGCCGTCATTTGGGGCCCAATGTGACCATCTCCTCAGTGATCAAAGGAAATGCTTATGGCCATGGTATTGAAGAGTTTGTCCCTTTGGCGGAGTCCTGTGGTATCCGTCATTTCTCCGTATTTAATGCCGATGAAGCTTTCCGGGCCTATAACTCCAGCATCAAGAAATCCACCATATTGATCATGGGAATGATTGAGAACCAGGATTTACGATGGGCCATAGAGCATGATATTGAATTTTTTGTTTTTGAGATGGATCGTTTACAGCATGCATTAGCTTTGGCGAAGGAGATTGGCAAGGCGGCCCGGCTCCATGTGGAGGTGGAAACGGGCATGAACCGCACCGGATTTACCAATAGTGAGCTCACACGGGTGATACGGCTGCTTAAAGATAACCCGGGGCACTATATTTTAGAGGGGTTTTGCACCCATTATGCGGGCGCAGAAAGCATTGCCAACCATGCCCGCATTAAGATGCAAATCCGGCGGTACCGGTCGGCCTATAAAAAAGTGGTGAGCCATGGGATCATTCCCAAAAAACGGCATACCGCCTGCTCTGCATCCGCATTTTCATACCCGGAAACCATCATGGATATGGTGCGTATCGGCATTATGCAGTATGGATTCTGGCCCAGTATTGAGACCTTTATAAATTTTGTGGGTAAAAAGACCCAAAAAGAAGACCCCTTGCAACGGGCATTATCGTGGAAAAGCAAGATCATGAGTACCAAAACAGTAAAAACCGGAGAGTTTATTGGGTACGGCACCAGCTTTATTGCACGAAGCACCATGAAGATAGCCACCATCCCTGTGGGATATTCCCATGGCTACAGCCGTTCGTTGTCTTACCAGGGCCGGGTACTCATCAGGGGCCAACGGGTGGATGTGATTGGAATAGTAAATATGAACCTGCTTATTGCCAGAATTACCGATGTGCCTGAGGCAAAAAAAGACGATGAAGTGGTGCTCATCGGCCGGCAAGGGGATGCAGAAATTACGGTAGCCTCTTTTGGTGACTTTTCCAACCAGCTTAATTATGAGCTCCTTACACGACTGCCTGCCAATATTCCCCGGGTGATCACTGTGGACTGAGAGTAATAACAATACACCTTGCCTTATACCGCCCGGTATGTAATCCTACACCGCCCGGCATGTATCACGCTTCTGTTTTGGTTTGTCTAAGTGATCGCAGGTCTGCACCGGTGGGATTTTGATACACTTTCAGGTCAAACTCAGGGATCACCGCCAGCATGTGGTCAAAGATATCCGCCTGAATGCTTTCATAATTGGCCCAGGCTTTATCGCTGGAAAAGCAATACAATTGCAGGGGAATACCTGTTTCTGTGGGTTCCATCTGTCTTACCAAGATCAGCATATCGTTGTTAATCATAGGATGCCTCCTAAGATACTGCTGCACATAAGCTCTAAGTACACCCAGGTTGGTCATCCTGCGACCATTTACCAGGATAGCGTTATCCACTTGATACTTTTCATTGTAGGCCGACAGCTCCTTTTTCTTTAGGTCCAGATGATCTTTCAGTATCTGTATTTTGCTGAGTTTTTCAATGTCCTCGGCCCTCAAAAACCGTACGGTATTTTGGTCCAGCTTTATGGAGCGCATGATTCTTCTCCCTCCTGACTCCTCCATTCCCCGCCAGTTCTGGAAGGAGTTGGTGATCAAGGCATAGGTGGGGATGGTTGAAATGGTGCGGTCCCAGTTTCTCACTTTTACCGTAGCCAGAGATATCTCTTCGATGGGCCCATCGGCATTATACTGAGGCATGGATATCCAGTCACCCACCCTGGCCATATCGTTGGCGGAAAGCTGAACGCTGCCTACCAGTCCCAGGATGATGTCCTGAAAGACCAACATAAGCACTGCCGTCATAGCTCCCAGGCCGGCCAGTAAGGTATAGGGCGATTTACCAATCAACATAGAAATAATGATGACCCCCCCAATAAGGTACATGATAATCTTAACAACCTGTATATACCCTTTTATAGGCTTTGATACAGCAATATCGTAAGTGCGATAAATATCATTTAGTGCACTGAGCAATGCATCCAAAGAGCGTATAATAATCAGGGCCATATATATCTTCAGTCCATCCTGCACCAGTGCCATAACCTTAGGCATTTCACGTAGCGCCGAGGGTAAAAGCAGGTATATGACAATGGCCGGCAGTAAGGGTGCCAGGCGATGAAAAACCCGGCGGTTGATGATCATATTATCCCATTGGGTTTCCGTTTTCCGGGCAATACGCGTAACCGTACGAATAAGCATGCTCTTCCCAAAACGATCCAGCAAAAAAGCCAGCCCGATCATCAATGTGAAGATGATCAGGTTTTTTGTCCATCCGGCATACTGAGCCGCCATGCCCATTTGCATCAGCCACTCCGCAATTTTATCTCCTAATGTACCATCCATATCATATGATTTTATAAACACCACCGCACTGCCCTATTCATACCAAATGACAAAAATAATAAAAATATGTGATCCGGGATGGCCTGCCCTGACCAAACGTCCATCCATCCGTTCCCTCCTACGGCGTTTTGGATTTCATCTTAGCGGCAATATATACAAATGGGGTATCCGCTGCGGCCACCATCCATTTGAGAACGTATGTGGTTAAAACGATCTGCCACAACACGTTCATTTCATAAACGCCATAAAAAGCCACAAAGGTGAACAGCAAGCTGTCCATAAGCTGTGAAACCATGGTGCTTAAATTATTACGAATCCAAATATTCTTCTTACCCTGGAACCGTTTTTTCCACATATGATAGGCCCAGATATCATGTTTTTGAGAGACAATATATGCCAAAAGGCTTGCTACCACTATTCTGGGCATAAAGGAAAATATTCCTGACAGGTGTTGGTACATCTCTTTGGCAAACTCATTATCCAGGGGTTGGAACAGCAATGCCAGGTTCATAAGCAGGGTCATGCTGATAAGGCTAAAGAAGCCTATCCAGATAGCCTTGTTGGCCTCCTTTTTTCCATAGTTTTCCGACAGGATATCGGTTACCAGAAAGGAGGATGCATACACAATATTCCCCAGTGTGGCAGCAAATCCGAAGATCTGAATACCCTGGATCACCTGAATATTGGCAATAATCGCTGCAATAGGCACCCAGATAAACAGCCCCATTTTCCCAAATATACGGTAAGACAGGAGGATCAGGGAAAAATTTACCAGCAGCATAGCCAGCCATAGCAATTCATTCATGAGAATGGTTTTTAGGGTACAAAAATAAAAAAGCTGCCGTGATTTCCGGCAGCTTTTTTAGAACTAATAAAATATTCAGGTCAAAGGATCGCTTACTGAACAGCTACTCTTTTCACCAGTCGTTGGTTACCTGCCTCGATCATATAGAGGTATACCCCGGCACTCATATTATCCACGGAAATGGAGGCAGAGTACTCACCGGCGTCTTTGTTGCCCAGGCTTTCGGTTTGGATGATCCTTCCAGAGATATCCAGGATATTTATCTTTACCTCAGCCGCTTCGCGGATGTGGAAGTCAATATTCAGCACATCTACAGCCGGATTGGGGTATGCTTCCATTCTCACGCCATTAATAAAAGCTTGCTCATGAATATCCAGCGTGCTCATATCCACAACAGGGAGGAAAGCCATATCGATATCCAGCCCCCAGTTGTCCTGAGAAAGAAATGAATACCAGTCACCAGTATCCCATAGGCTATAGGCGCGCTCATATTCATTGGCATCACCGTGATCAGAATGTACGATACCCAGTGTATCACCATCCATATTGGAAAAGTCCAGTCCTACGGCATAGTCATAGCTTCTGAGCACCGGGTTATTAAACATGGCTACCGTAAAATCAACCGTATCCACGTCCGTATCCATATCCAGTGTTACAGACTCAAGAACAGCACCTGGTGTATTTCCGGCACCGTCCATATCATAAATCACTGCATCTACGGTTCCGGCCGTGCCAACAATCTCTTTGGCACCAATCCATACCAGAAAACCCTCTACAATATATCCATCGGCTGGAGTAACAGGAAACTGCTGGGCCACTGCCACATCCCCATATCCGTTAACGCCGGCCACATAACCGCCATTGTCGGCAGGAACCATCATCAAACCCGTAGCATTCACAATCCCGTAAGGTACTAAAGTATCCGTTGGGACTTTAGATTCTGCTGAAGGCATATTCACCTGCTTGGAATCCATAATTCTCACATTGTCATTAGTTTGCCTAACCTGTGCAAACACAAAGCTTGTAGCCATAAGCATTACAAGCATTACATACATTTTTTTCATTGTTTTGTTCTTTTTATTAATAATTTGAAATTATCCGATTAAGCCGGTAACGGCGGCTAATTTTCTATTAGCGCCTGGCCGGTTTTTCTTCTTCTTTCTCTTCCACGGCAGTACCACGGCCAATAACATCCCGGCGGCTGTCTGTCTCTTTCACGTCGCCACCTTCCAGTTTGGCTTCACGCTTTTCCTTATCTTCATCAACGGCCGTTCCACGGTCAATAACATCTCTTCTGGCATCATCTTCGTGCACCTCTCCACGATCTTCATCATCCGCAGGAGTACGCTCAGGAGCATCGTGATCGTGCATGATCTCAGTACCCTCATCATGGGCAGCATCTTCTTCATCGTTTTCTGCCTCTGTGGTTCCGGAGTTACATGCAGCAATCAATATGGCCATCATAATAGCTCCAATCTGTAATAAACTTTTTACTTTCATAGGTATTTGTCTTTGGTTGGTTTGTAAGCTACAAAAATAGATAAGATTTAGGAATACAACAGTATATATGAAAAAAAGTTTTCAAAAGGGATGGCAGTTTAAAACAATGACAATGGTAATATCCTGTAATACTGACCCTTAAATCATCTTTGATAAATACAGATCTAATAATTTCTTGCTAAAACCGCATTCTGATCTGCGCTTTCACATCTGTTTTATGAGGCATATCAATGCGATTCAATCCGCTTCCTGCGTGGTCCCGGTGGGTATACCGTGTTCTTGCCACCCTTATCCATACCTGCAGGTTCCTGGTAATTTTGTAGCGTACCACCATATAAGCCCTGATTCCCTGATAGAAGTAAGCGGGAATTGAGAAGGCATAAAGCACGTCATGTTCATAGGCAAACAATCGGGCATCATAGGAGTCGGTATTGAAGACAGCATACCGGAAAGAGAGGTTTAGCGGGTGGCCGTGGGGTCTGACTAACACATCCTGATATATAAGCCATCCTTTATCTGGTTGTCCGTCGGACAAGGTTACCCGGCTCCATTGAGCCTGGCTGTTCATTTTCAGCCAGGAGGAGGCTTTCCAGGAAAAATGTATGCGTCCTCCTTTTCTGTTTCTGGAGACGGGTTGGTTGATTTTCACCTGTGCGGAGCTAAGGTTTTGGGCAGTGATTTGGTTAAAGCCCCTTATATATGCGCTCCACCTTCTTCCGGCGTCGTAGTCTACCTGAATACGGTACTGCCTTCCCCGGGAAGGGGCATCCACCCGGAAGTTTAGCCAGGGATATTGGTAATGGTCGGCATAGGCATTCAGGGTCACCTTTGCGCCCAGTTGGGCCTGCACCCCTGCATAGAGCCCTTTTTCATTCTGATTAGCTGAGTTGCTCCCTAAAGCACCCCCTTTAACATTCTGAAAATCCATACTGTAATATCTGTGCAGAATGCTCATATACACGCCTCCGGCTGGCTTGAAAGTTATCCCGTTGAGCGTACCCCAGCCGCCGTTATCTGAGTAGCCCGTTTCGCCAAAGATAATCACATTCCTACGGTTGTATTCATAATCCACACTGCCCACAGCCCTTTGGTCACCGGAAAAGCGATATTTGGCATAAAGCTGTTTGTTAGGTATTAGCGGAGCACTCAGGCTGTAATGGGTTGCGGTAATGCCCACCTTCAGTCGGTTGAACCTTGCCGTAATGTTTCCTCCTGCCAGCTGCTCCGTAATGGCGTGTTTATTTTCTGCCAAAGAGACCGTATTATGCAGGCCGGTTTTTTGTATAGAGCGGACATACAAAATATTTCCTGCAGAGTCCTGCTCGCCTATATTTGCATCACGCGGCGCCAGGGAATAAAACACGGTGGTGGTAATTCTCCCCAGCCTTTTGGTAAGGGCGGCTCCTCTAAGGAATCCATATTCATTCATGGATGTGCTTGGTCGCAGGCCGACAGCGTTCTTTTTCACTGAGACGGCCTGAGCGCCCTGTCCAAAAGACATCCCGGACCATAAGGCAAGTCCCTGTCCTGCCTGCATGGTAAAGTCCCCCAACACCAGCGCATCCGCCCATGACAAGCCCTCCAGCATCAAATAGGCGGAGTAAAAGTCGAATCCCTGTTTTTGATATCCGGAAAAAAACTCCTCACCGGGGTCTTTTTCCGCATTGATACCCCAGCGGATATTTTGGCTGCGGTAGGAGTAGCGCAGATAATACTTATCCGGGTTTCCCAGATACCGGCTGTTGGGGCTGGCTTTCAGCATTTCTTCCGTGGCCGGCTTATAACCTTGCTGTTCTTCTAAGGTACGCTCGTATCTCAAAAACAAATCATGGCGCCCATGGCGCAACGACCGTCTCAGCTTTCCAGACACCGGCTCCTCAACGGGCTCTGTAACTGCAAAATGGCCAAGGGTTTGTATCTCCGGATTGGTGAGTGACGGCACCAACTGGAGCTGAAAAAGATTATTAAAGCCCCCCAAACGGCGGCGAATACGCAGTATATCCTCCACCTGTAGGTTATTAAGGAAAATAAAATACCGAAAGTCTTCCCGCCTGGCCGCATTAAGGTTTAAGGGCTCATCCATCCGGTACAACAGCTCATCCACCAGCTGAGCATAATCCATATCTCCCTCCTCTTCACGGGCATAATCTTCCATAATATCCCGAATAACCGGAGGGAGTTGTGCCTCCTGGGCGTTACCTGTTTGGGAAACAAAGGATAACAAACAGCAGCACACGACTAAAGAAAGAGTAAAGGAGCTCATAGCACATGGTATATTATTGAGTCCAATCTAAAAAGATTACTTTTGATTTTCAGCGGATGTGAAAAATGTGTGTTTTTAGACCGGACTCATTATTATAAAAAGTTTTTATTATCACTCAGGGTCACGTGTATAGAAAAAGGCCCCGTGCGGGGAGTACCCCAGCACCAGGTGGTATGTGGCCGCCACGTGGAAGTCTATCCCCAGAAAGTTGGTTTCCAAGCCTATACCATACTCTGTGGGTTTGCTGGCCAGGCCTCCCCTGAGGATTAGCTTTTCATTGATGGTGTACTCCAGCCCTGCTTTTAGTACGGGATGGCTCCCGGTCACATGGCCGGCTTCTACCAGTAACAACAAACGCTCTCCGGCCTGCCAGGTCATTCCCAACCGTATTATGGCCGGGATCCGCTCCTCTTCATATGAGGACAGGGTCACCAACCAGGGGTTAAACAGGGAAAAGCCCAGAGTGATTTCCGGTGACAAGGCTGCCTGTAACCCCACATTAAAGGTGATGTTCCCCTTGTTTCCTGTGAGCACCTGAGCCGGATCATCAATTTGTGTATGGAGATAGTCCAGACTCAGGCCGGCACGAAAGCCGGAAAATAGCTCCACCCCGTAAGCCAAAGCAAAACGCTTCTCATTGTAAACATCAAAGCCAAAAATGGTGAACCCAATGCCCATCCCCCCGGAACCGGCAGGAAGATGAATGCCCGCACCCCGGTAGCTTAACTCCGACGACCCAAACCGCTGTTCGAAAAATATCCCCGCCCCCAACGCCTCTGTGCTCCACAAGCCTGAAGGGTTATTTAATATGCTCCAACCATCTTCCAGTGTCACCGCATGGCCACCCATCCCGGCCTGACGGGCTCCAGCATAACTGCCATCATACTGAGCAGACAAATAATACGTGGAAAAAACAAAAAATACACTGATTAATAGAGACCTAACCATGATACACAGAATTTTATTCATAAATATACACGGTTCAAAAACCATGTGACCAAAAACAATTCCTCTTTATAAAGATAAACATTTTTTTTATACCCCCCAAAAAAAACGCCACCGGGATCCGCGAATTTTCAATTTTCCTCCCCGAAGCGACTTCAGCGACTTTAGCGACTTTAGTGGCTATAGTGGCTTTAGTGGCTTTAGTGGCTTTAGCGACAACCGGCAGTTGGGCATCAAAAATTTTCCCATATTTTATGGAAATATCTTATTTTTGTATGATATAAAAATCAATAAATGAATAAAGTCACATTTAGGTTTTAACAGCATCTATTAACACAGGGAAAATGCATACTGCATTGAAGCATATATTTCTGATAATCCTGTCGGGGTTTATTATTCTTCTATTATCCGTTACCGGTTGCCGGAAGGATGATGGTTTTTTCTGGGATTCCAGGTGGTATGGTCCGTTAGCCTACGGTCAGCTTACCCTGTCTGATTTACTGGATGATTCCCTTATATGGACAGACAATCATGCGGTTTTCCTCAGTGTTCGCCGCAACCTGTTCACCCTTTCCGGTGATTCGCTGGTCACCATCCCTGATGACCTGGGGCGCAGCTCTCTGCGTTTACCTTTTGAGTTAACCGTTGCTCCGGGCCACACCCTCATGAACTCTCAGCGCGAGCACAGCATTGACGCTGGGGATTCCCGTCTTACAGAAGCACATATTCGCAGTGGAAAGATCACGGTAGTAGCAAAAACCACCTATAGTGTTCCGGTGGAGTACACCTTTGATTTTCCGGGGTTCACAAAAAACGGAGTGCCCTTATCGGTCACTGAAGTGATTCCTGCCAGCCCTTCGGGCACGCTGATTTTGGAGAGGGACTTTGAGATCAACGATTACCACCTT
Organism: Bacteroidales bacterium; assembly: GCA_003557725.1. Classification (GTDB taxonomy): domain Bacteria; phylum Bacteroidota; class Bacteroidia; order Bacteroidales; family PWNQ01; genus PWNQ01. Next base: position 33,766 of record PWNQ01000012.1, on the reverse strand, counting down.
GACCTCACCGGCCTTAATAATCAACAGTATAACCAAATACACTATACGGTATTTGCACGGACGGCTTCCTTTGCTGACACCATGGTGATCACTCCGCAAGACAGCCTGGCCCTGGCTGTTCGGTTCAAGGATTTAGAAATGAAATACCTGAAAGGATCCTTTGGACAGCCTTCCATACGCACTACAGGGGAAGAGGCTATTGATATTTTTGACAATATCCACTCCGGACTGCTGGAGCTGGATTCCCTGAATGCCGCCTTCCATATCACCAACGGGGTGGGAGCAGACCTGTCCATCATCCTTCATCACCTTTCCAGCATAAACCACTATACCCATAACCAGGTACCCCTGCAATCCTCTTTGACAGGCACTCCCATACATATCAGCCGGGCAGCAGAGTACGGGGGAAGCATTTTTCCCGTTAGCCGGACACTGGACATGGAAGGATCAAACATCAGAGCTTTTACGGAAAACCTGCCCCATAGCATAGGATATGATCTGCAAATGCAGATTAATCCCATGGGAAATATTAGCATGGGTAACGATTTTTTTCATATAGACTATCCGTTAACCGTAGACCTGGAGATGGATCTTCCACTGAAGGTCAAGGCGGAAGATCTGATACTGACCAGGGAGGTGAACCTGAATGTGGAGGATATGGACGACCTGGTGGAAAGCGGAACGGTGGCCATTGAGTTTACCAACCACTTCCCTTTGGAGTTTTTCATCACCGTTTGGGCCGGTCCAAACGGAAACATGGGCGGTCATAAGCTTTCTGTTGACGGAGAGAACATTCTGTCAGGTGCGCCGGTAGATGCCGGCGGGGTGGTGACGGCGCCTGCAGTTTCAACGGTTACCCTCAATGTTCCTGCGGCCGCTATGCAGGCCTTGAAGACCCATGGCATGCTGCTTTTGCAAGCACGCCTGAATACCAGTGGAACAGAAAGAGTACAGCTTTACGACCATTATCGGCTAAAGTACAAAATCATTGGAAACATAACCGTAAATATCCATGGCTAAGAGAATTGCAACCGGCAGTATTCTTTTTCTTCTGACCTGGCTTTCTACGGCCATGCCAGGGACTTACCGTCCCCTGGGCCCTCCCGACAGTACCGCATTGCAGTTACATTATGGCTTGCATGGGGCCACAGATGCTGTGCCCGGAAAATTTGCCGGAAAGGTGCTCTTTGGAGGATACCTTGATCACGCTTTAAAGCAGGATGCCATTGACCGCCTGGGGGACAATCACAATCTTTTTGGAATGAAGGCCTCATGGGGCATGGATTTCTTCTCTCCGGTAAAAGGCTCTCCCTGGCAATGGTCGGTCCACCTCTCTGCACACCAACTCAAGGAGCTTTCCTTTTCCCGTTCTGCCTTCCACCTGGTATTTTTCGGCAATAAACCCAGCACCGGAGAGGCTTATCCCTTTAGTTTACAATACCGGGAGCTGGACTATCAGCTATTCCAGGGCGGCATTCACTATCGTCATAACAGACATTACGGTGGGATTCGCCTGGGCCCTGCCAGCGGCACCTACTATTTCTCGGGCCATCTGGAAGAGGGCACCATTTACACCCACAGCGATGGCCAGTGTATAGAGCTAATGATGCAAGGACACCTTCACTGGAGCGACACTGCGGGCAACAAAGGCTTTTTCCGGAGCAGCGGGCTGGCGGGAAGCATCACCTATGGGTATGAAACGAAAAATCAAAAAGCATATATTGCCCTTGAAAACCTAGGGGTGATAATGTACAACACACATTTTAACAGCAATATAGACTCCACCTGGCATTATAAAGGGGTGGAGGCAAATTTCTTTGAAGACAATAATATGCAACTGAACGTAAACCGTGACAGCTTGCTAAGCTGGAGCGGAGCACGGCACAACGGCCGCCAACAGGTGTTGCTTCCTGCCTCCCTCAGAGTCTCTTTTGTTCATGGCATTCAAGACTATCGTTACTCTGTGGCGTTATATGGGAGCTACCCTCTGTTCAGCCTGGCCCGTCCGCAGATCTGGGTGGTTCCCGGCTGGAAGATACATCCTAACTGGAAGGTAATGGGTGTGGTTTCTTACGGCGGATATGGGGCCCTGACCACGGGACTGGGCCTAAGAGCCAGCCTTCAATACGGATTGGATATGGAGCTGGTGAGTAATAATTTGATGGGTATGTGGTTAAATAATCATCCGGCCGCCGCCCACGCGTTGGTCCGCGTGCATAAAGCATTTTAATTAGTAGAAACACCTTATATTAAAGGTGCCAAATCAGAATAACAGCAAATCATCTAATATGAAATCATTAAATATGAAACCACCATAGCGAAATTTTTTCGACACACAGGGGAATGATTATTTCCTAGCCGGGAAACTCCCCCACGCGCCCCTCTGGCTCCCCTTTAGGGCATAGGGCATAGGGCATAGAGCATAGGGCATAGGGATTTGGGCTTGGTGTGTGGCGCGGAGCGTTTGGGTGTGATGCGTGGGGTGTGAGGAGTAGCATATTATTCGTGCATTCGTGGTAAAAAACACCAAACAAGGAACAAGGAACAAGGAACAAAAAAATAAACACATGAATATATCATCCTTAAAGCATACCGGCAGCGGAAATTTTTTATTGATCGCCGGCCCCTGTGTTATAGAAAGCGAGGCCATCACCATGGGGGTGGCGGAGGCGTTGGCCACACTATGCGATGACCTGAGCATTCCATTGGTTTTCAAGGCATCCTATAAAAAAGCCAATCGTTCGCGCCCCGACTCGTATACAGGTCCCGGCGACACCGAGGGACTAAAGATCCTTCGTAAGGCCGGTGACATGTTCAACATCCCGGTGATCACCGATATCCACAGCGCACAGGAGGCCTTTCTTGCGGCAGACTATGCCGATGTGCTTCAGATCCCGGCTTTCCTTTGCCGCCAAACAGAGTTGCTCACCGCTGCAGGAAAAACGAAAAAACCCGTCAATATCAAAAAAGGGCAGTTCCTTTCGGGAGAAGCCATGAAGTATGCTGTGGAGAAGGTCTATGCTACCGGGAACAGGCAGGTAATGCTCACCGAGCGGGGAACCACCTTTGGCTATCAGGACCTGGTGGTGGACTTTCGCAACATTCCTCTGATGAGAGCAAACCAGGTGCCGGTGATCATGGATGTCACCCATTCCCTTCAGCAACCCAACCAGCCGGGAGGCGTCAGTGGGGGTCAGCCCCGGATGATCACCACCATTGCCAAAGCCGCTATTGCCGCCGGAGCCGACGGCCTCTTTGTGGAAACTCACCCCAATCCGGAAAGTGCCCGGTCGGATGGCGCTAATATGATGCCTTTAACCCGTATGGAAAAAATGCTCGAAGAACTTATTCCACTCTATCAACTGATAAAAAGCCAGCAGTAGCTTTGGGCTCCGGAAGGTTGACTATACCATAGCCGCTCTGGTTGTAAAAAACATTGTTATGAAGCTTACTTTTATCATCATTTTCAGCCTTTTCCTGCCGGTGCTTGCGGGAGCACAAGGTTCTTTTATCCGGAGTTATGGCTTTTCCGGATATAATGAAGGCGTAGATATACACCTGCACCCGGGAGGCTATCTGGTAGTTGCCAACAGCAGCTTTCCCGGGGGAAACACACAGGTATACCTTTTAAAGACCGGTTTGGATGGCACCCCATTATGGGACCGTGCCTTTTTTCAGGGGGGTATTACCCGGATAACCCAGGCGGCGGTGGTTAGTCCGGACAGTATCCTTTTGGGGGGCACCACCCATGTATCGGGGCAAGGATATCATTTTTTTATGGCCCTGGTGGATACCCTGGGTGGAGTTTACTGGGAGCAGTCTTTTGGCGGGGAAGGGTGGCACGGGATCAATGCATTTAAGCATCTGGGTTCCCGCATCTGGATCACCGGATACAGCCTTTCCACGGATATGGACACAAAGCGGGCTTATGCCGGGGTGATGGACATGGACGGCTCGCTGGTCAGGGAGCAGGTGCTCCCCGGCAGCACGGAAAGTGAACTCAACGCTATGGACATGCTCGGTGATACAGCCCTGGTAGCAGTGGGTTACGTGGTGAACCCGTCCGACTCCATGAAAAATGGCCGCATGCTGTTCCTGGATACGGCCTTAAACATCCTTATGGATACAGTAATGTCTGATACTGCAGAAAATAACTTCCTGTTCTGCCAGTACCATGCCCCACGGATATTTACCGGCGGCTATCACCATATCCCCGGGAACAGCAAACAGGGCTGGGTATTTGTTTATAACATGAATCTGGGTGGGCGGGAACGATGCGAGACGGGAGGCGGCGCCAACGATGACGTCTATTATGATGTGACCGTCACTCCCGACGGCTCAGCATATTATTATACCGGTTTTACCGAATCCTTTGGCCAGGGGAAAAAAGATATTTTCAACATCCAGACCAACTTCCAGGGGTATTGGCTCAAAGGCCGGACATACGGTCACTGGGAGGATGAGGTGGGCAGACGAATAATCAGTGATCACCAAAACCGAGTAATAGTATGTGGGTATTCGGAAAGCTGGGGAGCCGGTTACAGAAATATCATCCTTATGGTGGCCGACAGCGTGAATGAAACGGTGCCCTATTGGGATCACTTTGTTCATACATCTGCTCCAAAAAACCGGGATAACCTTCTGCATGCCTATCCCAACCCGTTTACCAATCAAATATATGTAGAGGTCCCCGGGACAGAAAGGGGCCAGCCACACACCTTGGTTATCCGCCACATCACCGGGCAGCACGTGGCCACAAAAAGGATCACCGAAAGCCAGTCACTGAGCACAAGCCACCTGAAACCCGGGGTATATATGCTGGAACTGCAAGGCACCGGCCGCCGGAAAATGATCATCAAAGTGGAGTAAGTCCCAATGCAAGACGGGTGATTAGCTGGCCCGTTGCCGCCAGGGATTAAAAAAACATAAAAAAACATGGTGGATAATAAAAAAGTATTAATTTTGCCTGGCTTTTAAAGCACCTTAATGCCCAGATGGCGGAACTGGTAGACGCGCTAGTTTCAGGGACTAGTGGCCGCAAGGTCGTGCAGGTTCGATTCCTGTTCTGGGCACATGGATAAAAAGGACAACTTATCAGGGGGTTGTCCTTTTTTAGTATAAAAAAACACCGTGAAAAAGTATTAATCATTGCTTTTTTAATTCAATTGGTTGTACATTTGCGGTATAAAAACTAAAATACAAATATCAAAAGCAACCAACAGCAATTATGAATTTTGATCCTGGGTATTGGAGTGATAATGAAAACCTGGCACCGGTTGATGTATTTGAGCAGAAGCTAAAGCGCAAAGAGAGTTTTTTCTTTGATGTTGATGATTTTGCCTCTATCATCGACTATTACCTGGACTTTGCCTCCATCGACATGGCGCGTCTGGCGCTGAAGCATGCGGTGGAGCTCCACCCCGGCTCAGTGGCATTCTCCATCAGGGAAGCCAGGATCCAGGCCATCACTAACAATACCCAACAGGCCCTGAGCATCCTCTCCCAGGCTGAAAACCTGGAACCCTATAACCCGGAGATCATCCGCGTTAAAGCCAACATATTAAGCCAGATGGAAAAATACCAGGAAGCCATTGACGAGTATAAAAAGCTGGTCGGAGACGATGACCCGGAAGAGGTATATTCCAATATTGCTTTTGAATATCAAAACATGGACCAGCACGAATATGCCATCCATTACCTGAAAAAAGTGCTGGCCATCAACCCTGAAGATGATAACACTTTGTTCGAACTGGCTTTTTGTTATGAAGCTTGCGGAAAAATCAAAGAAAGTGCCGAATATTTCAAAGCTTACCTGAAGGAAGACCCCTTGTCATCCATTGCCTGGTTTAACCTGGGTGTAGCTTATTCCACACTGGAGCAATTAGATGACGCCCTGGAAGCCTTTGACTTCTGCATTGCCCTGGAGCCTGATCATGCTTCTGCTCATTTCAATAAAGCCACCGTGCTCAGCAACCAGGGGAAATATCATCAGGCCATCCAGGCTTACAAGGAAAGCATGAACCTGGAAATACCAAATGCCATCACGCTGCATTATCTGGCAGAATGCTACGAAAAGGCCGAAGACTACGACAGTGCCGTACGATACTATATGAAAGCCCTGGAGGTCAACGAGGAATTTACCGACTCCATGGCAGGATTGGCATCCGTATTTTATGAAACAGAAAGCTATGAAAAGGCTTTAGCTTATATTCAAAGGGCCATAGTAGATAATGACCATAACAGCGACTATATGCTCCTGTATGCGGATATCAGCAAAGCCATGAACGACTATTCCACTGCTGTCAAATACTTTGAGAAGGCGCTGCCATGGTTCGACCACGCTGCTGACATTTACATGGACCTGGCAGAGACGGCTTCCCTTCGCGACCGGAAGATAAGCAGCGGCATAAAAATATTGAAGAAAGCTGCTGCACAGCACCCAACAGATGCTGCCATACATTACCGCCTGAGCTTTTACCTATTAACTGATAACCAAAGAGAAGAGGGCCTTCGGCAGCTAAAAACAGCGCTGAAGATTGACCCCGATAAGCTTTTTGAATTTGTGGAACTGGGCAGTGACGTCCAGGATGACCCGGAGGTGCTGATGCTGATCCACAAGGCCAGAACACTCCACTAAAGCCATTAATGCTGATAATAATTCTGTAATTCATGAAAACACCACTGTCATATATCCCCCAAAGGCCTGAGAAGCCTCGCCCTAATGGTCTGCTTATGGTTATGGATAAAGGGCTAAGCACCCGGGAAGCAGAAGACATGGCCGCCGTAGCGGGGCACTATATAGATTATGTAAAACTGGGATTTGGCACCCCGATGGTCACCAACAACCTTAAAGAAAAGATCAATATCTACCGTAATGCCGGCATCACCACCTATTTTGGCGGAACGCTTTTTGAAGCATTTGCCGTTCGCCAGCAGCTGAGTGACTACAAAAGGCTGCTGCTGGACAATAACCTTACCACCTTGGAGATCTCGGATGGCAGCATTGCCGTGGCACACGACGTAAAGCTGGCCTGGATAGATGAATTTTCACGTGACTTTACCGTGCTTTCCGAAGTGGGCAGCAAGCAGGAAGAGGTGGTGATCCAACCCTGCGACTGGGTGTCCATGATGGAAAAAGAGCTGGAAGCAGGCTCCCAACTGGTCATCGCCGAAGCACGGGAAAGCGGAAATACCGGCATTTATACCTCTTGCGGAAATACAGAAATGGTGCTATTCCAAAAGATCACAGAACAAATACCCCAGATAAAAATAATGTGGGAAGCCCCACAAAAAAAACAGCAGGCCTGGTTTATCAAGCAGTTGGGAGCTAACGTGAACCTGGGCAACGTGTGCCCGGGTGAGGTGCTGGCCCTGGAAACCCTGCGCCTGGGACTGCGCGGCGATACCTTCTTCCAATTCCTCCCAGATAAGTTCAACGCCTTTAAGCCGTAAACCATGGTGAAAAATGCAGTATATTACCTGATACTGGTTCTTAAAGGTTTTGCAATGGGAGCCGCCAATGTGGTCCCCGGAGTCTCCGGTGGTACCATTGCCCTGATAACTAACATCTATGAAGACCTTATCCATTCCCTCAAGTCCTTTGACCATAAAGCTATTAAATACCTGATCACCTTTCGGTGGAAACAGTTTGCCGCCCATACCAACCTGCTGTTTGTGATTGCCGTCTTTGGAGGGGCTTTACTCAGCGTATTCTCTATTGCCCGCCTATTTGAATACCTACTGGAACACCAGCCCCTTATCATTTGGTCTGTCTTCTTCGGGCTGATCCTGGCCAGCGTACTGTTTATCGCACGGCGTATTGAAGGGTGGGCTGCCGACCGTATTATCCTCCTAATAGTGGGGATATCTATCGGATTGAGCATCTCCTTTATGACCCATGCCGACGAAAATGAAGCATTATGGTATGTATTTATTTGTGGCATGATCGGCATGAGCGGCATGATCCTCCCCGGCCTGTCCGGGTCTTTTATCCTGGTACTAATGGGAAATTATGTGCTACTGATGGTCACTTCCGTAAATTCACTATCCACTGCCATCCATGAGCTGTTGAAGTTTAATCCCGGCTTTTTCTCCGCAAACCCCGAGGTGGTTCAACACCTGAAGCTACTGGGCATCTTTGGACTGGGAGGGGTTGCCGGCATTCTGGCTTTCTCCCACCTGCTGGCCTGGATATTTAAGCACCAACGTGACAATACCCTGGCCGTACTTACCGGGTTTATCAGCGGATCACTGGCTGTGGTATGGCCCTGGAAAAGAGAAATATATCTAAAAACGGACGGACTGCTACAGGTAGACCGGCACGGAGAACCCATCGTTACTGCATATAAACATTATCTGCCCGCCTTATCGTGGGAAGTGCCCTATGCCCTGTTCTGGATGTGCATAGGCTTTGGCCTGATCTGGCTCATTGAACGGTCCGGAGAAAAGAAAAGCAAATGATCCTGGCAGCTGTCACCGGATATCCACTGGCCCACAGCCAGTCCCCCTCCCTGTTCCGGAAGATCTTTCGCAGAGAAAACCTTCCTCAGGCAGAGTACGTCAAAATACCTCTGAAAGATATCTCCACTATCCGGAAGAAAATAATGCCCTACCCCTCTATGTTGGGGTTTAATGTGACCATCCCCCACAAAATAACCATTATCCCCTGGCTGGACCACCTGGAAGAGCAAGCCCGGGCCATTGGTTCGGTAAACACCGTTGCGGTTGATCGTACCCATGAGGGGCAATTACTCCTTACCGGCTATAATACGGATGTGGATGGCTTTATGGCCATGATGGAACAATATATAAGTAATACCCCTCCCGGGGCACTGGTGTTGGGAAGTGGCGGTGTATCCAAAGCCGTATGGCATGTGCTAACCTCCTGCCGCATACCTGCCATTACTGTCAGCCGCAACCCATCACCCCGGCAGATAGCATATGACAGCATCTCTCCACAGTTGCTCAGGAGCCACCCACTGATCATTAACTGCACCCCGGCCGGCATGCACCCCCAACCCCGGGAGGCTCCCCCTCTCCCCTTTCAATGGATAACCCGTGCTAACACCCTCCTGGATTTGATCTATGAGCCACAGGAAACCCTGCTAATGAAAAAAGCCGCCGCACAAGGTGCTAAGACATTTAACGGCAAGCTGATGCTGCAACGGCAAGCCGAAAAAGCGTGGGAAATATGGAAAAAAACCAGCAGCCTATGAGAGAAGAAAAGTGCATAATAGCTATCCACCATCATTCTTCACTGGGGTACATATTAAAACCTTACCGTGCGTTGTATCAACCCAAAAGCCGCTCATGGAAGATCACACACAACTATATGGACGCGGCCTCCCTCCACAAGGAAGACCTGCATAATGAAACCCTTGCGGAAAAGCAGGTGATTTTCCTGGCACGGGAGTACCGCAGGACATCGCTAAAAAGCTCCTTTGGCCCTGCAGCCGAAGAAAAAGTTGGCCCAAGCCGCCATAAAAGCGGCTCACAACAGCTGTCACCGGCCAAAGAACATGTGCTCCGTTTTGTTCAAAGCAAGATCTATAGCATTATTAATATTGTCCGTGCGGCCCACATTCCGGTATTGCTCCGAGAGAGTCCAGACATCCAGGAGCCCCTCAGGGCTGTGGTAAAGGTTCATAAGAAACCGGCCCGGGCCTTGTTTCACTTTATCAAAACGGATAAAGGCATTGACTATAACATGCGATTGTTGCATCAGGACACCCCCGTTTCCCTGATTGGAAAGCGCCCGGTTTTGCTTAGCCGGGATCCATGCGCCATAGTTATTGATAAAGAACTGTTTGTCCTTGATAATGTGCCGGCAAACAAGCTGATGCCCTTCTTTAGCAAGCCTCAAATCCATGTACCTCAACAATTGCAGGAAAGCTACTTCACAGGATTTATCCGTAAAACCCTTCAGGACAACCCCATCACCGCCGAGGGTTTCACCGTAAACACCCACACCCATGACCCGGAATGGGTGCTGGAGGTGACCACAAACCTGAAAGGCCGGCTGGCCATCAAACTGCAATATGGCTACGATAAACACATGGTCCTACCATCGGATAGCAAAAAAAATCTGGTGTTTCTTTCCAGAAAAAATGAATCGATCTGCTACCATAAGTATATCCGAAATATTTTACTGGAAAAGCAAGCCATCCATACATTACGGAATATGGGCCTTTCCGGCAATGATGACGTATTTTTTACGCTAAATGACGGGGACCATGAAGGGACAGAGCTGGTTTCCTGGACCAACCGGAAGCACCACACCCTGAAAGATGCCGGCTTTCGGGTTATCAGAGCCAAAGATATGCCAACTTTTCACCTGGGTCCGGTGAATCTGGAAAGCCTGGTGGAGGAGGGATCCATAGACTGGTTTGACATCCATGTAACGATCTGGCTGGGGACCAAAGCATTGCCATTTATCATGCTACGGGACACCATTCTTAGCGGAAAACGCACCTTTCAGCTACCCTGCGGAACTGTTTTTATTCTTCCGGCCCGGTGGCTGACCCAGTTTAAGGAGCTAATGTATTATGCCTGTCCGGATAATCGCTCCCGGAAAGGGCATTTCCGGCTGCGAAAGCACCACCTGGGACTGGTACAAGGAGCCGGCCTGTGGGAAAGAAGTGGGGTACCACACAATTTTGAGGCCCTCTACTCCTCCAGGCCGGACAGGGATATCAAGCCGCCACAAAACCTGAAGGCTCCCCTGAGAGACTATCAACTCCAGGGACTGGCATGGCTGCGCCACCTGCATAAACACCAGCTGGGCGGATGCCTGGCCGATGATATGGGACTGGGAAAAACAGTGCAAACACTGGCCCTGCTTGCAGAGTCCCTGGAAAACCCGGCCACAGATACATCTCCCCGGCCACAAAATGCCGAAGGCCCGCAACAACTCTCCCTCTTTAACAGCTCCACGGAAGAAAAACCCGCTTCACACCAAACACCAGCCGCTTCCACACATACCCCCAGCCTGATCATTATGCCTACCTCCCTTATCCATAACTGGTATAATGAGATCAAAAAGTTCACACCCCACCTGAAGACACTAATATACAAAGAAAACCGGAAAACCCTCCCCGGCCGGTTCCATCAATATCAAATCATCCTCACCAGTTACGGCATCGCCCGAAATGATGTGGATATGCTGAAAGCACATGCCTTTCATTATATTATACTGGATGAAAGCCAGTTTGTAAAAAACCCCTCTTCCAAAACCTATAAGGCCATCACCATGCTTTCAGCCCGGCACCGGCTGGTATTAACGGGAACACCCATAGAAAACGCGCTTACTGATCTCTGGGCTCAGTTCAACTTCCTCAACCAGGGGATGCTGGGCAACCGGGAACAATTTACCCAAAGATACTACAGACCGGTGGAAAAGGAAGGTAACGTTCATGCTGCAAGGGAGCTGAAACAACTGATACGCCCCTTTATTCTCCGGCGAAAGAAAGGGGAAGTGGCCCGGGAACTGCCGCCCGTTACGGAGCAAGTGGTTCAATGTGAGATGACCCGCCAGCAACAGGATGCTTATGACCGGTTCAAGTCTGCCGTACGCAACTCTTTGATAAGCAATCTGAACGACAGCACGCTGGGGAAAAAACAGGTCCAGATTCTGGAAGCTATCCTGCGGCTGCGGCAAATGTCCAACCACCCTCTGCTAGCCAACCCCTCCTATCAGGGCGACTCAGGAAAGATGGATGAGGTATTATATTTTGCTGACAGCCTGACCGCACAAGGACATAAAGGCATATTTTTCTCATCCTTTGTGTCTCATTTGTCATTAATTGCCAAAGAGTTGGACCAGAGGGAGCACCCGTATGTGATGCTCACCGGAAGCACAGTAAACAGAGAAAAAGTGGTGGATAAGTTTCAAAAAGAACAGGGCCCAATGTTGTTTCTTATATCCCTCAAAGCGGGAGGCACCGGACTGAACCTGACGGCGGCAGAGTATGTGTTTATCCTTGACCCCTGGTGGAACCCCGCAGCAGAAATGCAAGCCATCAGCCGGGCCCACCGGATAGGACAAGAAAAAAAGGTGTTCGTGTACCGCCTTATTGCAAAAAACAGCATTGAAGATAAAATATTCTCCCTTCAAAAACGAAAAGAAGAGCTGGCCCATTCCCTGATCAATGACATCTCTCCATTCAGAGAAATGACAACCAGCGAGATAAAAGAACTGTTCCGGTAAGTAAAGACGGATTAAACCACCCCACTACCCCCAAAAACCCGGCATCCCGGGGTTAACGATGAATGAAGGCAATAAAAAAAAGGACAACCAAATACGGTTGTCCTCTAATAAATGTGCCCAGAACAAGAATCGAACTTGCACTCCCTTAACGGGAACATGGCCCTCAACCATGCGCGTCTACCATTTCCGCCATCTGGGCATTACATCCTTTGATGATTGAAAAACGATGCAAAAGTAATATTTTTTTATGAACCAACATAGAGTCCTGTATAAAAAGGTTATTTTTGATTGTCATGGGCTCTTTGCCCCGGGCTCTCCATGCTTTTTGAAATTATTAAAAGAGACGTTGCATCCAGCGTATCTACACTTTTACCGTAGGATTACTACCTGAAAATTCCAGGTGTTTTCTACAGTTTTCACCACCAGGTGACAGACCCCTTCAGCCTGGTTATTCAGGGATATACTTATTGCTTCATATTTTTTCACATGGTTTAGTTGTTGCTCATAAATTAACCGTCCTTTGGGGTCGTAGATCATCACCTCCATTTTATCCGGTATGTCTTTATGAAAGCGCAAATACAGGTTTCCACTGGTGGGGTTTGGGAATACGGTAAGGATGGCATTTTTGTGATCCTTTTGGTTTTTGGAGCTATTCACCAGGTGGTAAACAGAGTCTGAGGCTGTTTCACAGCCATATTCATTATACGCCACCACATGGTAGTATCCATCTTGATATGCATGGAGCACCTGGTGTGTATCTCCGGGCATTATGGTTCCGTTAAAGAACCATTGTATATTGGTTTTCACGCTGGATTGCAGCATATTATATTGCTGGGGCACATAAGTAACAACCGGTTTTTGTGGTGCCGGGAAGGCACTAACCCACAGCGAGTCGCTTTGTGCAGCACATGCAGAGCCAGGGACTTCTACCGTAAGAACATATACACCAACGCTGTCCGGGCTCACCATGTACCATGGCTGATTGCCTGCCACATTATTATTATAGGTCCAGGAGTACGTATATCCCGGTATGCCATCAGAGCCAATCATGGTGGTGCTGCCCGGGCAGACCCCCGTATCCTTTCCTGCAAAGGCATAGAGCAGGCAACATTGAGTGGAGGGTGTAACCACCCAGTTTACTCCTGATAATGGGATGGCAGTATTAGTTAAGGTAACAACCGAGTCGGAGCCAAAATTCATTCCGCTCCATCCGGTGAGTTCCTGCCGGATAAACGGCAGGGTTTTCTCATGGCAAGCGGTATGCCCCGCCGTGTCGGTTTTGGTGAGATGCAAGCTCATATCATTAGGTCCAAAAGAGTTGGTACTACTAAAGACATAATAACCGGCATCGTCATTTTGAGCCAATCCGGTGGGCCAGTGGCCGTCGGTTTGTGTGCTGCCATACCCTCTTACCCAGTGAATATTAGCTGCCGTATCTATGCTCAGCAAAAAGGTATTGCGATTGCTGGTAATGATCGGGGAGTAATCTGTATATCCCGCAATAAGGATGGCTTCCCTGTCGTGGTGATAAAGCATATTAAAAGCCCGTTCCGTTTCCGGGGTACCATATGCATTTACCCAGATTACATTCCCGGCAGTGTCGGTTTTCATCACCACGGCATCCCTGTTTCCGACAGCTGTCGCCTCAGACCAGCCCAGGAAGTAGTAGGCATTATCCAGTTCCATCACATCATTAAGGCGGTCGTCCCCCTGGCTGCCATAGGATTTTTTCCAGATCACTTTTCCGGTGGTATCGGTCTTCACCACGGCAAAGCTTTCGCCGCCCTGGTCGGTGGCCTTGCCGGTAAGGCCGGCAAAGAGATAGTCGCCCTGTGCCGTTTCGGTGATCCCCATGATCTCATCACTATCTGCAGAGCCGATAATACGGCTCCATAGCAGGATCCCCTGGGGTGAAAACTTGCATATAAGCATATCATCCCCGTGGTTATCACGGAGAAGCCCGGCGACAATCAATTGGCCGGCACTGGTTTCCATCACACTGTAAAATTGCACATCCCTGCCCGGGCTGCCGGCTCCGGTGGCCCAGAGCACATTTCCCAGACTGTCACACCGGGCGATAACCCCTTCGGTATTGGCTCCCAGACTAGCCGAATGCCCGGCCCCCACAATGTGGTTATCCTGAGTGACAATCACATCCCAGATGGTCTCATGGGCAGCACCACCATAGGTTTTTGCCCATTCCACTTCTCCAAAGCGGTCGTATTTTAACAGAAAAGCATCCCGAACATTGGGCGTTGACGACTGAGTATAGCCTGTAGCAACAAGCCCTCCGTCATGCATCACCGCCAGATTGTAGTTACGGTCATTGGATAGGGTTCCAACTGTTTTTTGAAACATCGTTTGAGCATTAACTGACAATGCACTGAAAACTAATGCTAGAAGTATGGCTTTTCGCATGATAATATGGTTTTGGTTTATAGCAAAAAAGACCCCGCAATAAACGCTGCACCCGGTTTGAAAACTCCTTCCAGATAATAATCCAAACTCAACCCAATCAATCCGTAGCAGGCCGTAAAGATAAACAATCCATTATAAAAAAGCAAGCCTTAACCCGGGCGATAATCACAAAATTATTAAAGGGTGGCGGCGAAATTGGCGATAATACACGATCAAAGGGGCGATTTTTGGCGGACTTATCCATAATATTGAGGGAATTTTTTATCTTTGCCACTGCAATCATCACCACAAAAAAATCGACTATTATGGCCGTATTAACTGAATTTGCCATGTTTCCCACGGATAAGGGGATCAGTGTAAGCTCGTATGTGAGCAAGATCATTGAAGTATTCAAAAACGGAGATGTTCCCTATCAGCTTACTCCTATGGGTACAATATTTGAGACCAACAGCTTTGAAGAAGCGCTGGCAGTACTTCAGAAAGCCCACGATGTGCTGGAGCCCCATTCTCAACGCATTTACTCCACCGTAAAGTTCGATATAAAAAAGAACCAGTCATCCATGATGAAAGAAAAGATCCAATCTATCCGCGACAAGATCGGTGATGTGAGCGTTTAGCAGGAGTTTTTCTTTTTCTGTCAATAAATTGAAAAAATAATTGCATTTTCGCAAGGAATACGTTGTGTATTCTTTTTTTTATAATCAACTAAAAACCAAATGTTATGAAAAAACATAATTTTTTTGCAGGTCCGTCCATTATGCCGGACTTCACCATTCAAAACACTGCAGAAGCCATTAAGGACTTCGGGGGTATGGGTTTATCTATTATGGAGATCTCCCACCGCAGCAAGGAGTTTGTTGCTGTTATGGATGAGGCTCGCCAGGGTTTTAAAGACTTGTTAAACATCCCTGCGGGTTATGAGGTAGTATTTTTGGGTGGAGGTGCCAGCCTCCAGTTTGCTATGGTGCCATTTAACATTATGAAGAAGAAGGCGGCCTACCTGAACACCGGCTCCTGGGCTTCCAAGGCCATCAAAGAGGCCAAATTTTTCGGAGAGGTAGACGTGGTGGGCTCCTCTCAGGACCAGAATTTCAATTATATTCCTGAATATACTATTCCTGAAGATGCCGACTACTTCCATATCACGACCAATAATACCATTTACGGTACAGAGATCAGGGAAGATATCAAGAGCCCCGTACCGTTGGTTGCAGACATGTCTTCAGATATCTTTAGCCGCCCCATGGATGTATCCCGCTATGGCATTATATATGGTGGTGCGCAAAAGAACCTGGCCCCTTCCGGTGTGACCTTTGTGATTATTAAAGAGGAGCTGCTGGGCAAGGTAGATCGCCATATTCCAACTATGCTGGACTACCGCACCCACATTAAAAAGGAATCCATGTTCAACACGCCCCCGGTGGTGCCTGTTTTTGCGGCAGTGCAAACGCTCAGGTGGTTGAAGCAAAATGGGGGGGTGGAAGCTATGGAAAAGATCAATATTGAGAAAGCTAACCTTTTGTATGAGGAAATCGAAAGGAACAAGCTGTTCAAGCCCACCGTAACCAAAGCAAAAGACCGCTCTCTGATGAATGTATGCTTTGTAATGAACGAAACCTACTCAGAACTGGAAAAGCCATTCCTTGAGTTTGCCACCTCCCGCGGCATGATGGGCATTAAAGGGCACCGCGATGTGGGCGGGTTCCGTGCATCCCTATATAATGCAATGCCAAGAGAAAGTGTGGAAGCACTTATGGATTGCATGAAAGAATTTGAACAAAATCATTAACAAAAACCTTCCGCCCCCCCGTTAAGGCGGGGCGGTAATTAAACCTATACAGTTATGACAAAGTTACTGGTAGCAACGGAGAAGCCGTTCCATCCGGATACCATTCCGGGGATACAAAAAATCGCACAAGAGGCCGGCTATGAGTTGGCACTCCTGGAAAAATATACGGATAAAAGCCAACTACTGGAAGCAGTAAAAGACGCCACCGCCTTGATAATAAGAAGCGATAAGGTTACTGCAGAAGTTATTGACGCAGCAAAAGAGCTCAAAATCGTGATCCGCGCCGGAGCCGGCTACGACAACGTAGACCTGGAAGCAGCATCCGCAAAAGGAGTGGTGGTGATGAACACCCCGGGGCAAAATTCTAATGCCGTGGCCGAACTGGCCATAGGCATGATGATCTACCACGCCAGAGGGCAGTTTAACGGAAAATCCGGCACAGAACTGAGAGGAAAAACACTGGGAATACACGCTTTTGGAAATGTGGGACGACTGGTGGCCGAGATAGCCAAAGGATTTCAAATGGATATCTATGCCTACGACCCCTTCCTCAGTAAGCAAGAGATAGAAAAAGAAGGGGTTAAACCCCTGGAATCAGAAAAAGAACTGTATGCACGGTGTCAATATATATCCCTGCATATCCCCGCCAACGAAAAAACCAAACAGTCCATCAACTTTTCCCTGCTGAGCAGCATGCCGGAAAAGGCCACCCTGGTTAATACCGCACGCAAAGAAGTTATCCATGAGGAGGAACTGATGAAGGTGATGGAAGAGCGAAAAGACTTCCACTACCTTTCTGATATTGCCCCCGATATGGCACAGCAGATAGCACAAAAGTTTGAAGGGCAATATTATTTCACGCCAAAGAAAATGGGAGCCCAGACAGCAGAAGCCAATATCAATGCCGGACTGGCGGCAGCAGAGCAAATCGTAAAGTTTCTGAAAAATAATGACCGCACATTTCAGGTGAACAAATAGCCTGAATCGTTGAAAATCAGAAGAAGCTATGCCGGATCACATGGTTGCAGGCACATGGTTGCACGTGTTATGGCATAGCTTTACATACTACTATAAAGAGTCTTTTAATCAAATAAAATAATAATTAGTGGCAAAGTATACCTGTTGTAATAAAAACCGCTATTTTTGTCAGCCTAAATTTAAAAACTATGTTTAACATGAGAGAAGAAGAGCAAAGAGAGCCAATGGAAGACCAGGAGCAGCAACCCCAGGGCGATCAGGAGCAGCAACCTCGCGAAGAGCGGAATTTTAGTTTTTTTCGCTTTGAAGATTTGCGCTTGTACGAGAAGGTGTTAACCTATACTCAGTGGGTTCATGATACCACCAGGTTATTTCCTGAGCTGGATGACGACGGCCTGGCCGCTCGTTTCCGCAATGCCTCCCAGTCTATTGCCATTCGAATTGCAGAAGGGTCAGGGCGGACAAAAAGCCAATTTATTTATCACCTGAAATTGTCCAAAAGCTGTATCAGAGAATGTGTAGTGCTTACCACCATCGCACACCGTTTTGGATACCTGGGAGAAGAAGCTTATGAAGATTCACGAGGACAACTCATTGAACTGTCCAAGATGATGGGAGCACTGATCTCTTCACTTCAGCGAACCAACAATGGCAACCCCAACGGAAACTATAGCAACCACTCTCAACCGACGCAAAACCACAATTTCAACCAGTAAAGCTATTGAAAAACAATCTGCTGTAAAGCAGAATATCATATAGTTATTCACACGTCTGTATACCATGCCTTGCTGTTGTCCAATCAAATATGATAACAGCAAGGCATATCTGCTATACAAGGAAAAAATATGCTTCTGACCTGCAGAGGGCCCCTCCTGGGGTGATACAGACCATTAAAAATTAAAAATATGGCAATATTAAAACCGTTTAAAGGATGGCGCCCGCCAAAAGAAATGGCCCGGGAAATTGCCTCCCGGCCCTATGACGTGCTGGATTCAAAAGAAGCCCGCGTGGAAGCGGAAGGCAACGAAAAATCTTTACTGCATATTATTAAACCGGAAATCGACCTGCCACCGGAAACAGACCTCTACAGTGACCCGGTATACAACAAAGCCAAAGAAAATTTCCGCAAATTCCGGGATAATAACTGGCTGGTAAAAGACAACCAGGACATGCTGTACATCTATGCACAACGCATGGGAAACCATAAACAATATGGACTTGTAGGCTGTGCAGGCGTGCAAGACTACATGAACGATATCATTAAAAAGCATGAGCTGACCCGGGCCGCCAAAGAAGAAGACCGCATGAAACATGTTCGCATTACTGATGCCAACATGGAACCCGTGTTCTTTACATACAGAGCCGTACCTGAAATCGATCAAATCATCGAAGAATGGGTTAGCAAACACCAACCCGAGTATGACTTCCTGGCAGACGACCAGGTACAACATCAGTTCTGGCCAATCCATGATGAGCAAACAAACCAAAAACTATTGCAACTGTTTGAATCAATCCCTAATACCTACGTGGCCGACGGACATCACAGAACCGCCGCAGCTGCACTGGTGGGAAATGAAAAAAAGAAAAATAACCCCGACCACAATGGATCGGAAGAGTATAACTACTTCCTGGCTGTGCACTTCCCCGATAACCAACTAAAAATTATTGATTATAACCGGGTGGTGAAAGACCTGAATGGACTATCAGCAGATCAATTTCTTAGCAAACTGGAAGAGGTATTCCATATGGAAGAAAAGGGTACAACCCCTTATAAACCGAACCAACTCCATAATTTTGGCATGTACCTGGAAGGGAAATGGTACTCCATGACGGCTAAAGAAGGTACCTATGACGATAAAGACCCCCTGGGAATACTGGACGTAAACGTGCTTTCAAAGTATGTATTGGACCAAATGCTGGATATTAAAGACTTGAGAACCAGCGACAGGATAGACTTTGTGGGCGGCATACGAGGACTGGATGAACTGGTAAAACGAGTGGACAGCGGAGAAATGAAAGTGGCCTTCGCTTTGTACCCCGTATCCCTGAAACAACTCCTGGATATCGCCGACAGCGGAAAGATCATGCCCCCAAAAACCACATGGTTTGAGCCTAAGCTAAGGTCCGGACTGGTGGTTCACACCCTGGATGACTAATTTTTCCCAATAGTATAGTTGGGATATGGATATACACACCAGATACCATATCCTCTTTAAAAAAAAAGCACCGGTTCCCCGGTGCTTTTTTTATCTCTCAATCAGCCAATTACCGGATTAATACATATTTCAAAATCAACGGATGCCATAAATTTTATGTTTTTTCACCGGTCTCATATAATAAACCAAAAATTTTATTGTTTATCTATTAACAGTAAAATAAAATCCTCTTCTATCCTTTACTGAAGGGCGATTAATACCTAATAAAGCAATATAAGTTTATTTTTGTTAATTTATTATACTTTTGCATCATCATAAATAAGCGATTGGGGATAGTAATATTTTTGCGATGCTATGTTAACGGCATCATTAAATGACAACAGGCACATTATTCTATAGAAAAACCAAAGGATATGACAAAGAAAATTGAGGTTCTCACTGAGAAGATTTACCAGGAGGGGGTTCAAAAGGCCCGGGATGAGGGGGATAAGATCATAAGCGAAGCCAGGGATAAAGCGGATAAGATTGAAAGGGAGGCCAAAAAGAAGGCCGGTGACATTGTTTCCAGTGCAGAAGAGCAGGCACAATCCACGCGTGAGCAGGTGGAAAAAGAAATGAAGATGGCAGTAGATCAGTCCGTTTCTGCCTTAAAACAGGAAATCACCCATTTGATAACGGCCAAAGCAGTGGAGCCGTCATCAAAAGAGTTGTTTTCTCAGAAGGAATATGTGGGAGCGCTGATAAAAACCATTGTGGAAAAGTGGGGGGAAAAACAAAGTACGGATCTGGACGTAATTTTACCTGAAAAGCAGAAAGAGGAACTGGAGAAGTACTTCAAAAACGAACTTTTCAACCAGTTAAACAAGGAGGTAACGTTCAGTTTTTCCGGAAGATTAAAATCCGGGTTCAAAGTTGCTCCGTCGGGAAGCAGTTACCAGATAAATTTTACGGAGCAGGATTTTAACAACTTCTTCAAGTCGTACCTTCGTCCCAAAACCATGGAATTTCTTTTTGAATCACGGTAATCATGTTCACACTCTATCATTATTTAATTTCCGGTTTACCAGAGATCAGCCCGGATATGAAGAAGTTGCCATTCACAGGCAAGGACTTTCGGGAGAGGATAGAAAACAGCCTCACGGATAAGGATATGCGGTGGGCTCGTCATTTTTATCTGCGTTTTGACCACCATAACCTTATTCACTTATTATATCAAAAGGATAAACCCTGGGAGCCCCGGGCCAATTATTCCAGGGCACAGCTGGAGCTATTGCTGGACAAAAAGTCTTTTGATCAGGTGGATATGTCCGTTTATCCCCGGTACTGGAGTGATTTTATTCAGCATATCCACCAGGACCCGGAGGGGGTAAATGAAGTGACGGCTTCCCGGATGCTCAGCCGGGGATATTATGACTTTTTGGACTCCCATGGGAACGAATTTATCAATAAAATTGCTGACTACGAACGGAATATAGCCAATATTGCCATTGCATTAAATGCAAGAAGGCATGAATTGAACCCTGAGCAGCAGTTTATTGGGAACAATGAAGTAACGGAAGCTTTGAAAAAAAGCCGGGCAGTGGACTTTGGGTTATCTGCCAGGGTTGAATATATGGAGGAGATCATCCAAATATTCCAGTCAGAAAAGCTGGAAGAGCGGGAGATGAAGCTGGACATGCATAAATGGAAATATTTGGATAGCATCACCTTCTTTAATTATTTCACCATCGAAAAAGTATTGGCCTTTGTGTTAAAGCTCTTTATTGTGGAGCGTTGGTATGCGCTGGATACGGAGCAGGGCCGCAAAATGTTTAAAGAGTTGTTCAATGAACTTAAGTCGGGGTTTGAATTTCCCCGGGAATACACTATAAATTATGGAAAGAAAAGATAAGACAACGGGTATTGTCACCGGAATAATTGCCAACCTGGTTATTGTAAAAGTGGATGGCCCGGTGGGGCAAAACGAGATTTGTTTCATCCGGCACAATGATGAGACTTTAATGGCCGAGGTAATCAAGATTACCGGTGAGCAGGCGTTTGTGCAGGTTTTTGAGAGCACCCGCGGGCTCAGGCCGGACAGCAAGGTGGTCTTTGAGGGGCACATGCTGGAGGTTACTTTAGCACCCGGCATCCTCTCGAGGAATTACGACGGGTTGCAAAACGACCTGGATAAGATGGAGGGTGTTTTCCTTAAGCGGGGAGAGTATACCGACCCATTGGATCGTGAGGCACAATGGGAGTTCAAGCCATTGGCCCAAAAAGACGACCAGGTGGTGGCCGGAGATTGGCTGGGGGAGGTGCAGGAAAACGGCATGCCCCACAGGATCATGGTGCCTTTCAAGCTCAAGGGACGACACACCGTAAAAGAGATCACCAAAGAAGGTAAATACCGTGTGGACGACCAGATTGCCGTGATCACCAATGAAGAAGGTGAAGAGATAAAGGTGACCATGGTACAGAAGTGGCCTGTAAAGATGCCGATAAAAGCCTTTAAAAACAAGCCCCGCCCCTTCAAGCTGCTGGAAACGGGAGTGCGCTGTATCGACACCCTGAACCCCATCACCGAAGGGGGAACCGGCTTTATCCCCGGCCCTTTTGGAACGGGAAAGACCGTATTGCAGCATGCCATCTCCAAACAGGCAGAAGCAGATATAGTAATCATTGCCGCCTGTGGGGAGCGCGATAATGAGGTGGTAGAGGTCTTTAAGGAGTTTCCCGAACTGGAAGACCCCCATACCGGGAAAAAGCTTATTGAGCGCACCACCATTATTGCCAATACCTCCAACATGCCCGTGGCAGCAAGAGAAGCCTCGGTATATACAGCCATGACCATTGCAGAATATTACCGGTGTATGGGATTGCGCGTATTGCTTATGGCCGACTCCACCTCCCGGTGGGCTCAAGCCCTCAGGGAAATGTCCAACCGGATGGAAGAACTGCCCGGACCGGATGCATTCCCCATGGACCTGTCGGCCATTATCTCCAACTTCTATGCCCGCGCAGGATATGTATACCTGAATAACGATAAACCCGGATCCATCACCTTTATCGGAACCGTATCCCCCGCCGGTGGAAACCTGAAAGAACCGGTAACCGAAAGCACACGAAAAGCGGCCCGATGCTTCTATGGACTATCACAAAGCCGTGCCGACAGCAAGAGATATCCCGCCATTGACCCCATTGAAAGCTACTCCAAGTACCTGGAATATGAGGAAGTGCAAAAGTCGCTCAGAGAAAATATGGACGAAAACTGGATCAATAAGGTGACCCGCGCCAAAGATATCCTGTTTACCGGTAAAGAAACCATGGAACAGATCAATATCCTGGGAGATGACGGAGTGCCCGTGGACTTTCATATACGGTTCTGGAGATCGGAAATGATGGACTTTGTTATCCTTCAACAAGATGCTTTCGACAAAGTGGACTCAGTAACCCCGCTGAAAAGACAAAAATATATGATGGATAAAGTACTGGAAGTAATAGACAAAGAATTTGAATTCCAGCACTTTGAAGAAGTGGGCGACTTTTTTAAGCGTATTATCAACCAGTTTAAACAGATGAACTACGCTAAATTCCACTCCGATGACTTTAAAACACGTGAAAAAGAGCTGGATGATATCATAAATGAACGTGTTCAAAAAGAGCCTGCGGAAAACTAAAACAGTAATGTATTATTAAAATAACAACCATGGAAAGTCAAGCATTTCAAAAAACATATACTAAGCTTAACAACATAACAAAGGCCACCGTTTCCTTAACGGCCACCGGTGTGGGATATGATGAGATCGCCCTGGTGGAAGACCGGATGGCGCAAGTGGTAAAAATCATTGGCGACCAGATAGTTCTGCAGATCTTCTCCGGCACTGAGGGTATTCCTACCAATGCAGAGGTGACCTTTTTAGGCAATCCCCCCCAGTTAAAGGTGGGTGACCAGCTGGCCGGACGCTTTTTCAATGCTTACGGAGCACCCATCGACGGGGGACCCGAGGTGGAGGGAAAGGTTACAGAAATTGGCGGCCCTTCCGTAAACCCGGTGAGAAGGGAGCAACCTTCAGAGCTTATCGCTACAGGAATTGCTGGCATTGACTTGAATAACAGCCTGGTATCAGGACAAAAAATCCCGTTCTTTGCCGACCCCGACCAGCCTTACAACCAGGTAATGGCCAGTGTGGCTCTCAGAGCCAAAGCCGATAAGATCATTTTGGGCGGAATGGGCCTTTCCAATGATGATTACCTGTATTTTAAAAACGTATTTAACAATGCAGGGGCCATGGACCGCATCGTCAGCTTTGTAAATACCACCGATGACCCCCCGGTAGAACGCCTGCTGGTGCCCGATATGGCACTTACTACAGCCGAATACTTTGCAACCCAAAAGGGAGAAAACGTCCTGGTGCTGCTTACCGACATGACCCTCTTCGCCGATGCCCTTAGCATTGTGTCCAACCGTATGGATCAGATCCCTTCCAAGGACAGTATGCCGGGCTCACTGTATTCAGACCTGGCCAGAATATATGAAAAAGCCGTACAGTTCCCCGGAAAAGGATCCATCACCATCGTGGCGGTAACTACCCTGTCAGGAGGCGATATCACACATGCCATCCCCGATAATACGGGATATATTACCGAAGGACAGCTTTTCCTCCGCAGAGATACGGATATTGGAAAGGTGATCGTAGACCCCTTCCGCTCTTTATCAAGACTTAAACAACTGGTGATCGGAACACAAACCCGCGAAGACCACCCGCAGGTGATGAACACCGCCATCCGGCTATACGCCGATGCTGCCAATGCCAAAACCAAACTGGAAAATGGATTCGACCTTACCGATTATGACGAACGGACCCTTAAGTTTGCTAAAGAATACTCCAATAAATTGCTGGCCATCGATGTAAACATGGATATGGAAGCCATGCTGGATACGGCCTGGGAATTGCTGGCAACATACTTCTCTAAAGCAGAAGCAGGAATCAAAAAAGAACTGGTAGATAAATACTGGAAAGAAAAAGATAATAAAAAGGATAAAGAATCGGATAAAGAGTCTGATAAAGAATCTGCCAAAAAATCGGATAAAGACACGGACAAAGACCAGGACAAGTAAGCTAAATCATTAAAACCTTCATTATAACGTGGCTATTAAGTTTCAATATAATAAAACATCACAACAGGCGCTGAAAAAACAGCTTCAGATCCGTGAGAGGGCTTTGCCTACGCTGAAGAACAAGGAGTCTGCCTTGCGTATGGAGGTAAAAAAGGCCAAGACCAAAGCGGTAGAGCTGGAGAAAAAACTGCAGCAGGAGATGAACACCCTGGAAGCTACCATGCGTCTGTGGGGTGAGTTCCAGGCGGACCTGATACAGATCAAAGAGGTAAATCTCAGCTCAAAGAAAATCGCCGGAGTACAAACGCCCATACTGGAAGATATACAGTATGAGATCAAAGACTACAACATGTTTCAAGCCCCGGCCTGGTTCCCGGACGCAGTGGAAATACTGAAAAAACTCACACGTATAGCTATTGAAAAAGACGTATTTCAGCGCAAAATGGAGCTGTTGGACCATGCACGGAAAAAAACCACCCAAAAGGTAAACCTCTTTGAAAAGGTGCAAATACCCGGATATCAGGAAGCCATACGAAAAATCAAACGGTTTCTGGAAGACGAAGAAAACCTATCCAAGGCAGCACAGAAAATCGTAAAAACCAGACAACAACAAACGGAGACACTGGCATGATCATACCCATGTATAAATATTCATTCCTTGTTTTTTATGCGGATTATGACGCGTTCATAGAGCAGTTAAAACGCAAGGGTGTAGCACATATCCGCCAGTACAAGGCTGAGCCTTCCCGGGAAATGCAGGAGCTGTACCGGGATATTCATGATGTACATAAAGTGGTTAAGTTTTTGGAAAGCAGAAAACCAAAAAGTCAAACCACCCTTTCCGGAGAAAATGAAAAGAACAAAACAGGAAAAGAAGTTTTTGAAACCATCTCCACATACCAAAGAGACCTGGAGCAGTATGAACAACAACTTCAGGCATTACTAAAAGAGAAGAAGCAGATCACCCCCTGGGGTTATTTCTCCCGCAGCAAGGTTCAGCGGCTTTTGGAAGAAGGCTTTCATATTCACTTCTTTGTATGTCCTGTGAAAAAATACCAGCCCCAATGGGAGGAAAAGTACCCCATTGAGGTGGTGTCAGACCATGCCGGGTTTCGCTATTTTGTGTCCATCAGCAGGACTGAAAAGCCGGAAATCGCCATAAAGAACAGGGCAGTAGATGAAGTCGCTCCTCCCGGAAAAGAGCTGGGCACAGTGGAAAAAGAAGAAAAGAAAAGCCGTGAACGCATACGGGAGATCAATGAGGCGCTGGATCATTTGTCACAGGAAGGACTGGAGCAAGTTGAGCAGTACAAAAAAGAGCTGGAAGATGCCTATGCCGAGCTCAACGTGCGCTTTCAGACCCGTGAAGAGGCGGAAGGAAAGGTAAGGTACCTGGAAGCATGGGTCCCGGAGGTTAAGCAGGACGCACTGGATGAATTCCTCAACCATAAAGAGGTATATTACCTGAAAGAAAAGGCTAAAGAGGAGGAAAAGCCACCTATTATGCTGAAAAACAACCGCTACTCGCGGCTATTTGAGCCGGTAGGCAAGCTTTTTTCCCTCCCCTCCTATGCGGAACTGGATATGACACCCTTCTTTGCCCCTTTCTTTATGATGTTCTTTGGCTTTTGTCTGGGCGATGCAGGGTATGGACTGATGATGGTGATCGCCGCAGCCCTTTACAAACGGAAAGCCAAACCCGGCCTAAAGCCCGTGTTAGCCCTGATACAGTGGCTGGGACTGGCTACGGTTATCTTTGGCATCCTTACCGGTACATTTTTTGGCATAAACCTTATTGAAACTCCTATCCCCGTTTTATCGGGCATCAGGGAAATGTTCCTGGATGAAAACCAAATGTTTAACCTGGCCATAATTTTGGGTGGGGTACAAATCCTGTTTGGCATGGTGCTTAAAGCGGTTAACAAAATCCGCCAAAAAGGCTTTGCCTACTCCATCTCTACCTGGTCATGGTTTTTCCTTATCGTATTTTCAGGCCTATTCTATTACCTGGATGAACAAGCCGCTTCCCAAGAGCCTTTGCTTTGGGGCACAGCCCACAAGATAATCCTTGGCGCTGCATCTCTGGGTATATTTGTCCTCAACGACCCAAAGCGCAACATCTTTTTAAATATTGGTCTGGGATTCTGGGACGCCTACAACACGGTTATTGGTTTGATCGGCGACTTGTTGTCCTACATCAGGCTGTTTGCTCTGGGGTTAGCCAGTGCTATTCTGGGCCTGGTCTTTAACCAGCTGGCCTTTGATCTGAGCCCCGATGTGATCATCCTGCAGCAACTGGTCATCCTTATTATCCTGGTGGTTGGCCATAGTATCAATATCTTTATGTCCGGACTGGGAGCGTTTGTTCACCCACTCCGGCTTACCTTTGTGGAATTTTATAAAAACGCCGGTTTTACCGGCGGCGGAAAAGAATATAAACCGCTTAAACAGTTACAGTAATAATAATAACCTAAAAAAGAAATCAAGATGACACCTATTGTTTTAGCCTATATAGGCATTGGATTAATGATTGCCCTGGCGGGCATCGGCAGCGCATTTGGCGTATCCTATGGCGGAAATGCCTCCATCGGAGCCATGAAAAAAAATAACGAAGCCTTTGGAAACTATATCGTCCTTAGCGCACTTCCCTGAACTCAGGGCCTTTACGGATTTATGGGATACTTTATCATCGCCGGAACAGGTGTCCTCACACCGGAAATCTCATGGGTACAGGCCGCAGCCATCTTTGGTGCCGGGTTTGCACTGGGATTTGTGGGACTGATGTCCTCTATTCGACAAGGACAGGTATGTGCCAACGGAATTGAAGGTATCGGCTCCGGTCATGACGTGTTTGGAGGTACCATCATCCTGGCGGTATTCCCCGAACTCTACGCTATCCTGGCTTTCGCCGCTACATTTCTTATTAGCGGAACATTATAACCGCCCGGGAAAAGAACACCAAATATTGCCGGAAAATATAATCACCCCGGCAAACCTATTAAAAACCCTCCATGGCAGGATGGCACACGCCTCCTGTAATGGAGGGTTTTTATGCTCAACCCACCTCCCAGGTGTGAACAAATCCACAGATGGCTTGTTTATCAATTTAAAACAAAATAAATTCGTTAATCTATGATGAGTCCGGTCTAAATAAATTGCATCTGATTTCTACCCATTGTGAACGCATGGTGCTTTAGACTACTCTCATTACTAAACCCTTGTATTATGAGAAAAAATGCATTATTTTTGAAAGGAGCCCTTGTTTCATTAACTGCGGCTGCTGTAATGATGGCCTTTGTAGCCTGTAATGACCAGGCCCCCGCTGAAGGAGAAAAGCCAGACAAAAAAGAGATGAAAACACCCGACCCTTTGAACCTTGACGACAGAGGCCCCATTCCTTACGTGGTGGATGTGGAAAAGGCCACCCTCTCCAACAAAAATTACCGCCAAAGCATATGGACAGGCGACTATATGCAACTGGTGCTAATGACACTGGAGCCAGGTGAAATTATTGACCTGGAAGTACACCGGGGACATGACCAGTTTATAAGGGTTGAGAAAGGAAAAGCCAGGGTAATGATGGGCCTCACAGAAGAGAACCTTGACTTTGATAAAAAAGTATCAGATGACTGGGCCGTACTTATCCCTGCAGGATACTGGCACACCATAAAAAATGTGGGCGACAGCAAACTGAAGCTGTATACCATCTACGGGCCACCCGAACATCCCAGAGGAACCATAAACAAAACCTATGAAGAAGCGGGGATCTACCATGATGAGCATCATGACCATGACCATGACCATGATCACGACCATTAGCCCGTCACACTTTTGATCAGCTTTGCCATAGAGAACATCAGCACCAGGGTAAAAACAATAGTGGCCCCTGAAGGGATATTCAGATACCAGGATGCTGCCAGCCCTGAGAGGGTTCCTGCCATGCCGGACAAAACGGAATAAATAAGCATGTGTTTGTAATTGCTGGTAAATAAATTGGCTATGGCTTGCGGAACAGTCAACAACGCAAGCACCATTATTATGCCCACAATGCGGATATTAAACACAATGGTCAGTGCCACCAAAATGATCATCATGCTTTTTATTCCCTTTACTGGCATGCTTCGAGTCTCAGCAAAGCCCTCATCAAAAGAAACCATCAGTATGGTATTGTAGAACAGAATGAATATCAGAATACTAATCAAGGAAAGACCGCCCAGTAAAAGCAGGTCTGTGGTAGTGATGGTCAATATACTTCCAAACAGGTAAGTAAGCAAATTGGGGGCATATCCTGGTGTGATATAGATAAAAATAACGCCCACAGCCATTCCCAGCGACCATAACATGGCGATGAGCGAGTCCTGGCGAACCATATCCCGGTAGGAGAATCGCTCCATGCCCAGGGCTACCAGCACTCCGAATACCGCAGCCCCCATCACCGGGTTTATGCCCAGGAAATACCCAATGCCAATCCCTCCAAATGAGGCATGCGTTATCCCTCCGGACACAAAAACCATTCGGCGGCTAACAATATAGGTTCCTGTCAAGCCACAGGTAATGGCGGCAAACACCGCCCCAGCCAGTGACCTGATAAAGAAATCATATTGAAACAACTCACTCATCTCTGTGTATGTTTATTCAAAACCGTATGAGGTACATCCCCATGGGTGATCAACTGGATAGGACAGTTATAGGTAGTCAGCTGCTCATTGGAGATGATATTGGATGCATGATAGTGAACCACCCGGTTAACACATATAATGGACTTAATATAGGAAGAGATCATCCCCAGGTCATGAGATACCAGAACGATAGCCATATGCTGGTTTAAGTTTTTAAGCATATCGTACATTTCCGATTCAAACTCGTGGTCCACATAAGTTCCGGGTTCATCCAGGAACAGGATATCCGGATTGGACACGATGGCTCTGCCCAGAAAAACCCGCTGCTTCTCACCACCGGAAAGCATCCCCATGCTCTTATTTTTTAACCTACTCATTCCCAGCAGTCTCAACACCTCCTCCACGTGGTGGTTTTGTTTCCGGGAAAACCTGCCTCTCAGGTTATCCGGAGAAGCCAGTCCGGAGCGCACCACATCAAAAACGGATATTGGAAAACGAATATCAAAAAAGTTGATCTGGGGTAAGTATCCTATTTTTTGTCTGGCAGACTGGGGGTTATCTTCCAAAAACCACTTAACCATTCCGCTGAACGGTTTATGCAGGCCCAGCATCACCTTTAACAGCGTTGTTTTCCCTCCCCCATTGGGTCCGATGATCCCAATAAAGTCATCCTGTGACACGGAAAAGCAAGCCTTCTCGATCACTGGTTCCCGGTGGTATCCGGCACTAACATCATTTACCTCCAACAATTTTGTCATCACCAACGCTATTTGCAATATGTTCAATCTGACTGTTCCAGTTGTAATCCAGCGGGTCGATAATAACCACTTTAAGGCCAAGCTCTCCGGCAACCACCCGCGATGTTTCCACGTCAAACTGCTTTTGCACAAAAAGTTTATCTACTCCCTTTTCATGAGCTTGCCGTAGTACTTTACCCAACTGACGGGGAGAAGGTTCTCTTCCCATGTCTTCAATTACAATCTGCTCCAGGTTATAATCCCTTGCCAAATAGCCCAATGCAGGATGATAAACCAGGAAAGAGCGATCAACCAAGCTGGAAAAGCGGTCTTTTAACAGGGAGTCTTTTGCATAAACCTCTGCTTTTAAACGTTGGTAATTAGCATTAAAGACCTCCTCCTCGTCGGGATAAACCCGAACCAGTGCTTGTCTAATATTCTCTATCAACGGAAGAACCGTGGATGGAGATACCCAGATGTGCGGATCACCATGGCCCGGCACCCCGTGGTCACAAACCGTATGGTCCTGACCATTATCATGGCGGGAATTCCCTATCAACGAGATGCCGCGGGAGATATCCACCACCTCTATTTGGGGGTTAACCGACCGGAAACGACCCATCCAGGCATGCTCAAAGTCCAGTGAAGGAATACTCAAATACAACTGAGAACGGGAAAGCTTTTTCATCTGTTTAGCTGTAGGCTCATAGGTGGAATGACCAGCACCCGGAGGTACCAGCACGTTCACACGGCAAAAATCTCCACATATACGCTCTGTGAAATATTGAAGGGGAAGCACGGTCACACTAACCACTGCTGCCCCCTCTAAATCAGACTTATCCGATTTATAATGACACATTTGAAAAAAAATGCTTCCCGCTATCAAAAGCAAAAAAACCCAATTAACACGCATAACTAAAATTTTATGGAGATTGATCTTTTTATTGGTCTTACTTTAATCCGTTTAACTAAAATGAGCGGCACAGGATCCCATCCACTGGTGCCCCAGGGATGACAACGAATCACACGAAAAAACGCCAGCCGTATACCCCTTATCATCCCGTGACGCTCCAATGACTCATACGCGTAGGAGGAACACGTGGGAATATGACGACAGGATGCCGGAGTAAACGGGGAAATCATGTACTGGTAAACCCGTATGAAAAATAATAATGGATACTTAACAAATCGCATGAAAAAGAATTGATTATAAAATATAAAACCTCAATTGAGAGTAAGTTATATACATATCAAGGCTTTCCTGCAAGCGCACTCCCCACCTATATATAATGGGCAAAACTAAAGAATTATTCCTTCTTCAGCGGATCATAATAAAAATTTCGAATAATTTATCCACTTCCTCCTGTCTAATAGCATGTTAAAATAGCATGATAATAATCCTGCCTGAAGTAACAGAACTTTCTTTATTATTTTTCGTTGAAAATAGAGATGTAGTGTTGATTATCTGTTTTTTTCTTTATTTTTGTTTCATTATTCAATTAAATAAATACAGGTAAAATATATGATTCGCAATCGCTAGCCAGCAATAGATTTTGACTCTTTGAGTTTATAAATTTTTTAAGTCATTGGTTTGATTTTTTATAATATGCTTTGGAAGACATTTGCAAAATATTATGAAGTATTTTTTTACCATACTGTTATTTGCACTATACATCTATAATCTCAGTGCTCAGGTAGTTACTCGTGATTCCACATTTGTAAACCGAGGGTCATCGGTATTTGTGGGTAATATAAGCGGGAGCGTCACCACTGCCCCGGCATTGTTTATTGACGGGGATTTCACCAACCGGGATACCATAACACCAACTAATACACACACAGGAACCATTGAATTGTTTCGTGGAGACATGGAAGTATGGGGTAGCTGGTTTAACTATTCTAACGGACATGTTTTTACTACTTTATTTGGCACCAGCTCTGACGGAACAGTAATTTTAAGCGGCCCGGCTAACCCCCAGTATCTAACCGGAACTACACCTACACATTTTGAGAACCTGTACATTGAAAACAGGCCTAAGTTTCTGTTAACAGATAAAAACATGGTCCGCGGCACATTACGCATCAATGCTATTTTGGAGCTAAACATGCGAAAATTAATTATTGACAACCCCTCTCCTATTGGAATTGTATACATTGGAGGGTATATCATGAGTGAAACAACACCTGTTGACGGATACGGCGAGCTACAGTGGAATGTGGGAGCAACTAACTTTGGCACCTTTAATGTCCCTTTCGGAAGTGGCTTATCAAATACCAATGACCTCAACCTACAGATAAACATTAAACAGGGGGGAATGGATGATAACAGTTATTTTACTTTTGCAACATATCCTACAGACCTCTACAATACCCCTTTCCCCCAAAACACATCCGCTTTAACATTAGAGCCCCTTACGGTCATAGACCGCTACTGGGTCATAAAGCCCGCTTTCCAGCATAAACCACAGGTAGATATTACCTTCACTTATACTCCCGAAGATTTAAAACCTACTCTTAATACCCTTATTGACCCTCCCAATCTTAAAGCCGTCAGGTTCGATGAAAATGCATATAGCTGGGAAACTATACCTCCTGAAGGCGAAGCTTCTGCTGCACTCAGAACCGTCCGTATTAAAGATGTTGATCCCACTGAATTATTCACTAACTGGGCACTGGCCTCAACAGAAACCCCTTTTGCAGACCTGTTTATCCCGGATGCATTCTCCCCCAACGGAGACGGACTTAACGATGTATTCCACCCCGTAGTGAATGAAAACTACGACATAGCCGATTATGAACTCTATATCTTTGACCGGTATGGAAGAATATTATTTAGCACCAACGACTACATGGAAGGATGGGACGGAACCATCAGAGGAGCAAATGCCCCGATAGGCGTCTATAATTACCTGATCATCGTCAAAGGGAAAAGTGGAAAACAAAACCGGCACCAGGGACACCTGACATTAATCCGATAGTAACGTAATGAATTAATATGCAGAAAATAATAAACAATAATATGCAGCATATAGCAGCACAGGATAAAAACCATATCCCCTGCCCAGTTTCTTTTACATTGATGCAACATACATTTTGTACACTTAAAAACAAAGGAAAAATGAAAAATATTCCACACCAACTTTATCTAAGTATACTTGCATTTGGCATCTTTGCCTTTATATACGCAATACCCCTGGTCAGCACCGCACAAAACCAGGTAGGAATTAATACCAATACCCCGGATAACTCCGCAGTACTGGAAGTTAGAGACAGCAACAGAGGGATACTTATTCCGCGCATGACCTCCACGCAAAGAATATCAATCCCAAACCCTGCTAATGGCCTGCTTGTTTTTGACACAGACTCACAGTGCTTTGTCTTTTACCGGGAACTGGCACCCCTGCCCGGAGGACCTACAGGATGGGTAAGCTTATGCGATACCGCTTCACTGCCGCCAGGACCAATAGGACCAACAGGACCTCCGGGAGTAACCGGACCCACAGGAGCAATAGGAGGTGCCGGACCTACTGGACCAATAGGACCAATAGGGAATACCGGACCTGCCGGACCAACAGGTGATACCGGACCTATGGGACCACAAGGAATAACCGGAACAACCGGACCACAGGGAACAACCGGAGACATAGGACCAACCGGTCCGCAGGGAATACCAGGCATAACTGGTGATACCGGACCTATGGGACCACAAGGAATAACCGGAACAACCGGCCCACATGGAACAACCGGAGACATAGGACCAACC
>PWNQ01000009.1 GCA_003557725.1 Bacteroidales bacterium | reverse complement strand
TTTAGGGGCCGGGGGCGCGCGCCGGGAAATGATGCGAGGAGGCGAAGAAATAATCATGTCACCCCTTCGGGACCTGTCCCGAGAATTCGGGATTCGCTGTGGTGTCGATAATACAACTATCTGATATTAAGCAATATATAAAATTTTAAACAGATGAAAAAAGCACTTTTCCCGGTCATAATTATTATGACGGCAGGCATGATGTCCTGTTCTTTATTCAAAAGCCAGCCAGAGGCTGCCACTAATGCAGCAGCTGACACAGAAGTTGTGGAGGTTACCACTAAGGAGCGCTCACCAAGTAATCCTGATACTGCAGATCCCATATTTGTTATAGTGGAAGAGAGTCCACGCTTTCCGGGAGGGGAAGAGGCACGCATAGCGTATATGGTGGAAAACACCACTTACCCGGAAGAGCCCCTTAAGAAACAGATTGAGGGAGTGGTATATGTATCTTTTGTGGTGGAAAAAGACGGCTCCATTTCCGATGTAAAGGTGCTCCGGGGCATTGGAGAGGCTTGTGACAAAGAAGCTGTTCGAGTAGTCCAAAACATGCCCCGGTGGGAACCTGGAAGGCATCGTGGCAAACCGGTAAGAGTCAGATTTACCATGCCCATACGATTTGCAATCAGCGAATAATCTCTCTGACAAAGACTTCTATCGCTGCAGCTGCAGTTCCAGATTAATGGTTTTACTATCCTCCCCCTTGACGGAAAACCCCTTACTTTTACCCGTGTATGTCAATAAGGTTGCAACATGGGTTGCCTGGATAAAATAATCCCCGTCTTCCACCTCAGTAAAAGAATAGTTCCCGTCCTCATCCGTGGAGGTCATCATTACGTAATGGGAGCCGGAAACCAGATTGACCGAAGCTCCGATGGCAGGACGAACATCACCCATTAGCTGATCAAAAGTGATGGTTCCACTAATCTTGTTGTCATCTTTAGTGCAGGCTGCAAAGACAACAGATAGCAGCAAAATAGCCGCTAACCGAAAAAATACAATCTTTTTCATGTGTTAAAAATTTTTGTGTTGCTTTTGTTTAATTGACTTTTATATTTGATAATGTGCTACTTACGGAAGGGTTTCGGGTTTCGGGTTTCGGGTTTCGAGTTTCGGGTTTCGGGTTTCGGGGAAGGCCACCGCACCATAACTCACCCCTTCATCAACTGGCACTTCAGGAAACTTTCCACCTGCGCCATAAAAAACAGCAACCATACAACCAAGTAATTATGACAACCATTAGGGTGCAAATATAGAAATAATAAATAATATTATCAATTTTTATTATTTTTGCACTTGAAAAGATGAACAAAACAGTATCCGTACTCAATATATTGTCTCTTGCACGTGTTTTTTTACTTCAAAACACGCAAAAGGTATCCGTGTGGGGGGGCTGCAAACTTTTGCCAATTCCACCCCGCCATCACCGGAACACCAAAAACAGAACACAAATCCCAAATCCCTTTGAAATTTACTCCCAACGTTGCATTTCATTCCGTTTGATTAGAATAATAATCAACGGATCCGGCGTGGTAAACCCGAGTCAATCACCATAAATAACCTTCTGCTCAATCACAACAGATTATAATATTCAATTAACAATCAGAGATATATAAACACATGAGGCGTATATTAATTAAGTATGGGGGCAATGCCATGGTCAATGACAGTCTTGGCGAGGCCATTGTTGACCAGATTATTCAGTTAAAGGCGTTGGGTATTCAGGTGGTATTGGTTCATGGTGGCGGGCCGTTCATTGTTCAGCAATTGGATCAGGCGGGGATTTCCAGTGAGTTTATTGGTGGTCATCGCAAGACCACTGCGGAGGCATTGGTTCATGTTGAGATGGCCTTAAAGGGTCGTGTAAATGGGCGTTTGGTATCTTTGTTCAACCGCCTCGGCAGTTTGGCGGTGGGTTTATCAGGAAAGGATGCCGCCCTAGTGATCGCCAGGAGGCGCTATCATGAGGGAGTCAACGAAAAGGGGAAGTCCACAAAGGTAAGCCTGGGGCAGGTGGGAGATGTAAAAAAAGTAAACACTGAGTTTCTGGAATTGCTTCTGGATAAAAACATTACCCCGGTGATCACCTGCATTGCCACTGACGAGCAGGGTAACGACTACAACATTAATGCGGATATGATGGCAGGACATATCGCCGGCGCCTTAGCCGTAGATCACTTTCTGGTGCTTACGGATATTGACGGTTTGCGCAAGGATGTAGATGATCCGGGCACTCATATTGCAGAATTAACTGCCGGAGAAGCTGAGAAGATGTTTGGAAACAGCATCCAGGGGGGCATGATCCCAAAAATGGAAGCCTGTCTGCTGGCGCGCAAGGCCGGGGCACGCCAGGCAGGGATTATCAACGGAACCAATCCTCAATTATTAACGGAAAAAATAATTCATAACAAAAATGTGGGAACAACACTTATTTGATGACGCTCCCGTATCGTCATCGCTTCATGCGATGGACCGGGAGCATTACTTACCTGTTTTTAAACGTCTCCCCGTGGCTTTTGCCATGGGAAAAGGATGCCAGCTGTACGATACCGATGGGAAAAAATATCTGGATGCCCTTGCCGGGATTGCCGTTTGCAACCTGGGACATGCCCACCCGGCGGTTAATGAAGTCATCCGTCGACAGTCGGAAGAGCTGCTGCACGTATCCAACTTTTTTATTACCAAGCCACAAGCCATGCTGGCACAACAGCTAACAACCGCTGCACAAATGGACCATGTATTTCTGTGCAACAGCGGCACCGAAGCCTTTGAAGGGGCCGTAAAGCTGGCCAGGAAATATGCCTCTGCAATGGGCCGGGGAAAGACCATCGTCTCCATGAAAGAGGCTTTCCACGGAAGAACCATGGCGGCCATGGCCGCCATGGCACCCGGAAAGCCGGAGATGCAAAAAGACTTTGGCCCCATACCTGAAGGATTTATTCAAATCCCATTCAATGATACAGAAGCCTTTAAAAAGATTGCTTCACCGGAAATCGGCGCCGTGGTTATTGAACCCATACAAGGTGAAGGGGGGATCAATGTGGCCCGAAAGGAATATCTAATGGAGGTGAAAGCACTTTGCGATCAACATAATATCCTGTTGATCTTTGATGAGATCCAGTGCGGAATGGGACGCACCGGAGCCCTGTTTGCCAAAGACCTTTATGGCGTGCAGCCAGATATCATGCTGCTCGCTAAAGCCTTAGGGAACGGAATCCCCATAGGTGCCATCTTATGCGACAAAAAGGTGAGCCAAACCATAAAACCTGGTGATCACGGAACCACTTTCGGAGGAAACCCGTTGGCATGTGCCGTAGCCCTTACTGTGCTGCGGGAAATGCTTAAACCAGGGTTCCTGGAGCAGGTAAAGCAGAAAGGAAACCGGCTAAAAGCAAAGCTGCTTAAGCTGAAAAATAACCATGACTCCATCACTGAAGTTAGAGGAGAAGGACTAATGCTGGGGGTTGAAGTGGATGGCGATGCAAAAGACCTGGTAACTAAGTTGCTAAAAAAAGGCGTGGTGGCTAATGCCACCGCAAACAACGTGCTCCGCCTGGTGCCTCCCCTCATCATCAGTGAAGAAGAAATAGACACATTGGCGCAGGCAATACATGAATGCCTGCAAGTTAACACAACATAAGCTGCATCCGGACAGGGGACACCACCCTACCGGGCACAAAATAAAATCATAAATCAACGGTTTAACCGTTTAAATATATTGTGATGATAAAAGTAACCATTGCAGGAGCCACAGGATTTACCGGATCGGAGCTTGTTCGCTTATTGCTAAACCATCCGGAGGTATCCCTGTCTGCCATTACCTCGGAGACCCATAAAGGCAAGCGGTTTTCACAAATCCACCCGCAGTTTGAAGGCATTTGTGATATGGTGTTGCGTTCGGCAGAAGAAATAGACCAGTGGGATACGGACCTTTGCTTTCTGGCCTTACCTCACCGTGTATCTATGGCCTATGTGAAGCGATGGAAAGACAAGTCATTCAATATCATTGACCTTTCCGGCGATTACCGCTTGAGCAGTGCCCGGGTGTATACTCAGTGGTATGATAAAGAACATGATACCCCGGAGCTTGTTCCGCAAGTGCCTTACGGGCTTCCCGAGTTGTACAGGCATCAGCTGAAAGGAGCGCCTTTGATAGCCAACCCCGGCTGCTTCCCGACGGCATCTTTGCTGGCCCTTGCACCACTGCTGAAGGAAACAGACCTGGTTGATCCGTCAGGCATTATTATTGACGCCAAAACGGGACTCACCGGCGCCGGAGTAAAAAGCAGCCCGGTAACGCACTTCTCCAATGTGCATGATAACTTCAAAGCCTATGGGCTGAAGTTCCACCGCCACACCATTGAGATTGAAGAGATACTGGGACAGACAGGGAAGACACAGGTGACCGTTCAGTTTACGCCACATTTGCTTCCCACCGACCGGGGGATCCTGGTAACGGCCTATGCCCGTCCTTTAAAGGCTATGAGCCAAGACCATCTGGATCGTATCTTTCAGCAATTTTATAAAGACGAGCCATTTATTCGCTTGCGCCATCATGCTCCCGACCTGAAGGGCGTAAGAGGAACCAACCTTTGTGATATTTTTGCCACCTGGGATCAGCGCACAGGGAACATAGTTGTGGTAAGTGCCCTGGACAATTTGGTAAAAGGCGCTGCAGGCCTGGCCATTCAGAACATGAACGTAATGTATCAAATAGAAGAAACCAGCGGTTTACATGCCATTCCGCTACAACCTTAAGTAAGCTTATGACAATGAACAAGAACTTAACCAATGTGAGAGGAATTAAGTGTTGGGGGGCCCATACGGGGGTTAAGAGTCTCCGCAGGGATCTAACACTCATTTATTCGGAGGTACCTGCCACCACTGCGGCCGTTTTCACGCAAAACAAGGTACTAGCAGAACCCATAAAGCTAACCCGCGAACACCTTAAAGACCATAATGCACGGCTGATCATCTGCAATGCGGGCAATGCCAATGCCTGCACCGGAGAACAGGGTGCACAAGGTGCTCTCGCCATGGCCCAAACGGCTGCAGAGATGCTGAACATACAGCCAGAAGAAGTGGTGGTAGCATCCACCGGCATTATCGGTGAGCCCTTCCCCACCGGGGAGATCGTGGAAGGAATCCGTCAAAACATCCCCAAGCTCACAAAAAAACAAGCGGCAGGGTCCTTTGCTGCCAATGCCATCCTCACCACCGACACCTTTGCCAAAGAGGGATTTTTAGAGTTTCAGGCCGAAGGCTATCAGATCAACCTGGCCGGAATAGCCAAAGGGTCCGGCATGATCCATCCCAATATGGCGACCATGCTGGCCTTTATTGTGTGTGACATCGCCATTGATAAGAAGCTTCTTCAGGAGACCCTAAAGGAATGCACGGATGAAACCTTCAACATGATCACGGTAGACGGTGATACATCCACCAACGATATGGTGACCGTAATGGCCAACGGAATGGCTCAAAATGAGCTAATAACCAGCCGTAAAGATCCGGCATACAAGATTTTCCGGGAAAAGCTACTGGAGTTAATGACCCATCTGGCTAAACTGATAGTGAGCGACGGGGAAGGGGCTTCCAAGTTTATAGAATACCGGGTGGTGAAAGCCCGGACCAAAGCCATTGCCCGCCGCATTGTTCGGGCCATCTCCGGGTCCACACTGGTAAAAACGGCCATGTATGGCCGCGACCCCAACTGGGGACGCGTGGTGGGAGCGGCAGGAAACGCTGGAGTGGCATTCGACTATTCCAAAGCAGACCTGTTTATCGGAAGCGCTCAAACCCAGGTAAAGGTGCTGGACAGAGGCGTCCCTACAGAAATAAACCGCAGCGCAATGAAAAAGTTGCTGCGGGAACCTGATCTAATGATTACTCTGGACCTTCACGATGGAAAAGCAAAAGCCACCGGCTGGGGATCTGACCTCACCACCGACTATGTATTATTCAACTCGGTATATACCACCTGACCACCCCTTTGCTGTAAAATGACCAAAAAAACAAAAGGCCTTTTGCCAAACTCCCTCCAGGGAAAGCTTGCAAAAGGCCTTTTTGATTTTCTGCGACGCATCGTGCGCCTTTTTGGCTTTAGTATCTGTAGTGCTCAGGCTTATAGGGTCCATCCTTGGGAATACCTATATATTCTGCCTGCTCATCCGACAATTCTGTAAGCTTAACGCCAATATGGGGCAGGTGCAGCCGTGCCACCTCCTCATCCAACTTCTTGGGTAAGCGATAAACTTTATTTTCCAGCTTGTTCTGCCACAGCTCGATCTGTGCCAGCACCTGATTGGAGAAGGAGTTGCTCATCACAAAGGATGGGTGTCCTGTGGCGCAGCCCAGGTTCACCAGGCGGCCTTCAGCAAGCAAAAAGATGGAGTGGCCGTCGTCAAAACGAAACTCATCCACCTGGGGCTTGATATTGATCTTCTTAGCATTGGGCAGTTTTTCCAGTTGCTCCACCTGGATCTCGTTATCAAAGTGGCCAATATTGCAGACAATAGACTGGTCTTTCATTTGGGCCATGTGCTGGGCAGTGATCACATCTTTATTTCCTGTGGCGGTAACAAAGATGGTGGCTTCTTTAAGGGCATCCTCGATGGTTACCACTTCAAAGCCTTCCATAGCGGCCTGCAGCGCGCATATGGGGTCAATCTCCGTGATCAATACGCGGGCTCCATAGGAGCGCAATGAATGTGCCGACCCTTTACCCACATCTCCGTATCCCAGCACGGTGACTACCTTTCCGGCCAGCATCACATCGGTGGCACGCTTAATGCCATCAGCCAAAGATTCACGGCATCCGTAAAGGTTGTCAAATTTTGATTTGGTGACCGAATCGTTCACATTGACAGCGGGGGCCAGCAAAGTGCCGGCCTTTTCCATCTGATACAGACGATGGACGCCGGTAGTAGTCTCCTCCGAAACCCCTTTCCACTCTTTGGCCACCTTGGTCCAATGGCGGTTGTCCTTCTCAAAAATAACCTTCAACCGCTTGACCAGCTCACGCTCTTCTGTATTGGTGTATGTTTCATCAAACATAGCCGGGTTGTCTTCCAACTCTTTCCCTTTTTGGATCATCAGAGTAGCATCTCCACCATCGTCTACGATTAACTGTGGCCCTTTATCTCCAGGGAATGTAAGGGCTTTACTGGTAGCCCACCAATACTCTTCAATGGTTTCCCCTTTCCAGGCAAACACAGGGACGCGACTGTCCCTTACTACTGCTGCCGCAGCATGGTCCTGAGTGGAAAAAATATTACAACTGGCCCAGCGCACATCGGCACCCAGTACCTGCAAGGTCTCAATTAATACGGCTGTCTGAACCGTCATATGCAGAGAACCAGTGATCCGAACACCCTGTAAAGGCTTGGCAGCAGAATA
Organism: Bacteroidales bacterium; assembly: GCA_003557725.1. Taxonomy (GTDB): domain Bacteria; phylum Bacteroidota; class Bacteroidia; order Bacteroidales; family PWNQ01; genus PWNQ01. The sequence continues at coordinate 7,950 of PWNQ01000009.1, read as the reverse complement.
CTTGGCACGAACAGACATTAATCCAGGCATCTCTTTTTCTGCAATCTCAATCTCTTTACGTCCCCAGTCAGCCAGAGACAAATCTTTTACCTTGTAATCCAAGTCATTAATAACTAACTCTTCCATAGATATTCCTTGTTGTTTTTGCACGGGGGTAGTCGCCCCGGTGTGGTTATTAAATTATCCTTTTTTAAGGGAGTGCAAATATATGAATTAATTTATAAACACTTATATCTCCCCGGATGTCCGTTTTGGATAATAACTGTATTTTTGCCTGGTGTATAGAATAGAGGCCGGCATAAATAGATGAGTCCAATCTAAAAAGGTTACTTTTGATTTTCAGCGGCTTTTTACCCCGAACCCTAAAGGGTGAAGCCGCTGAAAATCAGCCACCCTTTAGGGATGGGGCAAAGCTGCTTTTCAGCAGGTGAGAAAAAATTTATAGACCAGCCTCATATTAAAAAACCCATGGGAATAAGCAAGATAACCCGCATAAACAAACACAGCCAGCTGGGATTGTGGAAAATTGAAGAAAGCACCGATGAGCTGCTGAAAATGCTTGCCCTCACCCCGATGGAGTCAGATTTGCTGTCACGGATAACCCATCCCCAGCGAAAGAAGCAGTGGCTGGCCTACCGCGTACTGATAAAAAAAATGCTGAATATAACCAAAGCGCTGGATATCAATTATGATGTCAGCGGGAACCCCCGCATATTAAACCACTTTACCTATGTTTCCGTAACCCATTCCGGGCCATTCTCCGCAGCAATTCTCCATAAAAAGTACCAGGCAGGCATTGATCTGGAAGAGATTACTCCACGCATCATCAGGGTTAAAGAAAAATTCCTCTCCCCTGAGGAGCTACGATCACCGGATACCGCCCGGGACCCGGAACAGCTTACCGCCTACTGGTGTGCCAAAGAAGCCATTTTCAAAGCCAGAACCTGCCACATCTCCTCGCTGAAAGAACAAATATATATCCACCCGTTTGATGTAAAAACACTCCCCGTGGTACAGGGAATGATAAAAGAAAAAGAGAAAGAACAGATTTTCTATCTGGCATTGGAAAAAACGGATAACTACCTGATGGCATATACCATAGATGCCCCTTCGGGGGGCTCCTTATAACCTGTTGCAGATTATGCAAAAAAACCAACAAAAAGCGTATTTGTATGCCCTTCTGGCCATCTTGTTTTGGTCAACGGCAGCCTCCGCCTTCAAAGTTTCTTTGCTTTACCAGGACCTTGTTTCTCTTTTGCTCTTCGCATCCCTTACCTCCCTGCTTGTATTGGGGGTGGTAATTGTAGTAACCGGGAAAGTAAAAGCCCTGCGGCGACTTTCTTACTCGCAGGCTGCGGTTTCAATGTTGCTGGGGCTGTTTAATCCCTTCTTATATTATCTGGTATTGTTCAAGGCCTATGATCTGTTGCCAGCTCAGGAAGCCATGACCCTAAACTATGCCTGGCCACTGGTGCTGGCGCTGCTTTCGGCACCCATATTAAAGCATCCCCTGGGGCTAAAAAGTGTCATTGCACTGATCATAAGCTTTTCAGGAATAGTGGTCATAGCTACCAACGGCAAAATAACCGCGCTGGAGTTCCAAAACCTTACAGGAACATCCCTGGCACTGGCAAGCTCGGTGATCTGGGCGCTATTTTGGCTGCTTAATGCAAAAAGCCGGTTGCACGAAAGCCTTAAGCTATTTCTAAACTTCTTCTGGGGAAGCATCTATATTTTGCTGCTGATAATAATTACCGGAAACTTCCCAAAACCCTGCCTGTACGCCATTTTGAGCGCCTCCTACGTGGGGGCATTTGAAATGGGGATCACCTTTATATTATGGCTTAAAGCACTACAGTTGACCAAAAGAACCGACAAAATAAGCCAGTTGGTTTTTTTAGCCCCGTTTCTATCCCTGGTTTTTATCAACATCATTGTTGGAGAAACCATACAGGGATATACCATTACCGGCCTATTACTTATTGTTGCGGGCATTATCCTGCAGCAATATGATGGAAAAAGAAGTAATTAATGATCAACTGGCCTAAATTCTATAGATCGACTGTCTATCAATAGTTTTTATTACGTATAAGTTCGGTCTAAAAAGGTTATTTTTGATTTTCAGCGGCTTTTTGCCCCGGCCCCTAAAGGGTGAAGGCGATGAAGAATTTGTGTTTTTAGACCGTACTCACGTATTTTAAAAAAAGTATACTGGCGTGAACCCGTACTTTTTGAGCCGGAATATGAAAATAATTTATAATATTGCAGATTAAATTTGTACTATATGGGTGTATTGGAAAAAATAGTATCTGCCGACAGGACCTGTTTTGCTGTATTGGTGGATCCGGATAAGGCTCAGCCATCCCGGCTTGAAGGGCTTGTTGCTGCAGCCAATAGTGGCATGGTGGATTTTTTCTTTGTGGGAGGCAGTCATATCAGCGGTGGGGATATTTCCCGGACCATTGCTTATTTAAAGGAGCGCACTACCGTTCCGGTGGTATTATTTCCCGGTTGTGTCCTGCAGTTAGACCCTTCCGCGCATGCCATGCTGTTTTTATCGCTTATATCCGGGCGGAACCCCGAATATCTTATTGGGCAGCAAGTCATTGCCGCCCCATACCTTCGCACCTTTTCCCAGGAGATCATTCCCACGGGGTACATGCTTATTGATGGTGGGCGCATGACCACGGCCACCTACATGAGTAGCTCCCTGCCCCTGCCGGCAGACAAACCGCAACTGGCAGCGTCCACTGCCCTGGCCGGAGAGATGCTGGGCATGAAACTCATCTATGCAGACGCCGGAAGCGGAGCACAAACATGCATTTCCCCGGAGATGATCCGAGCCATCAAGGAGTTTACTCAGATACCTCTGGTGGTAGGAGGAGGCATTAACTCCAAAGAAAAAGCCCGGGAAATGGCCAGACAGGGTGCCGACGTTATTGTGGTGGGGAACGGCATTGAAGACCGACCACAATTGCTGAGGGAAATCGCTGAAAGCCTGAAAGATCAATAAAAACTAGTTTTTTATTGAATATGGCCTTCCATTTCATCCTGTTTTTTATAATTTTAGCTCCAAAATCAAACCCTAAACAATGAATAAGAATTACGACACCGTAAGCTTGAAGGATTTTGCTGATTTTGAAGAACATGACATCATGGGCAGAGCAGATATCTTTCAACAGTATTTGGCGTTTTTGCGCAAAAAAAATCAGTTAAACTACCGAATTCGCTCCACAAGCGGAGCTGAACCAGTGACACGGATAATTGACCCGGCCACTGGTAAGGAAAAAGAGGCAGTAAGTTTTATTTCCAATGATTATTTAAACCTCACCAAGGATCCCGAAGTGATAGAGGCCGGGAAAGAAGCACTGTTAAAGTATGGCAGTGGCGCCGGTGCTTCGCAACTTATCGGTGGCAACCTTGATATCCACGTGGAGTTGGAGCAGCGGATAGCCCGGTTTAATCAGATGGAAGACTCCATCATTTACACATCAGGTTTTGGAGCCAATTCCGGGTCTATTTTAGCCATGATGCAGAAAAAAGACCTGGTGATCATGGACATCTTTGTTCATGCCAGTGTGATTGACGGCACCTTTAACACCAATGTAAAGTGGTTTTTGCATAACGACATGCGTTCCCTGGAGAAGGCATTAAAAGATGCCCGTGGCAATTACCGCACCATTATGATCATTGTTGACGGTGTTTACTCTCAGGAAGCCGACCTGGCTCCCTTGCCGGACATTGTGGCTTTGGCGCGCCAGTACGGAGCCTACGTTATGGTGGATGACGCTCACGGAATGGGCGTTTTCGGGCGCAACGGAAAAGGCACTCCGGAACATTTTGACCTGATGGGAGAAATCGATGTGCTTACCGGCACTTTTTCCAAGTCTTTCGCCGGAGTGGGCGGCTTTTTATGTGCCAAAAAGGAGCTCACCGACCTGCTAAAGTACTATGCCCGCATGAATATTTTCTCAGCAGCACCCACTCCACAGGTGACCGCATCCGTGCTAAAAGCTATAGACATAGTGGAAACCCGACATGAGCTAAGGGAAAGTTTATGGAGAAATATCAATTATTTGAAGAAAAACCTTCAATCTATGGGCTTTGATATTGGAAACACCCAGTCACCCATATTTCCTGTGATCATCGGAGATGATGTTAAAGTGCGGGAAGCTGCCCGATTGCTTCTTGAGCAGGGCATTTACGTGAACCCTATTCTTTACCCTGCGGTGCCCAGGCGGGTAACCCGTTTGCGCATCAGCCTGATCGCCACACACACCAGGGAGCATCTCGACTTGCTGCTAAACGGCCTGGAAGACGTGTCTAAGAAGCTGGACCTTCCCCGGAAGAAGGCATATGTTTAGTGATAATCCCCAACAGGTCGGCGGCTGACATGGGCTTAGCAATATAGTCCGTGCAGCCTGCCGCCAATATCTTGTCTTTGTCGCCTTTCATGGCATAGGCCGTCTGAGCAATTATAGGGATGTCTGGGTTGACGTCACGTATTTGCTCTGCCACCTGAAAGCCGCTAAGCGAGGGCAACCGCATATCTAATAGCACCATATGCGCATCCTTATGTTGCTCAAAAAGAGCCACTCCCTCCTCACCGGTCTGAGCCAAAACAATCTCTATACCGGTTCCTTTTAGTGCTGTCCGGATAAAAAAGTAATTGGCATAGGTGTCTTCAATGAGCAGCATTTTCTTTCCTCTCCAGTCGGGCTTCCCTTCAGCTTGGGAAGGGCTTGATTGCTCCTTCTTTTCCGTCACAGGCTTTGGTGTATCATTATTGGTCTCGGGGTCTGTCGCAGAATCCATAGGGAGGTGTACGAAAAAGGTAGTCCCTTTGCCTTTTTCCGATTCCACCGTAACATCTCCGCCTAACAGCTTTGCGAGGCCATGGGAAATAGGAAGGCCCAGGCCGGTCCCTCCAAATAGACGGTTATTCTGCTCTTCCACCTTGATAAAGCGGGCAAAAGCCGCCTTTTGCTCCTGGGGTGTCATGCCAATCCCGGTATCTTTCACATAAATATATGCCTGATCACCGGTAAATCGCGTGCCGATGGCCACATAGCCCTGGTCGGTAAACTTAAACGCATTCCCAATAAGGTTTCCCAGAACCTGTTTCAGCTTGGCCCGGTCCGAATACAGCCAGGTTTTTTGCCCTTTCTTCACCGCCAACCTGAAATCCACATGCTTTTTCTTTTCGCGTAAATCCATGGCCAAAAAGCTTTCATACACTTCCCGCAGCATCACCTCCAACACAAAGCGTGACTTTCGCACCTCCTCCTGGTTAGCCTCAATTTTAGCCAGATCGATAATATTTTCCACCAATTGCAACAGATCCTCCCCGTTAATGCGTATAAGATCAATATAGTAGGCCTTCTCTTCCTTATCCAGCTCATTGTCCTCCAGCAACGAAGAGAAGCCGATAATGGCATTCATGGGTGTACGGATCTCGTGAGACATATTGGCCAGGAAGGCTGACTTGAGCTTATCCGATTCTTCAGCTTTTTCCTTAGCCTTTTCCAGTTCAAATGTGCGCTTTTTCACAATCCCTTCCAGGTTTTTCCGGTAATCCTCCAGCTCCTTTTCCTGCTTTTTCCGTTGGGTAATATCCCGGGCAATGATCATTATGGCCGGCTTTTTTTGCGCAGTGATCTTTCCAGCACTTATTGATACGGGCACATGACCACCGTCTTTACTCACAAAGGCCGTTTCCAGCATAAGATTCTCCCGCCCCGATCGCATAAACATCCTGTACAGCCTGCGAAGCACCTCAGGGCGTTCCATAAACTGGTGAAATGGCTGATGAAGAAGCTCCTCACGGGAATAACCCATCACATTGCTCACCGCATTGTTCACCAATTCCACTTTTTCATCCTGGATCATAACGATCACATCGGAAGCCAGATTGACCAGACTGCGGTACTTTGCTTCACTTTCCCGCATTTTCCGGGTTTGAAGATCCCGCTCACGTATCACCTCCCGAAAGTCATCCTGCAATAACTTTATGGTTTTTAAAACATCAGAAAACAACTCGTTCTCCGAACCCAAAGTATGCTCATCAATAAACTGGTCGAAAGATTCACTTAAAGACATCTTCCCGGTAATCACCTGAAGTATCTCCAGTTGCTGCTCCTTTCTCTTCTTTACCTCATATAGCGCCTCGTGCTGCTTCTTAACCAAAGCTACCAACTCCTCCCGGCTATCCGGAATTTCCAGATTCTCCTCTTCTTCATTATTATCATTACTGAATGCCAGCTTATCAACCTTAAGGCCTTCTTTATGATACCTTCTAAGAAAACTGAAAGCCTGAGGTAAGTCTTTCATAAGGACCCAAAGACTGTAGTGCTTGGGATATAACCTTTTTAATACCTTGATCAGAAAACGGGCTAAAGGAGACGGAATGGAAATAAGAATATGTGAATAGCGCTGGTACTTAACCTCGTATAAAGTAGTCTTTTTCCGGGCTTTCAGTGTTATTCCTCTCATCTTCCGGAGATCATTGATACTATACATCTTATTTTGTCTCCCATCAAAATGCATAGTGGCTATAACCTTCTCCAGAATATCATAGACATGGTCAATGTCAACAGGGTATGCAAATCCTACAAAATGAATAAGAACAATATTCCCCTCTATCACGGACATGTCCACGTGAAACCGGCCCTCAGGAGCTGTATACTGCCAGTCTTTATAAGTAATTCGCCTATATTGATCTCCGTTAACCTTTAGAGTGTCTTTTTCTTTTTCCCAAAGCTTTTCAAATACCTCTACCGGTCTGAGCGGGCCGGATCTTTCACTGCGGGACCGGGACCGGGCCAGGCTTTTCTCCTCCTGCTTTTTCCCCGTTCCCAGAAATGCCAACTGTAAGGCTTCGGTTTCATCCTTTTTAAACGTGACCTTGTTTCCCTTCATCCGAACCAAATGGAAATAGGCCAGTGTCCTTTTCACCGAAGGAGGCAGGCTATAAACCACAACATTTACATCAGGGTGAGCATCAATGCGGAAAACCATCCGGAAAAAATTCATCTTAACACGCAACACCTGATTGGCATCTACCAAAAAAAATAAAGGCACCCCCGGATCGAATAGCTTATACTGTTCTTGTATCTTCTTCCCGATCTCCCGGCACTTTTCAACAGTCTCACCGGATATTACCCCAATTATACGAACCTTAAAAATCTGATCGTCCAAAAGGTCAAAGTAAACAGAAAAGGAGTCCGTGGTATACTCCAGTTCTTCAGGGTAAAGATGTAGTTGACTAATATCCTTAAGCTTAGGACCCATATATAACAACCCTTTATTTATTTTCCCGTGTTACAGAAAATTACTTAACCGTTGCGTCCCTTCCCTCAATCTCCACAACGTGCCAAAAGTAATATTTTATTTAGAAAGTAATGGGTGGGCCGGCCAAAAAAATGCGCCCCGACACAGATTATTACAGGGGCTGATCTTGTCGCTCCCCCCTCCTGGACTCGAACCAGGGACCCTCTGATTAATCCCGCAGATGCGGGACTCTAACCAACTGAGCCCGAAAAAACAGCCACGAAAAACAACCAACTACTATTATTGTACTCCCCATTCTTTAGACCAAAAAAAGTAATTTAAGGTGATTTGGATTGGTTTTATTTTTGTTCGTCCAAGAACTTTCCTGGAACAGAAACCGGAAATATGACGATCTCCTCATACTTATAAGTAGGATCATTGACCTGAAGCAACCATAAGGCCATAGAAGATAGCTTTGGACGGTATAAGTAAACCATATCCTCAAGCTCTGTTATTTGGTCTTCCTCCAATGGATCAACAAAGGTTTCTCCCGAGAACAATCCTTCAGCAATATCAAATACCGTTACCAGGTAATCATGATCGTCCTGTTGCTGATGGGTGAGTTCAAACTCGTGTGGGATACCGGAAAAAGCATACCTGATACATATGAGCCACTTTCTG
>PWNQ01000205.1 GCA_003557725.1 Bacteroidales bacterium | reverse complement strand
TATAATAGCCCATCTCCCGGAGAACCCCAAAGCCAACCCATAGACAATACCTTGATAACTAAAGAGAATGAAAATGAAAAGGCGTATTTTTTGCAGCTTCATGGTGAGTATATTGCCAGCAATATCAAGTCAGGACTTATGCTTATCCACCAGCAAAGAGCTCATGAAAGGGTGCTCTATGAACACTTTTTACACCGACTGAAAAAAGGCGATGGCAGCTCGCAAAGCCTGATATTTCCCGAAACGGTCACCCTGTCGCCCGCTGATAATGAACTGATGCAGGAAGTGGCTCCCCAATTGAAGGATATGGGATTCCGACTCAAACAAAAACAAACCCTGACGTGGGAATTTGAAGGATGCCCCGCCAACTTTAATAAAGAAAACCTGCAAAGCCTCATGGAATCGGTGCTGGAAGACTATAAAGCGCAAATGATGAACGCAGGGATGGACAGATACAGCAACCTGGCTAAAGCCATGGCACGAAAAACGGCCATAAAATCTGGCAAACCACTGAAACAGGAAGAAATGAAAGCACTTATCGACTCCCTGTTTGCTTGTGAAATGCCTGAGTACTCTATGGAAGGAAAGTCTGTGATACAGGTGGTCCGGATAGATGAAATAAAGGAAAGATTTAAGTAGTAAACTGCCGGAATAACAGACAGACACAAGCATATATCAACCATAACATATAATGTATTATTCATTACAATAAGCTATTCTATTATGAACGGATCCTACAGCCCCCGGGGCTTTTCATATTTATCGCCCGTTGTTAAGCACCTGTTGATCATCAACGGGTTGTTTTTCCTGGCTACCATGGCCTTTGCCCAGGCTTTCCGCTGGGATATTACCCAGTATTTGGCCCTATTTAACCCTGCATCCCAAAACTTTAGCCCCTATCAGTTTATTACTTATATGTTTATGCATGCCAATTTAGCTCATATATTTTTCAATATGTTTGCTTTATGGATGTTTGGGGTAATGCTTGAACGGGTATGGGGTTCGCAGCGATTCCTTATTTTTTATGTGGTTTGTGGACTGGGAGCGGCCATTATTCATCTTATTATCGTTCAGTTTGCGCTCAGTTCCCTGATGAACAGCATGTCGCCTGAGATGGTGGAAACTGTTCAGGAACAAGGCCTGGAGGTGCTTCTTATGGGAAAAAACTACACCAACCCGGAGATGGCTGAGCTTAACCGGCTAATAAATACCCCTATGGTTGGGGCTTCCGGATCGGTGTACGGGATATTGCTGGCCTTTGGCATGCTTTTTCCCAATATGCTCGTATATATCTACTTTCTCTTCCCCATTAAAGCCAAATACCTGGTTATTCTACTTGGAGCCCTGGAGCTGTACAGTGGGTTTGCTTCAGGACACGGAAGCGGTGTAGCTCACTTTGCCCACCTGGGGGGAATGATCTTTGGCTTTATTATGATCAGGCTGTGGAAAAATAAACTGCCGCCCGGAGGGTATTATTAGCATACCATTAAGCGATTGTGATAATTTAAAATTTTTAGACATATGAGACAAGGTGGTTTTGATCTTAAAAATTTTTACCGGCGGTATACCCTGCCTGTATGGCTTGGTGGCATGTATGTTATTGCCCTGGCTTTGGCGGGGTCCCATTTTTTTACTTTGTTCTTTTACAGCTGGCTGCTTATTTTTTCCGGCCGGTTGTTTTTTGACTATATGGGCCGGCAAGACTATCTGCATATCTGGCTATTGGGAACGTTTGCTACCTCATTGGTTTACACCTTATTCGCCTCTCAGCTCCCCATCTTTCCCTGGGATGGACTGGTGGTGGCCTCTCTTGCCGGCGGGGTTATGGCCCTGATCGCCGCCAGTGCAACCTATATGCCCAATGCACCCATGCGCCTGTTTGTGCTGGGCCCATTCCCCTATAAATATCTGGCCATTGGACTGATTGTCCTTAACGTATTTAGCCGGGATGCCGACGCACAAGCCACAGGAACCGGGGTGGCGCACTTTGCTCACCTGATGGGGGCTGCCGCAGGATTTGCCTTTATCTACCTGAGACAAAAAGGATATGAAACCCATAAGATCTTTAGTTGGCTTTATACCAGCTCTAAAAGCAAAATGAAAGCCAAAAAAGGCGGACGAAGCCAGCATAAAACACCACCCGCCGATGACCAGGAATATAACCGCATAAAAGTGGAAAAACAAAAAAAGAACGGACATTATCCTGGATAAAATATCCAGGTCCGGATATGATAGCCTAACCAAAGAAGAAAAAGAATTTCTGTTTAAACAAAGTAAAGAGTAATGCAGTGAATACCATTAAGACCAGTAAAAAGCTTTCCCTGTTTAACCGGCTGGTGCTGTTGGGCAATTTGCTGGCCGCAATGGCCCTATTGCTGTCGTACAGCGCCTCATGGATATCCCCGGAACGATTCTGGCCCCTGGCGTTTATGGGACTGCTTTTTCCCCCCCTGGCCCTTTTGAACATGGCTTTTATCCCCTACTGGATACTGGTTAAAAAACCACTGGCCCTGCTGCCCATACTAATACTGCTGCCCGGAGCCCAACTTATGACCCGGTATGTACGATGGAACAGCCCCGTCGAAGACAGCAATACCAAAACATACCTGAAGGTGATATCCTATAATGTGAGTGCATATGAACGACGAGAATGGAAGGATGACCATCATAATCCCTTTACCCATCACTTCCTTTCATTTTTTCACAATGAACAACCTGATATCCTTTGTATCCAGGAACATTTGGCCTATGATAGCGTGGAGCGTCAGATCCGCCAAATGATCATAGATACCGCCGGGACACCCCATTATTATCTGAAGAAATACTATAACACCTTTAAAAAATCGCAGGGTATCGGCATTTTTTCTCGATACCCTATTGTGAGACACGGCTTTGAGCAAGCAGACTACCAGGGCAGGGAGCGAACGTTCTTTGTTTATGCCGATATTAAACTTCCCAGAGATACCATACGGGTTTATAGTATCCACCTTCAGTCGAATAACCTTAGTGAAGAGGAGTTTTTGTTTACTGCCTCCCCCAATTTTGGTGACAAGGACTATCAGAGCCGGGTAAAAGCCAAGACCATGAGCCTTACCCGTAAGCTTAAGTATGCCTTTCAACGTCGTTCCAGGCAGATACATATTTTGGAAAGCCATATCCGTGAATCTCCCTATCCGGTCGTTGTAGCCGGTGACCTCAATGACACTCCGTCCAGTTATGCCTATAGCCGGATGAATGCCTTGCTTACCGACAGCTACAGGAAACGATCCGGAGGGAAAATATACACCTACCAGGGAAATTTCCCCTCCTTTCGGATCGATTATATTTTTCATGATCATCATTTTAGAGCAGCTAACACAGAAATTGTAAAACAAAAATACTCGGACCACTACCCTGTACGCACCCATTTAAAGCAAAAGGAATAATATATGGATTTTAAGCTCATATCTCCCTTTAAGCCTACCGGAGACCAGCCTGAAGCCATTAAAGCGTTGATTGACGGAGTGCTTCGCGGTGACTCCCGCCAGGTATTACTGGGCGTTACCGGATCAGGAAAAACCTTTACCATGGCCAATGTGGTGGAACAAATACAAAGGCCCACCTTGGTGCTGAGCCATAATAAAACCCTGGCAGCGCAGCTTTACGGCGAATTTAAACAGTTTTTTCCCCATAATGCCGTGGAATATTTTGTTTCCTACTATGACTATTACCAGCCAGAAGCCTATATACCGGTAACCAATACTTACATTGAAAAGGACTTATCCATCAATGACGAGATTGAAAAACTACGTCTCAGCACCACCTCTTCCCTGCTGTCAGGCCGGCGCGATGTGCTGGTAGTATCTTCGGTATCATGTATCTATGGTATTGGCAACCCGGATGAGTTTAATAAAAACGTGATCACACTCCAAACCGGACAGGTCATTTCCCGTAACAAACTTCTACACCGTTTGGTTACCAGCCTGTACAGCCGAACTACCGGAGAGTTTACCCGGGGAACCTTCCGGGTTGCCGGCGATACTACAGAGGTTTATCCTGCTTATTCAGATGAATATGCTTACCGGCTGTTGTTTTGGGACGATGAACTGGAGGCCCTGGAAGTGATTATCCCGGAAACAGGAAAGGTGCTGGAACGCGTGGACGAGGTGACCATCTATCCCGCCAATATCTTCGTCACCTCCCAGGAACGAATGAACCAGGCCCTGGAACAAATACAACTGGACCTGGGACAACAAGTGCGCCACATGGAAGCCACCGGCAGAAGCCAGGAGGCACGAAGGCTTAGCGACCGGGTCACTTACGATGTGGAAATGATGAGAGAACTAGGCTATTGCAGCGGTATAGAAAACTATTCACGCTATTTTGACGGACGAAAACCCGGCACCAGACCCTTCTGCCTGCTGGATTATTTTCCCCGGGACTTCCTTACGGTGATCGATGAAAGCCACGTGACCATCCCCCAACTGCACGCCATGTACGGTGGTGACCGCAGCCGGAAAGAAAACCTGGTGGAATATGGCTTTCGCCTGCCGGCAGCACTGGATAACCGACCCCTGAAGTTTGAAGAATTTAATCACGTGGTTAACCAGGTGGTATATGTGAGCGCAACCCCAGGAAAATATGAACTGCAACAAGCCCAAGGCGTACTGGTGGAACAGGTGGTGAGACCCACCGGCCTGCTGGAACCACCGGTGATGGTGAAACCAACACTAAACCAGATCGATGACCTGCTGGAAGAAGTGCAACAGGTGGTGGAACGGAAAGAAAGAGTGCTGGTAACTACCCTCACTAAACGAATGGCCGAAGAGCTAACACGCTACCTGTCCGATGTTAACGTGAAAACACGATACATCCACTCGGACGTGGATACCCTGGAAAGAGTGGAAATATTGAGGGGACTGAGAACCGGAGAATTTGACGTGCTGGTGGGAGTAAACCTGCTCAGAGAAGGACTGGACCTGCCCGAAGTAGCACTGGTGGCTATCCTGGATGCGGATAAAGAAGGATTCCTGCGATCTGAAACCTCTCTTACACAAACCGCAGGACGAGCCGCACGAAATATGAACTCTAAAGTGATCATGTATGCCGATAAAGTTACTAACTCCATGAAACGAACCCTGGAAGAAACAGACCGCAGAAGAGAAAAACAACTGGCATATAATGAGAAACATAATATCACCCCACACCCACTGAAAAAATCTGAAAGTCATATCCTGGGACAAACTACCGCGATCGACGCCCGCGGAGAAGAAAGAAATCCCTATGTGGAACCGGAAAAAAATAACCTGGTGGCCGAAGACCCCATCATGCAAAGCATGAACCGGAAACAACTGGAAAAAGCTGCTAAAGAAGCCGCCAGAAAAATGAAAGTAGCCGTAAAAGAACTGAACTTTATGGATGCAGCTCACTACCGCGATGAACTAATGGCGCTGGAAAAACAAATGGAAATAATGTAGAGACATAATTGTCAACTGCCGGGTCCGGCGGGGCGGAATTAAATCTTCCTCACTTTCTTAAGAGTCAGCAGATTAAGGGGATTGCTTCCCAAATCCCGGATATTATTGTGCACAAAACGCAGTACCTGGTCGTAGTAGAGCACCACCACAGGTGCTTCTTCCATCACCAACTGGTCCATCTGGCGATATAGCTCTCTGCGAAGGGAGTCATTCACTATGGTTTGAGATTTTTCATACAGGGAGTCAAACCGGGGGTTATAAAAATGAGTATAGTTTGGTCCGTCGGGGGTAAAGTTTTTGGAATAAAACAATGCCAGATAGTTTTCTGCATCCGGATAGTCGGCTATCCATGATGCCCGGAAAAAATTCACTCTGGAGTTGGCCACCATCTCCCTCAGTGTGGCAGGCGGGGTATTATCGATGGCCACGTTCATTCCCAGGTCTTGCAACTGGTGTTGGATAAATGTGGTAAGGTCCAGGTAGGAAGCAGTAGTGACCAGCGTTATTGGTGGCATTCCTTCTCCGTCGGGGAATCCGGCCTCACGGAGCAGGCGGCGTGCTTTTTGCGGGTTATAAGAATACCCCTGTGTTTTCTCTGCATCAAAGGCAGGCAGCCCCATGGGAATAAACCCCGACAATGCGGGGGTGCCAATATTGTTCCTTAAATAGCGCATCATTCGCTTACGATCAAATCCGTAATTGATGGCCTGCCGCACCTTTTTGTACCTGAGGGGGCTGTTTTGCACAATTCCCAGGGAGTCATTCACCAGGATACCCAGGTACTCCGTGTTAAGGTAAGGCTGTGTGATCAGCTCCAGACGATCCCTGTAGCGGGGGTTCAGGTTGCCATTACGGGTGAGCAGCTCGTCTTTATAGCTGGCATCCAGTCCGGAAAGGAAATCCAGGTTGCCTTTAATAAATTCAAGAAATTCAGATTGCTTGTCTATGATAAAGCTAACCGATACGGCATCCAGGTAAGGTAGCTGTTGCCCCTGGTCATCCCTTTCAAAATAATCCGGATTGCGCAACATGACCAGCTTGATGTTCTCCTCCCACATTTTAAAATAAAATGGCCCCGTACCCACCGGGTTGTTTCGGAAGTCGGCCCCGTAGTGGCGCACAATTATTTCCGGAACAACAGAGCAGTATTTCATGGTGAGTATTCCCGGGAAAGCGGGGAAAGGCCTTTTCAGTTCTATTTGCAGTACGGTATCATTAAGGGCTTTAAAGGCATATCCTGAGGGGGTTTCTTTCACATTGTTAAACACCCAGGCTCCGGGGGCCGCCAGCGAGGGGTCCAACAGGCGGTTAAAGCTGTATACAAAGTCATGCGCAGTGACCCGGCGGTCTTCTTTGCTATGGAATAATTCATGCTCATGAAAGTAAACATCATCACGCAGATAAAACGTATATAGAGTGCCTTCAGGGGAAACCTCCCAGCGGCGAGCTATGGATGGACGCACATTTAAGTTATCATCCAACTGCAATAAGCTGTTATACATCTGGTGAACGGCCCAGATATTGGCCTGATCGCGGGAAAATGCCGGATCTAAAGAGGATATACCCGAAGATTGGTTATACCGGAATACTTGCTTCCCCTCCGGGGGAGCGGGCGCATATCCGCAGGAAAAAAAAATAGTGGCCGTGAACAACAGCGGTATCAAAATCCTATGAAACATAAACATAAGGTGTTAATTATTGATGAGTCCGGTCCAAAAACACACATTTTTCACATCCGCTGAAAATCAAAAGTAACCTTTTTAGATTGGACTCATTGATTAATACAGGCGCAATCCCCCTTATCATGCCACAAAAATACAAAAGCCGGGCAACCTGCATCATACCAAAGTAAAGAAAAATTCACCGCCTCCTTTAGGGGTATCCCTCTGAAAATCAAAGGTGGCTTGGGGAGTTTGGATGATCTTCAGTGGCGATGAAAAATTTATCCCTGTATTACCAACGCATTCTGTATATTTGCAAAAAATTAACACTTCACTTTGGGTTAAACCAATAGACTATGGATCAACAAGATTATAGAGAGAAGCTTCGTGAAAGATTAGACCAACCCATTGTTATTGATCCCCGGCGGAACCTGATAGCCGCATTGGAATATATTAAAGCAGAACCTGTAATGTTTCTGGGATACTCAGCCTTTTTACTTACGCTGGCACTTTTTACACTTCGCATACAATTAGTTGGTACGATGATAAACGTTTTTCTCATGCCTCCCCTGGTGGCGGGTTATTTTGCAGCGGCAAAACGTATTGACCGGGGTGAGAAGCTGCATATTTATCATTTCTTTGATGGGTTTTCCCGATGGCTCAATATTTTTGTGGCCACTACCCTCTCGGGTCTTCTTATTTTTCTGGGAGTGATAATGTTGGTAGCTCCCGGCATTTATCTTGGGGTAGCCTATATATTGGTTATTCCTTTTATTATGTTTTCCGGCATGGACTTCTGGGAGGCCATGGAGGCCAGCCGTAAACTGATAACCAAAGCTTTCTGGGGTGCATTGGGGCTGATACTTATTCTACTGCTTATCAACTTACTCGGCGTTTTATTGTTTGGTCTGGGCATAGTGTTTACCCTGCCACTCACCTACCTGAGTATCTATACCACATTTAAAAATATTCTGCACCAGGAGGAGCCTGTCAGTTTCCCGAAGAATAACAATACCCGTAAAACCACGGATTTCAGTCATTTCAGGTAGTGGCCCGGCCGGCTTGAAAGCCGCCAATCAAACATGTATTAAAGGTGATGTTCTTGTTTTGTTTGATCAAACAAACACGTATTGTATTATGTATAATTCCATAAATAGAATAATATGAGTCGTAATTTTGAGTCCATTAGCATCAATGGGATTTCACAGAAGATGGTTCAGGAAATGCTGTCCAACCACCCCCGGATAGCACAGATCCTTGAGCAGAGTAATGAGTATAAAGATTTTGAGAATCAGTTATCGCGTTGGGCCTATAGTATCCTTGAGTCTGGTGAGGGCGGGGTGGATTATTACAAAGAGCGTAAGAGAGGTAAAAAGGCATATGACAAACTGCGTTGGCAAGATATGGCGGCTATTCGTGTATTGGATTATATTGATCATACAGGTAATGAGGTTGAAGACCTGAACATGGGAGGAGAAACATTTATTAATGAGCCGTTTAACACATTATACCTGGGTCTTTCACGTGGTACTGGAGGAGGCAATCCCGATTTTTTCCGTGATATGGCCCAACTGTTCAGCCAGCTGGAGGCCTCCTATGAATATAGTCTTCCTACCCTTGAAAAGGTGGAAGAGTGGATGGATCGCCACCCGTCGGGACTGGATGAGCAGGTGGTTCGCCACCGGGAAATGAACCGTGACCGGATCCTTGGTATTATTTTGGATAAAATGGATAATGGGGAAATTACCGACCGGAAGTTTTATTTTAAAGAAGCGGGTCTGTCCCGGGAGGACCGCTTAAGCATTGCCCGCCAATGGTGGCACGACCGTTTATTTCATCTACGCTTCGCTTTTCGTGATCCGGAACTTATCAATGAGATGCTGGGCTACTCCTTGTCCTATGAGACCATGCAGGTATTGCGTGATGCCAAAAAGGCTGGCATTCCATTTTTCGTTAACCCTTATTACCTTAGCCTGCTTTGCACCACCAATATTGGCGGCTATATTGCCTCTGACCAGGCCATCCGTGATTATATCCTCTATTCCAGGGAGCTGATCAACCAGTTTGGTCATATCAATGCCTGGGAGAAGGAGGACATTGTTAAGCCCGGTGAGCCCAATGCTGCCGGCTGGCATCTTCCGGAAGGAGGGAACATTCACCGGCGTTATCCGGAGGTGGCCATTATGATCCCCGACTCCATGGGTCGTGCCTGTGGGGGGCTGTGCACCAGTTGTCAGCGCATGTATGACTTTCAGAGTGGCAAGCTTAATTTCAACCTGGAGCAGTTGAAGCCCACCGAGAGCTGGCCCCAGAAGCTGGAGCGATTGCTAAAATACTTTGAAGAAGATACCCAGCTCAGGGATATTTTAATCACCGGTGGAGATGCTCTCATGAGCGCTGATAAGTCGCTAAAACGTATCCTGGATGCCGTCTATGAAATGGCTAAACGGAAAAAAGAAAACAATAAACGCTTACCTGTTGGCGAAAAAAAGGCCGAGATATTGAGAGTGCGCCTGGGTACACGCCTGCCGGTTTATCTTCCCCAACGGATTACCGATCATCTGGTGACGCTGCTTCGGGATTTTAAGGAAAGAGCCTCCCGGGAAGCGGGGATCAGGCAATTCGTGATCCAGACCCACTTTGAAACGGCTATGGAGATCACCCCGGAAGCCGCCCACGGCATGAACAAGCTGCGCCAGGCAGGATGGACCATCACCAACCAGCAGGTGTTTACTGCCGCAGCCTCCCGGAAAGGGCATACGGCCAAACTGAGAAAAGTGCTCAACGACCTGGGCGTACTGCCCTATTATACCTTTACCGTGAAAGGATACCTGGAAAATAAACATAACTTCGCCAATAATGCACGGTCTATCCAGGAACGTGCCGAAGAAAAAGTGCTGGGAGAAATTGATGCCAAAGAACATAAAACCATACGCTCATTTCCTCAGGAGGCGGAAAAGATGAAAGAAAATATCAACAGGCTCCGTGAAACTTACGGCCTGCCCTTTTTGGCTACCGACCGCAATGTGCTCAATATGCCGGGAGTGGGAAAAAGCAATACCTTCCGAACCATCGGCATAACCAACGACGGCCGAAGGGTACTGCTGTTTGACCACGATCATACCCGAAGACACAGCCCCATTATCGACCAGATGGGACGGGTAACTATCGTGGAATCTAAATCCATAGACGAGTATATCCGCCAAATGACGGATATGGGGGAAAATCCTGAAGAATATTCCGGTGTTTTTGGCTATTCAATAGGCGAGACGGAAGAGATAATGCCTATTTATGAATACCCGGACTACCCCTTTGAGATCACAAGTGCAATGTCTAACCTGGAGGTGTAGAAATTCCTGCCACCATCCGCCGGCATACGGCTACTGCCCTTTAGCTCTTTTCATGTGTTTATTTTTTGCCACGAATGCACGAATAATATGGGGTTTTATCTGTTTAGAATTTTGTTCGTTGTTGGTCCAGGCCCCGAAGGGTTTGGACAGGGGCGCGTGCGGTGGCCCGGTCCTCCCCTTTAGGGGAGTCAGAGGGGCGCGCGCGGGAGCTTTCCGGTAAGGAAATAATCATCCCCCTGTGTGTCGATAGCTTCGATCCTAAGGTATCGCGGGACCTTTGGCATGGGTGTATTGCGCAGGCTTGGCTAGGTCTTTGCAACCATAATCTTAAATATTTGTGGTGGTCCTGATGTAAAGGTAAAACGTAGGAAATAGACGCCTGAGGCCAGGTTTTGGACGGGGATTTGTTTTACATGGCTTTGATAGGTTATTACCTCTTTTCCCCATGGGTCAAACATTTGTATTTTGATCACCTTTTCGGCTTCTGTTTCCGGATTCAGTTTGATGTTTAACATTTGTCTGGCGGGAACGGGATACAGTGTAATGATTCCGGCCTGGGGCTGTTCATGCTTTTCTACGCTCATGATCAGCGGCAGAGACTGAGCCATATGGTCTCCCCTTCCCTGTCCGCCGGTATATTGGGCAAAGGCTGACAAGGTGGTCATGGTTATTAGCACGGTGGTTATTATTTTTGTTATGGTCATGATATAGGTTTTATAATTCATGATATAGATTTTACAATTAAGGTATTAATGGTTTAGGCCGGTTTAAAACGGTTTCTTTTGATTTTCAGCGGCTTTTTATCCCGGCCTCTTAAAATAGGGTTGCTGAAAACCAGGTGTCTTTTAGGGTGGGGCAAAGCAGCTTTTCTGCGGGTATAAAACTTTGTATTATTATACTGTCCTCATGGTTTATTCTTTGGGTGTTTGGGGTTTTGTTCTTGCTCCTCTGAAGCCGTATTCCATGCTTCTGTTGGAGGTTCCATATGCTGCTCTTCCCCGGTTGGATACTCTCATAGTGATGGCACAGTTGATCCAGTCTCCCCCTCTGAGTCCGCTGCCTGCGGCCTGGCTCACCGTTCCGTTGTGATATCCTGGCCAGGAGCTTACGTTAGCATGTCCGCAACTGGTAAGGGTTCCGTTTCCATGCAGTCCGTCAAAGGCTCTTCCCTGGCTGTTTCCGATGGTTACGGCCTTTTCAGTTACGTTTCCGCTCAGTTCCATAATGCCATAATAGGATGCTCCGGCCTCTGTTCTTCCCGAGCTGTCTGTGGCAAAGGCTCCCACGCGCATGGGTCCCTGGACATTTTGGTCAAACCCGGCTACGGCATTGCTTTGGGCATTGGTGGGTTTCTCCTGGGCTGTTCCTGGGTTGGCTATGCCCTTGGCCTGCACAAAGTGTGTGCTGCCCCACGCAAACTCTTCGGCTACTGGATACAGGGGGCCACGGCAGGCTTTTTCATATTCGGTCTCGGTCATGGGCCGCAATCCTGCCCAATGCACATAGGCTGACCCATCGGGCCAGCTCAAAAAATTACAGGCCACATAAGGATGGGCAGTGGTAAATATCCCGGTGGTGTCGGTAATGGCATGCCGGAATCCGGTGATCTGGCTCTTGCGGTTCTGTGCCTGAGCATTGGTAATGGTGTTTAAAAAGTCTACATACTGCTGCTGGGTAATGTTGTACTTCATCACGTAGTACCCCTGGTATCCTTTGGGAAAATGTTTGTGAATCACGCCACTCTGGTCGCCGGAATGGGGGCTGTATTCATAATAAAGCTGTCCGGAAGAGTCTCCTACTATGATGGGGTCTTCACTGTCTACAAGGTATACCGAGTCGTTATGGGGGTAGGGAAAAAACTCACCGCTTTCAGATGCTCCGCTGCCCAGATAGAATGGCCCTGTTGGCACATAGACCATTTCAATGGCAAAGGCCCGCACGAGTACTGTATCTGTATGGGTCAGTCCGTCTGCTCCATAGTTCCATAGCAGGTGTGCTCTGCTGATGGTAAACAGTCCGTATCCGGGGTCACTCCGGTAAAAGAATGCGCCGGTCACGGGGTTGCTGTCGGGCTGAAACGGCTGGCGTTCATCCATCACCCCTGCCTGTACCCAGGCGTTGGTGCCGGAGCCGGAGCCATGGCCCTGGGGTTCCAGAGAAGCATGGTGCCAGGTGAGGCCACCATCCTGGGAGTATTTGATGAATACCCAAGCCGCATCGTGATTTCCCGGTGCGGTATCGGCCCGCCAGGAATGCTCCCAGGATAAGTTGAAACGTACCTGAATGGTCTGACTGGAGGTGTCTTTATGCACCAACATAACCGAATCTGCCATTATATTACTGGCTTTAAGAACGGGTAAGGCCAACAAAAAGAATATCAGGCCGGCTGACAAAAAGCGAAGGGTAAAGGTCTTCATGGATAATGTAAATATATTTTATTGGTTAATAGGTAAATCTCTGCTCAGTTGCACACCCACCGAGTAGTTTCCGCCCAATTGCACATGGTTATAATAACGGTAGATCACTTTTTCAAAGAGCAGTGATAAGTTCCAGGTTTGGTCAATGCTGCAGTTGACCTGGGGTGCAATAATGGCCAGGTGCCCACCGGAGGCCTCCACCAATTGTCCGTTGCGGATATTTTGATCGTTAAATTCATATCGTGCCTGAAGGATCAGGGTCCAGTGTTTAAATCGTTGGGATGCTTCCAGGTGGGTATGTTTACTGTAAAATATTGCGCTGGAAAAGTGGTCCCCAAAAAGGAAGTTGTAGGGGTTTTCAAAGTTTTTTTCATACCGGTTGATCCAGAATAGTCGCCATGAGCCTATTGAATTTTCTTTAACCAGGAATGACTGTGCTCTCAGGCCGTAAGATGCTGTGGAGGGCTGCAGGTCGATGGGCAGCACCACTCCGTCCACTCTTTGGTATGTGCGGGACAGGGGTATCTTCCCTCCTGCTCCCAGGGTAAATTCTATGCGATTAAGCATATCCTGATACAGCGCATATTTAACCATGGCGGTCATGTTGGAGGGGCCATAGCCGGTTAGGGTTCCGTCCCATTTCAGATATTCTTGTGTTTTATTGAAGAAGTATCCGGCATCCAGTTCCACGGTGATCCGGTTGGTAATGCCATAGGCGGCCAGTATGCCGCCATAGCTAAAGTAAGCTTCATCCAGTGTGCGCTTGTGGCCAAGGTAGGGGCTGTCGCCCTTATAATAGTTTGAGGCCTTATGATAGCGGAATGAAGATTGCACACGCAAGTGGTTTTTCATCATCACCCCAATATTTTCCGCCCCCCCGACCGGGTTTCCCGGGGTGGCAAAACACTGTGCTTTGCCTTTTTGCTGGTTAAACACAAGCATTAGCAGCAGGGGAAGAAGGCTTATGGTTTTTTTGTTAATAAACATAAATGCTGATGCTGCGGGTTTTGGACTGGTTTTTGGCAATGGCTTTGCAGGTAATTGTGGCTTCTGGTTCGGTGCAGGAGGCTGCTAGATACTCCACAGTATGGCCGCTTCCCAGGATATCTCCAGAGGAGGCTTCCCACTCAAAGGTCACATTGTCTCCATCATAAATGGCCCGAATTTGGGTGATCTCCCCGATATACATACTGTCCATCTCCGCCTCCAGGTGGGAGAAGCTACGTAATTCCGAGTCTTTGGCCGGGCCATTATCCTTGTCGCAACCCAGGGCCATAGCGGCTATAAGGGCTGCCAAAGCCAATATTATCCAAACTTGAATGCTCAAATGTTTCATGTGTTTATATGTTTTTTTCGTTGTTCGTTCTCACGAATGCACGAATAATATGTCACCGCAAACTGCCGCGGGTTGGCCCGGTCCTCCCCTTTAGGGGAGTTAGAGGGGCGCGTGCGGGAGCTTCCGGTAAGGAAATAATCATTCCCCTGTGTGTCGAATAATTTTCGGCATGGGCGTTTCATCTTTCATTATTACCGTACACTCTTTGCGTCCTTTGCATTTTCTTTTTTAATGCAGCGCACCGATCCGCCGGTATTTTTATGGGTGTTATTATATCGTCCGATGGAGAACTGGTTAACATCCAGGCATCTTCTCCAGGCTGCTACCGGGTTGGAGCTATTTTGGGTGGATGTATACAGGTATTCAAAGGTTCCCATGTTGTAAAATACGCCACTTGAGAAGCGTATACCGGTATAATTGGCATTGAATCCGGTGTTTCCCGATGGGCTTAGCTGTGTACCCTGGTTGTGACCGCGCCAGGTGTTCACCAGGTTGGCCAGGGATATGCTCATTCCCAACTCCAACTCCAGCTGGATATAGTCCTGGTCGCTGGGGATATACCATCCGGTGGGGCAAATTCCCTGCACCCCTTCGGTGGTGTCGTATTGCATCATTTCATCCCATTGGTATAAGGCACCGTATTGCTGACAGTTAAGTGTGTCATCGTCGTAACAATAGCGTTCAATGACTCCGTTGTCTTCCATATCCTGATCTCCGGGGATCATTTGCCCCACCGCCAGGTTTTTACCCATCCAGCACTGACTTCCGATTTGTACCGTAGGGTACTTGCGACCATCCCGGTAATCCATAATGGTATCTCCACATTCAAAGAGCTTAATGGCATGGGTGTCGGTATATAAGGTAGCGCAGGTTCCTGAGGTGATCTTACCACGGTACCAGGTAACTACCGAGTCGGCGTCAACCAAAGCTGAATCGCCGGTTACTCCCGGAATATCCGTCCAGGTATTCTGGTCGGACGACTGCTGCCATTGGATATGCCCATGGCTGTAACCCTGAGCAATGAGCATGGCCGGCTCGCCGGAATATACCTTTATCACCTGGCCGCTAAGGGATACTGGCATGGCCAGTGCCAAAAATATAATGATTAATGGGGATAATATTTTGAACATAACCCTATGGATTTTATTAATTAATGTGCTATTATCTTAAATACGTAGGTTTTTTCCTGGTGGATCTTTAATAGATATATACCTCCCGGAGGGTTTTTGGTTCTATTTACAGGGATACGGTGGGTGCCTTCCCCGGGAAAAGCATGTTGTGCTATTTCTTTTCCTTTGGCGGTTAGCAGGGTTACGGAAAATCCGGGTGTTCCTTTGGCGGCTTCGATGGTCAACTGCTCCCCATGCAGTGGGTTGGGATATACGGAAAAGGGCTGTTGGCTTCGGTTGTGTGCAGGGATACTGGTTTCTATGGACACCCAAAGGGAGTCGTAAGCAGTACAGTGTTGGGTGTCGGTAACATGTAAGGTATATTGTGTAATGGTATCCACGGTCAGTGACGGGTAAGCCACACTGGTGTCGTCAAGGTTGTGCGGGGGTGTCCACAGGTAAGTATAGGGTGGACTGCCACCGGTGGCTGAGGGGCTGCCACCCAGGGTTACCGTGGTGCCCGGCTGTACATGTATATCATCGCCCGCATGGGCTTCCAGCCTGGGAGACTGATCTACCTTAAAATGTACGGGAAACTGGGCACGGAGACTGCCGGAAAGGGAAAAAACCAGAAGAAAAAGAAGGGCAAACCGGTTACTTGTTTTCATGGGATTTAAGGGTTAAAAGAATCTTGCTGTTTTATTTGATAATCTTGCATATAGGGTGTATAAATTATCACTCACACCATGGGAGATAAATGATGTGAAAATATGGCAAAGGTAATCAATAACAGAGATTATGTCAAGAAGTAACCAGGAAACCGCTGAGATAGCTAAACCTAATGGCAGAAAGCACCTTTTTGTGCACCCGGAAGCATAAAGCGTTCAGCAGTGAAGTCCAATCAAGGCAGTATAAAGCGTTCATCAGTGAAGTCCAATCAAGGCAGTATAGAGCGAGGTATATATTAGAAAGGTGTTCTTCAGTTGGTGAGTTTGGTATAAAAAGGCAACCAATGATTTTCAGCGGATGTGAAGAAATATGTATTCGTACACCAGACTCATTGGTTCGTTGGTGGCATTGGGGTTATTTTATTTGATATCCATGAGTTCCACATCAAAGATAAGTTTGGCTTTAGGGGGAATGGGTCCGGCGCCGTTTTCACCATATCCCAGTTGATAAGGGATTATCAGTCGTGCTCTTTCGCCCATTCTCATATGTTGCAAGCCTTCATCCCACCCGGGGATCACCTGTCCTTGTCCCAGTGGGAATGAGATGGGCTGGTCTGCTTCGATGGAGGAGTCGAACACTTCTCCGTCTTCCAGGTATCCGGTATAATGTACAGTAACCACATTCCCGGGTGCTGCTTTGGGCTGGTCGGTTTGGTTCAGTTTAATAATCCCCAGTCCGGATGGTGTAAACAGGGTGTCTTTTCCTTCAACGTTGAACGGTTCTGTTGTTCGGGGCATTTTGGCATCCACGATCTCCACATCGAAGGTGAGGGTTGCATTTGGGGGTATCTGTCCTCTTCCCTGGGGTCCGTAGGCCAGCTCGGGGGGTATAACTATGCGGGCTTTTTCGCCTACAGTCATGTTTTTCAATGCTTTTTCCCATCCCTGGATCACCTGATTCTTGCCCAGTTGGATATCAATGGGGGCGTCTCGCTCCACGGAGGAGTCAAATACTTCACCGTTTTCCAGATAGCCGGTATAGTGTACGGTAACAAAATGTCCGTCTTGCAGGGCAGGTCCTTTCCCTTTTTTCACGGTATATATTTCCAGTCCGTCCTCCAGGGTTGTTTTTCCGGCTTTTGAAATATCAAAAGGCTTGGGGGTTACCCACAGGTTTTCCAGTTTTACGGTAAAGTACAGGGTAGAGTTGGCGGGAATCTGTCCTCTGCGTGTGTCGCCGTAGGCCATTTCCGGCGGAATAACCATCAGTACGCTATCGCCTTCTTTCATGTACCGGGCGCCCACCTCCCATCCACGGATCACTTCCTCATTGCCCAGTTCAAAGGACAGGGGTTGGTTTCGTTTATAGCTGGACCCGAACATGGAGTCATTTTCCAGGCGCCCCACATAGTGCATCTCCAGCTTATCACCGTTTTGGGCTGTGGGCCCTTCTCCACGGTCATAAAAGGTGATCTCCACCCCTTCATCGGTTTTATAGCTCTTCCCTGTTTTAGGGTTTTTTAATGAGGAACAGGCGGTGACGGTAAGCAGAATAAGGGTCACTGCAACGAACAACAGATTGCGTATCATATGAATAAAGATTTATATAATGTTTATTAATTCCATCTCAAAAACCAGATTGGCGAAGGGGGGTATATTTCCTTTTCCCGACCTCCCATAGGCCAGTTGCCAGGGGATGATCACTTTGGCTTTTTCTCCCTGGCGCATCATGGGTAGTGCTTCCAGCCATCCCTGTATAAGTCCTCCCTGACCAATAACCACCTCCAGGGGTACTCCCCGGTTGTGTGAGCTGTCGAACACCTCTCCGTTGAGCATATAGCCTGTATAATGCACCTGTACTGTTTCTCCGGGCTGCGGATAGGGACCGGTGCCCGCTTTTTGGGTGATATAAACCAGCCCACTGGCCGTTGGCTCCTGGGTGATCTCATGCTTTCTTAGGTATTCTTTCATCTCCCTCTCTGCATTTTGCCGGCTATCCCTGCCCTGTGAAAGCTGCATTTGCTGATACTCTTGCTTGCTGATCACATCGTTTATCCATACTTCCATAATTATTGGTGAATAGGGAGGGATAAGGCCTTCTGCCCCTTCACTACCCAAAGCCAGGTCGAAGGGCAGCAGCATGGTGGCTTTTTCTCCTTTTCTCATTTCCAGTAAGCCCTCATCCCAGTCGATGGGATAATGGGGTGACTCTCCCACTACATAAGCAAATTCCGGGGAGGTTTCCTGAAATACGTCTCCGTTGAGCAAGCGGCCCTTAAAGGTTAACATGACCACCTTTCCCGCTTCAACGGGTGGGTTAGCGGGCTTTTTCTCATGGTTGAATATATGTATCCCGCTACTTGTGGTTTTGGAGCGGATGTTATGCTCCTCCAGGAATTTTTCCACTTCCGAGCGTTCCCTGTCTTTGTTTTCCTGGCGTTCTTTTTCCAATGTGGCCTGGTGTT
Organism: Bacteroidales bacterium; assembly: GCA_003557725.1. Lineage (GTDB taxonomy): Bacteria > Bacteroidota > Bacteroidia > Bacteroidales > PWNQ01 > PWNQ01. The sequence continues at coordinate 26,561 of PWNQ01000205.1, read as the reverse complement.
CTTCCCGGGGCACAATATTAAGGATTTTCACATCCAGCAAGATAATAGAAGCTGTGTCTTCCAGGAGCTCATACCCCAGCAGGGAATCCGGGGGTAAAATAAAGGTGGCGCTGTCACCCAGACGCATCATTTTCAAACAGGTAAACAGGTCCATGGAGGTTCTGGGGTCTTCCATAATAATGGAAAACTCTCCGGGGAGGTCATGGGTATCAAAATAAATGGTAGTATCTTCCGAGTACCACCGCAGGCTCAGGGTCAACATGTCTCCCGTATCCGGGCGGATGCCGGTTTCCGACTGGTGATGAAATTGATAATAGATTCCCGGTTCGGCATACTTGAACCCCGGATAGGGTTCCGGCGGCTGGTGGCATGAAAAAAAAGATGCCATTAACAGGAAAAAAGCAGGAAAAACAATTTGGTAGGCTTTCATGGTGATTATTCGTTTGTCATTTAATTGGGTTAAGATTATTTGTTCACTGCGGTTAATTGGATATCATATACCAGGGCGGCATTATGGGGCACCAGTCCTCGCTTTCCGGTAACACCATAGGCCATTTTGGAGGGAATAATAAACACCGCCTTTTCCCCTTCCCTCATTTGCATGGCTGCAAAATGAAGCCCCTGGATGTGTTGGGAGGCATTTACATTGAACGACCGGGTTTTCATGGTATCTTTACTTTCAACCATGGTTCCGGTGAGCAGTTTGGAGGAATAGACCATGGAAACGCGGTCCCCATCGTTTACCTGCTTACCCTCCGGGTTGGGTTTATAAATATCATACTGGATGCCGTTGCCCGCCTGGGTCACGTTAAGGTTATGGCGGCGGATGTAATTGTCTATAAACTGTTCTTCCAGTCGAACGATCTCCTTATTCACCACCACCATTCCTTCTTTGCGCGTTTGGTGTGGGGATGACTGGTTTCTGGCTTCCGGGGTGACGTCAATTACCGGGGGGTCGTTGTTGCATCCCCCCAGAAACAAAGCCCAAAGGAACAAAGTACAGATTCCTGTAATCGTATTAAATGCTTTTTTGTGCATCCTTTAGTTGTTTTAAGTAGTTACTTTTTACTAACGATTCAAACAGCTGAATAGTTTCTGTCATAGGCTGAAAACTTTTCCCTCCGGCGGCATGGATATGTCCTCCCCCGTTAAAGTGATTTTTGGCAAACACGTTCACATCGAAGGGAGATATAGAACGGAAGGAAGCCTTGACATACTCACTGGTTTCAGTCAATAAAGCCGAGAACACAATGCCTTTAATGCTCAGTGGGTAGTTTACCAGTCCTTCCGTATCGCCTTTTTGATGTTTAAACTGTTGTAGATCACTTAATGTAAGGGGGATATATGCCGCTGCCTGGTCCGGCAGCACCACCATTTTATTGAGCAGGGCGTTTCCGAGAAATCGCATTCGTCTAACAGAGAAGTTATTGTATATTCGTTGATGCATCAGCTCCGGGTCAACGCCAATTTCAACCAGGTGGCGGATCACACTGTACATTTCAGGGTTATTGGCGTTATAATTGAATGATCCTGTATCGGTCATCATGCCCACATATATGGCTTGAGCCATTGGCAGGTCGATGACCTCCTTATTTGTTCCGGCCAGGGCATGGATAAAATAATACACCAGTTCGGCCGCAGAGGAAGCACTGGGCTGAGACATCAAATGGTCAAAGCCCTTCTGGGGGTTGGGGTGGTGGTCAATAAGCACTTTAACCCCTTTAGCCTTTTCCAGGGGTTCTTGAAGCCCTTCCACGCGTTTAAACCCGTTAAAGTCGAAGCAGATGATCAGCTCTGCCTGCTCCAGCGCCTCGCGGCACCGGTCAGGCTCCCTGTCCGCATCGCACACCAAAGAACTGTAAGGCATCCAGCTGTAGTAGGCAGGCAACCCATCGGGAAGCATGGGCAGAGGGTCCAAACCACGACCCCGTAAATAAGCAGTCATGGCTAAAATAGAGCCGATGGCATCGCCGTCAGGACTGGCATGCGATATTAAAACCACCTTTTGTGACTTGTCCAACAATTCGTTAATACGTGCGATCTCCCGGGGCGTCATATATAATAAGCTTTTTATTTAAGAGCAAACAAAAGTAAAAATAAATTGTTTAAGCAGACATACTCATCCTGCTAAACCCAATATTTCCTTCGTAAAGCCATGGAGCACACCCTTACCATAATCAAGCCCACGGCAGTAGCCGATAAAGAATATCCCGCCATCCTGGATCAAATCCTCCGGGCCGATTTTCAGATCATCGCCATGAAGATGATCCATCTTACCCCCGCCCAGGCCCAGGCATTCTATAAAGAACACCGCAAAAAACCCTTTTTCACCCCATTAGTGCAGTACATAACCAGCGGTCCGGTGATCGTAGCCCTGTTACAAGGAAATCAAGCCGTAGACCGATACCGCAAGCTAATGGGAGCCACCGATCCCAGCCAGGCATCCCAGGGCACCCTGAGAGCAACATTTGGAAAAACACTACGGAAAAATGCCGTCCATGGCGCCGACAGCCATGCGGCCGCACAACGAGAAACAGCCCTCCTCTTTACCCCCGGAGACCCCACTACAAGCGGGGTGTTACATTTGTAAACAGTACGAATCACCCAAAATCAATTAACCGATCAGTCCGGCACATTTTTTTTAGCACCTTTAGGTTTAAACACTTCAAAAGACCCATCGGAATAAAGCAAAACCATCTGCTCAACATTGGGAGAAGCCTCTGATAAACGGGAAGATGAATCCCGTTGGGCTGCGGCGTAGTTTTCCCTGGAGTGCCGGTTATTTTCGCCAGAATCCTCTCGACTTCTGCCCACTTCTTGCTGTTCCCGGCGGGGCGCTTCAGGGTCGCCTTTCCCCTGGGAGGCCCTTTCATAAGGCGCTTGTTCTTCAGGTTGTTCCACATGACTATAGGGAAACATTTCCTGCTGACGGCCTGCTGACAGGCCGGAAGAACCCGGTGGGGAAGAATGGCTGCGGGTGGCAGGGGCATCACCAATGGCTGCAGAAGCATGGTCTTTACGCAACAGGCTCCCGCTGCCGCGTATTAACCAGTCGGGGGATACTTCCGGAAAGGCTGTTAATACCTTGCGCACAAAGTCAAGACTGGCCTTGTTACGCCCAGACATGATATGCGATAAACCCGACCGCTGGATGCCTAACCGGTCGGCAAATTCCGTGGCGGTCATCCCCTGGGTCTCTAATAATAGTTTAATGCGGTCAATCATGATGATGAAATTTTTTACAAATGTAATAATAATTGTGGTTGCAAATGTAAACAAACGGTTTTTACATCTGTAATATGTATGGTGGTGGGATGTTATGTTTAATCTTTGGTTTATATGGTGTGTTTATAATGCTTTTATATAGGGGTATAGGGTGAATAATATTTTTATGATTTGGGGTTTGGAAATTATTGGATTTTTATTAAAGTGTTACTTGGGGTTAGTTTGTATTAAACCTGAATATGAGTATTATAATTGCTAAATGATGTGTTTTTTGGCAAATTTACGCTTGTTGATTATTCATGGGATATATTTTACGGACATGTTACATTTTTGCACTGATTACAAATGTGAATTTTTAGTGATGGGGGTGGGTATGGTGTGGTAATTATTATATGAAACGCCCATGCCGAAATTTTTTCCACACACAGGTGATTGATTATTTCCTTACCGGAAAGCTCGCGCGCGCGCCCCTCTAACTCCCCTTTGGGGGCATGGGGCATAGCTGATTTTCAGGGATGTGGAAAATGTGTGTTTTTAGACCGGGCTCTATTTATAAACTTTTAAACAGATGAAGCTTAGGCGATTTTTCCCTCCTTTCCCCTCTCCCATCAGGATTAATTCTTATTTTTGGAGTTTCGGGCTGCGGGTTGGTTAGCATGTGTTTTATCGCTATAGTTGATCCATGAGGTATCTGGCAACCGGCGTATAAACGGCTATTCGTTTATGCAAAGGCGGTGTTGTATATGGATAATTTTTATTGATTATGAGACCGGATATATATTATCTTTGCCCTTGAGAAAATTTAAGTGTTCTCGGACTTAAATATTTGTCTGATTACATATAGGTTATAACTAATACACAAATCGATGAAAAGAAACGCATTAATTATTATGAGTGCATTTTTAGCGGCTCTGTTTTCCTGTGGTGACGGGAAAGACAAAAAGATGGTGTTGGAGTATCCTCATACCAAGAAGGTAGATGCTCGGGACACCTTGTATGGTACTATTGTTGAAGACCCTTATCGTTGGCTGGAGCATGACACGGCCAGGGATGTAAAGGCATGGGTGGAAGCGCAAAATGAGGTGACTTTCGGGTATTTGGAAAGCATTCCTTTCCGTGATAAGGTAAAGGAGCGTTTGACCGATGTATGGAACTACCCTCGTTATTCGGCTCCATTTAAGAAGAATGATTTATATTTTTACTTCCATAATGATGGTCTTCAAGACTACAGCGTTTTATATATGACGCATGACCCGGAAAAGGACGGTGAGGTATTGCTTGATCCCAATGGGTTTAGTGAAGATGGCACGGTATCTTTGGCCAGTATGGGGATTTCGGATAACGGCAAGTATTTGGCTTATGGTATTTCCCGTGGCGGGTCGGACTGGAACGAGGTTTTTGTTAAGGATATTGAAACGGGTGAGATGCTGGATGATCATTTGAAGTGGATCAAGTTTTCCGGCATTTCCTGGCAGGGCGATGGTTTTTATTACAGTCGTTATGATGCGCCTGAGGAGGGTGCTGAGCTATCTGCTTCCAATGAATACCACAAGGTTTATTATCATCAGTTGGGCACTTCTCAAAAGGATGACCGTCTGGTTTACTGGAACCCTCAGGAGCCACGTCGCAATTATACAGCGGGAATCACCGATGATGAGCGCTTTCTCATCATCTATGAATCGGCCGCAAGCCAGGGTAATGCCATGTATTATAAGGACCTGGAGCTGGAGGGCAGCAACTTTCACCGCATTGCTCCGGGGTTTGACCATCAATACCGGGTGGTTGACCACAAAGACGGACACTTTATTGTGCGCACCAACTATGGGGCTCCCCGCTATCGTTTGGTGTTGATGGACCCTCACAATCCGGATCCGGAGCACTGGCAGGATATCCTTCCGGAGAAAGAATCGGTATTACGCGGAGCCACGCTGGCCGGCGGCAGGATCGTCGCTTCTTATATGGAAGATGCTACCAGCCGGGCTTATGTATATGAGGTGAACGGCACTTTGCTGCATGAGATTGAGCTGCCAGGAATTGGTTCTTTGGGCGGTTTCTCCGGAGATAAAGAGGATAATGAAGGGTTTTATACCTTCTCTTCCTATAACATGCCTTCTGCCATTTACCGCTATGACGTAGAAGATAACCGTTCGGAGTTGTTCCGACGCTCTGAGATTGACTTTAACAGCGATGACTATGAAACCCGCCAGATATTTTATGAAAGCAAGGACGGCACCAAAGTGCCCATGTTTATCACTTATAAGAAAGGCCTGGAGATGGATGGTAATAACCCAGTATACCTTTACGGTTACGGTGGGTTTAACGTGAGCCTTACTCCCCGGTTCCGGATGACTATGATTCCCTTTTTGGAGAACGGAGGGATCTATGCAGTGGTCAACCTGCGTGGTGGTGGCGAATATGGCGAAGAGTGGCACCAGGCTGGCACAAAATTGCAAAAGCAAAACGTGTTTGATGACTTTATTGCGGCGGCCGAGTATCTTATCGACCAGGACTATACCCGTCCGGAGCGTATTGCCATTGCCGGCGGATCTAATGGGGGTTTGCTGGTGGGTGCATGCATGATCCAGCGCCCCGACCTGTTCGGTGTAGCGCTGCCCGCCGTTGGCGTAATGGATATGCTAAGGTATCATAAGTTTACCATTGGATGGCACTGGGCCGGTGACTATGGGACCGTGGACGATTCTGAGGAGATGTTCCGCTATCTGTTAGGATATTCCCCACTGCACACCCTGGAAAAGGGAGTGGAATACCCCGCAACAATGGTTACTACCGCCGACCATGACGACCGCGTAGTCCCGGCTCATAGCTTTAAATTTATTGCCGCCCTGCAGGAAATGCATGAAGGACAAAACCCGGTGCTCATACGTATAGAAACTAAAGCAGGACACGGAGCCGGGAAATCTACGGAAATGATGATTGAAGAAACAACGGATGTGCTTTCTTTCCTGTTTTATAATATGGATATAAAGCCAAAGTTCTAATCCGTTATTGGATATACCTCAATAAAAAAACCTCCACCCCTTTAGCGCTAAGGCCGTCCGGGTGGAGGTTTTTTCTTTTTCAATACTGCTGAGCAATGCCCTGGTTACCGGATTACATCCACACTACGTTTGATAAACCCGGAAAGCTCTTCCCCTTTAAGCAGGTTCTGTGACAATTTTGCCAGGTCGGTAAGTTGCTGCACCACCCTTTTCTGCTTTTCCTCGTCCTCCTGTTTGATCAACTCACCAATCAATGGATGGTTTTCATTAACCACCATATTGTAGTTTTCAGGCATATTGCCCATAAAAGCCATTCCACCGCCACCTCCCGTCTTTTGCATATCCATCATACGCCGCATAAACTCATCCTGAGTGATCATCACCGGCATATCCGAAGCCTTCATTGCCTCAAACTTAACCGTATACTTCTCTTTACCAGCCTGCTCTTCAAACAAAGGCTTAATCTTTTCCTTCTGTTCTTCACTGAAAACAGGCTCCGGCTTATCCTCTTCTTTCTTAACAATAAGCTTATCCAACACCTCTGCATCCACTCGCTTAAAGGTGGTTTTTTCCAGCTTTTGCTCCAGCATATTTACATAATGGCTGTCGATAGGACCATCCAATAGCAGTACATCATAACCCCGGTCTTTTGCTGCCTGGATATATGCATATTGATTCTCCCGGTCGGTGGCATACAAGTGTACCACATTCTTATCTTTATCGGTCTGGTTCTCTTTGATAAGCTTGACATACTCCTCAAAAGTGAAATACTTATCATCTGTATTTTTAAGCAAGGCATAAGCTTTGGCACGGTCATAAAACTTATCTTCAGAGATCATGCCATACTGGATGAATATTTTAATATCATCCCATTTTTTCTCAAAGTCTTCCCGCTCATTCTTAAACAGTTCCTCCAGCTTATCCGATACCTTCTTCATGATATGGTTGGAGATTTTTTTCACCCGGGAGTCACTTTGAAGATAGCTTCTGGAAACATTCAGCGGGATATCAGGCGAGTCCAGCACCCCATGCAACATGGTCAAAAACTCAGGCACAATGCCTTCCACCGAATCGGTGATAAACACCTGGTTGGAATAGAGCTGGATCTTATTGCGTTGGACCTCCAAATTGGGCTTGATCTTGGGGAAATACAAAATGCCAGTAAGCTTAAAGGGATAGTCTACGTTCAGATGGATATGGAAAAGAGGCTCTTCAAAGGTCATGGGATACAACTCCCGGTAAAAGCTTTGGTAGTCTTCCTTCTTCAAATCTGCCGGAGGCTTGGTCCAGGCGGGATCCGGATTATTAATTACCCGCGGCTTTTCCACCTCTTTAGTTTTGGGCTTACCATCTTTATCCTTCTCCCCTTCAATCTCTTCTTCATGGGTCTCCATACCGAACTGAACCGGTACGGGAACAAAGCCAGAATACTTTTTCAGTAGATCCAATAGCTTGTGCTCATCTAAAAACTCTTCCCCGTCTTTTGAAATATGCATAACCACATCCGTACCCCGGTCTTTTTTGTCGGTCTCCTCCAGCGTATATTCCGGGGATCCGTCGCATGACCACCGGACTGCTTTGGCATCTTCCATATACGACCGGGTAACCAGCTCCACTTTATCAGCAACCATAAAAGAAGAGTAAAAACCCAGCCCAAACTGCCCGATAAGCCGCTTACTGTCAGCATCCTTATATTTCTCCACAAAATCCTGGGCACTGGACAAGGCAATCTGATTGATAAACTTCTCCACCTCTTCCCCGGTCATCCCGATACCCCGGTCGGAAACCGTAATGGTCTTCTTATCCTTGTCAAAGGATACCTGAATGGTATCGTCCCCTATCTCCTCTTCCAGCTTGCCCCCACGAGCCAACATGCGAAGCTTCTCCGTGGCATCCACCGCATTGGAAATGATCTCGCGTAAAAAGATCTCCTGATCGGAATACAAAAACTTCTTTATTACCGGAAAAATGTTTTCCGTCTGTACATTAATCTTGCCTTTATGCATAACTTTCTATTTTTTATAATACATGGGCAACTCGCCCCTTTGCTTTACTCTCAACCCTCTTACCAAAGGATGTGCCATAACTTATATACTGTCAATTTGGCAATGCCACCCCTTAGAAATGGGTCAGGCTGATTATCAGGGGAAATGAATTGATTTTCATTCAGAACGGACTCCATACTGTAATTTAGAATGGAAAAGTTTTTCTATGTTGGATAAATAGAATATTTTTGTCGCAATTTAAATTGATTCTAAATTAATTGGGGTTCAGGTATGTTATTGTCCAGGATGAAGCAGGGTGATACGGGTATTATAGTAAAGGTCAAGGGCCATGGAGCCATTCGTAAGCGGATGATCGAAATGGGTTTTGTTCCCGGTCAGGAGATCACGGTTATCCGTAAAGCACCATTAAAGGATCCTGTGGAGTACAATATTATGGGGTACAATGTATCCTTACGCAACAGCGAAGCCCGGTTAATAGAGGTTGTTTCAGGAGGGGATCTTTCGGGGTCTGACAACCGGCGTTTGAAGGAATCCGGTGGCCCCATCGATGAGCAGTTACTAAAGCTCAGTGCCCGGGAAAAGGGAAAGACCATTCATGTGGCTTTTGTGGGTAATCCCAACTGCGGGAAGACCACTTTATTCAACAATGCTTCGGGCAGCCGTGAGCATGTGGGCAACTATGGGGGCGTTACGGTAGATGCCAAGGAGGCCCGGTTTAAGCTTTATGACTACACCTATAATGTGGTGGATCTGCCGGGCACTTACAGTATAACGGCCTATTCTCCTGAAGAGCTGTTTGTTCGCGACTTTATCTTTGAAAAGGCCCCCGACGTGGTGGTTAATGTTCTCGACACCACCAACCTGGAGCGTAACCTGTACCTGACTACCCAGCTTATTGACATGAATATAAAGGTGGTGGTAGCCTTAAACATGTACGATGAGTTCCAGAAGCATCAGGACCAGCTGGACTATGAGGTACTGGGAAAGATGCTGGGTATTCCCATGGTACCCACTGTAGGATCCAGGGGGAAGGGTGTCAAAGAGTTGCTACAAAAAGTGCGTGAAGTATATGAAGATGAAGACCAAACCGTCCGCCATATTCACATCAATTATGGTCGCACCATAGAAAGCAGCATAAAGGTATTGCAACCGCTTATAGATAAACGTGACAATCATCTGCTTACCAGCAAAATATCCAAACGTTTTTTGGCCATAAAGCTGTTGGAGGGTGACAAAGAGACAGAGCGAAAGATCAGCTCTCTGCATAACAGTGGAGAATTATTCCGTGCCCGGGAGGAAGAGCAGAAAAGGATAGCTTCCACATTGGGGGATGCCCCGGAAAACCTTATCACTGATGCCCGTTACGGCTTTATTGCCGGTGCTTTGCAGGAGACCCATAAGAAGAGTCACATCCGTCATCATGCAAAGACCCGTTGGGTAGATCGGTTTCTTACGCATAAATACTGGGGTATTCCGGTATTTATGTTTTTTATGTGGCTCACTTTTTATACCACTTTCAAGCTGGGGGCCTACCCCATGGACTGGATAGAGTGGCTGGTAGGACAAACATCGGTTCAGCTTCAGCTAAGCCTGCCCGACGGCATTATCAAAGACTTTTTTATCCAGGGCATTCTGGGAGGGGTTGGCGGGGTGATCGTTTTTCTGCCCAATATTTTATTTCTTTATTTTTTTATTGCCTTGATGGAAGATACCGGCTATATGGCCCGGGCGGTATTTATAATGGATAAAGCCATGCACCGTATCGGCCTGCATGGCAAGTCATTTATTCCCTTGCTCATGGGCTTTGGCTGCAATTTGCCGGCCATTATGGGCACCCGTATCATTGAAAGCCGCCAGGACCGGCTGATCACCATATTGATCAACCCGTTTATGTCGTGCAGCGCCCGCCTGCCCGTATACATTTTGTTTATCACCGCTTTTTTTACCGCCTATCAGGGAACCATATTGTTTGCTTTATATGGCTTTGGAGTGGCTTTAGCTATCCTTTCCGCCCTGGTATTGCGCAAGACCATGTTTAAAACCACCGATGTGCCCTTTGTTATGGAGCTGCCACCTTATCGTATGCCCGCACCCAAAACACTGCTTAAACATATGTGGTTTCGTGCCGAACAATATCTGAAAAAAATCGCAGGGGTGATCCTTATAGCGTCTGTTATTATATGGGTTTTGGGATACTTCCCGCGTAGTGAAAGCATATCCCGTGACTATGACCAAAAGCGGGCACAAACGGAACAGCATTTTAACCAGTTGATGCACAACAGTCATTATGGGCCCGGAGCCTCTGACAGCCTGAAAGAAGCAAAGCAAATGGCCATAAAGCAGCTGGACCTGCAGGAGGAAAGCAGGCACCAGGAACAATCCTATATTGGAAGACTGGGAAAAACCGTGCAACCGATGATGGCCCCTTTGGGGTTTGACTGGAAAATGACGGTGGGAATACTCACCGGAGTGGCCGCCAAGGAAATCGTGGTGGGCACCCTGGGCATATTGTATATGGCTAACCCGGAAGAACCTGCCCTGCAAAAACAGTCATCCCTCATCAGCAAGCTGCAAAACCAATACTATACCAGTGGGCCCAAAAAAGGACAACCGGTATTCACACCGCTGATCGCCATGAGCTTTATGCTGTTTGTACTTATTTACTTCCCCTGTATTGCCGTTATTGCCACCATCAGGAGAGAAACAGGAACCTGGCGGTGGGCAGTATTTACGGTTGTATATACCACCTCGCTGGCCTGGCTGGTGTCTTTTATGACATACCAGATTGGCTCGGCAGTTCTGTAATATGAATTACACGCGGAAATATGGAAACTCCCTCTCCCACCGGATATTTTTATCTATGCCTGTTTATGGCACTTATTTTACCTAAGGTGCCGGTGCTGGGCCGTTATTTTAACGTGTTTAACACACTGGTTCACGAGAACGGCCATGCTATTATGGCGCTAATCACCCATGGAAAAGTTAAACATATCCACCTTTTTGCCGACACCTCCGGTACTACTACCATGGCTTCCAGATATCCCCTAAGCCACTTCCTCACCGCCCTGGCCGGATATCCCGCATCCGGCGCCGGCGCCCTGCTGCTGTTCTACCTGGTAAATACCCATAACAGCCTGTCTCTGCTTATAGCCATAAGCACATTTATCCTGCTGAACCTGCTGCTTTTTGTGCGCAATACCTACGGTATCCTGTGGCTAATCAGCTTTGGAGCACTCCTGTATTTGCTCTATTACCTGGATATCCCGCTGGCCATGTACCTGGCTGTGTGCTTTTTTGCCGGCATACTGTTCTGGCAGTCGCTTACAACCCCCCTGTACCTTATATACTTGGCTGCTAAAACACCCAAAAATGCCGGCGATGCCACCATACTGGCCAAAATTACACGGATACACCCATTAATATGGAGTGTCCTGTTATTTGCCGCCACACTGACACTGGCCTGGTATACGGTACAACAATTTCCCTAAATACCCCCTAATGGCAAAACCAATGGGCACTTTACCCCGGCATGTGGTGGCCGGCGGCGGCGGATTTGTCAACTGCCAGGGGCGGCGGCGGCGGGCGCTTTAGTGGGTCCGGCGGAGGCGGCGGAATTCTGGGGCGGAGGCGGGAGCGGCGGCGGAGGCGGCGGGAGCGGGAGCAACTCAAAAAAAAATCCTCCTCACAGATAATAATCCCCCCTATTTTTAGTTCTTTTACTTATGAACAAAACAAACTGCCAAATGTTAAGGCATATTGTTGCATTGAAAGATGGGCATTCAAGGGTGGATACAGGTTGTTTAAAGGTAGAAACAGCCGGTTTATCCATAAACTTTTGTGACATTAAACCCGGGTGGCGCATTTTTGCAAACCAAAACTCATATAAAGGATGAATAAAGAAGAGCGGAGAGAGAAGCAGTTACAGATGGTAGAGACCATTGGGTTAAAAATGGAAAAAGAAGGTATGCAGCCCGTTGCCGGGCGCATATTGGCATTACTGATGGTTATGGACAAGGAGGAATACACCTTTGACCAGATCGTTGAAGAGTTGGGGATCAGCAAAAGTGCTGCCAGTACCGGGTTAAAGACCCTTCAGATGGGTGAAAAGGTGGACTATAAGACCTATCCCGGTGATCGTAAACGATACTTTCACCTGCGAAGGCAAGAGCCATTTGCATTGGTTAACGATATCATCAATGAGCTTAAAGACCACAGGAGCAACCTAAAGGACATTATTAGTCTGAAAGAGGATCCATCATCCCCAAACTGTGTATTTTTAAATAACGTAATGGATGTTATAGACTTTTTTCTGGAAAGTTTGAATTTAACCAAGCTTCAATATTACAGGGAGGAAAAATAAATACTTCAAACAGGGGGATTTCTGTATGCTGACTGCCAAAGCCAAAGGATCCCTGCCAGCCATAGATACCATAATAAAATCATCAAACGATAAAAACCTTTAAAAATGCGGACCCTATCAAAGTTATTCGTTGCATTGTGTTTCATCACCGGTTTTTCCCTGCAGGGACAGGATTCGGGCACCGGTGATCAGCCCGCATCCTTTTCATTGGAGCAGGCGCGTGCTTATGCCCTGTCCCACAACAAGCAATTAAAGAATGCCCGTTTGGATATAGAGATTGCCGATCAGCAATACAATGAGGCTCGTGGACAAGGTCTTCCCCAGGTAAGCGGCCAGTTAGACTACATGACCAACTTCAATTATGAGGCCACTTTTGAGATGGGTGCCGGCAATGGAGATATGCCGGATATTGACTACAGCAAGTTGGATGCGGGGGATTTTGAAATATTAAAGATCTTGCAGCAAATGGCTTCACCGGGAGCTACCACCATAGTGATGACTGATCAGTCCAATGCCCAGGTACAGGTTTCCCAGCTAATTTTCAGCGGACAGTACTGGGTGGGTCTTCAGACCGCCGGCATAGCGCGGGAGCTGGCCCGGGAAAGCGTAAACATCACCCGGCTGGACGTATTGGAAAATGTGACCAATACCTATCAGTTGATTTTGGTCACAGAAAGTATTATTGAGGTGATGGAGGAAAGCATAAGAGCCATGGAGGAAATAAAAGAGCATACGGTGAATATGTACCAGGCCGGTGTGGCTGAAGAGACGGATGTAGACCAACTTACCGTCACTTTATCGGGGATAGAGAACCAAAAGCGTGCCCTGGAGCGCAATATAAACTTAAGTTACAATATGTTACGCTTTCAGCTGGGTTTGAATATGGACCACGAGCTGATCTTAACCGATTCGCTGCCGGGTATTCTGGACAACCTAACCGGCCTGGACCACGTGACCACTCCCCTTCAGGTGGATCAAAATCCTACCTATCAAATCATTCAAAAGCAGGAGCAGCTTCAGGAGAAAATGGTAGACATGGAACGGTGGGCATTTGGCCCCACTTTAACCGGTTTTTACAGTTACACGGAAAAGATTAAGACCACTGGTTTTGACCTGGCACCCAATAATGCAGCGGGGGTACAGCTCAATGTCCCCATATTTAGCAGCGGAGTAAGGAAGGCACGCCTGGAAAAGGCCAAACTGGAGCTGGAGCAAGCCAACCGCGCCAAAGAAATGACAGAAGAACAACTTCGTTTGCAAGACAATCAGCTACGGTATGAGCTGGCCAGCGCCTATGAGAACTATCGCACCCAGGCCCAAAATATTCGAATAGCAAGACGCTTACAGGAAAGTGTGAGCCGAAAGTACCGGCAGGGAATGGTGTCGGCCATGGAGCTTACCCAATCCAATGCCAACTACCTGGAAGCTGAAAGCAACTATTTAAGCGCAGTACTGGAGCTGCTCCAGGCCAATACCCGAATCAATAAGCTGTATAACAACCTGGAATAGAGGAACCAACAACCTCAAAGATTATTAATACCATATATTATCAGTGATCAGCATTTGTTATAAACCAGAAGGAAAGAATAATCAGTTATTAATTATTGAAAAACCCCAAAATAATGTTTTCACAATCAATCAAGTCATTTGTATTAAAGAGGCCTGCCAGTTTGTTTTCAGTAATGTTACTGGCCGCTTTATCATGGTCGTCCTGTGAGTCCTCCCCTTTTAGCTCAGATGATGATTCATCATCCAGTGCTGAGGAAGCTATTCCGGTAAGAGTAATGTCATTAGCCTTAGACTCTGTTGATCGTGAGCTTATTTATACGGCCAATCTGGTGGCTTTTGAGCAGGTACATTACGCTCCTTCTCAGCCGGGCCGCATTGAGCGGATCCATGTGAATGTGGGAGATCGTGTTCATAAAGGGCAGGTATTGGTAGAAATGGACCGTACCCAGTTGTCCCAGGCTCTTTTACAAGTGGAAAATGCTCGCTCCACCTACCGGCGCATGGATACCTTATATTCCATGAACAGCATTTCCCAGCAGCAATATGAGCAGGCAAAGACCCAATACGAGGTAGCAGTGGCTAATTTGGAATTTTTAAAGGAAAATACCACCCTCTCAGCTCCATTTTCCGGGGTGGTCACCGGCCGTTATTTTGAACCTGGAGAAGTTTATTCAGGCGCTCCCAATACTGCCGAAGGAAAAGCCGCCATACTTACGCTGATGCAGATATCGCCCTTAAAAGCAGAAGTTAATATTTCAGAAAAATATTTTCCTCAGATAACAACCGGCATGTCGGCACGTATTTGCACGGATATTTATCCAGAACAAATGTTTATGGGAACCATCCACAAGGTTCACCCCGTGATCAACCCTGTGAGTAGAAACTTCACCATTGAAGTAAAAGCGGACAACCCCGGAGAGAAGCTACGGCCCGGCATGTTTGCACGGGTGAGAATCAACCTGCGAACAGCCAGCACAATGCTGGTCCCTTCCAATGTGGTGCTCAGACAAGATGGAACCAACAGACGATACATCTTTGTGGAAGAAAATGGAAAAGCAAAGAAAATTATGGTAGAAACCGGCGAGCGTTATGATGACCGGCTGGAGATCATCTCCGATGAACTGGAAACAGGCATGGAGGTTATTGTTGCCGGACAAACCCGCTTAACCGGAGGAGAAGCCATCAAAGTAATACGCTAATTGATGATTGCAACAATAAGACAATAAGGTTATCAAATAAAGAATAAAACATAAATCCATGAGTATATATGCCAGTGCGGTAAAAAAACCCATAACCACCCTGATGGTATTTGCCGCTATCGTTGTTTTTGGAATATATTCCATTATTCGTCTTCCGGTAGACCTGTATCCTGAAATAGAATTCCCGGCCATCACCGTATTCACTACCTATCCGGGGGCCAGTGCGCAGGATATTGAAACCAATGTATCGGAACCGATAGAAAATGCAGTAAACACGGTAGATGATTTGAAGGAGGTACGGTCGGTTTCCCGCGACAACCTGTCCATTGTGATCCTGGAGTTCGAATACGAGACCGATCTCAGTGAGGCGGCCAATAATATCCGTGATGCATTGGCTTTTGTGCGTGATGCCTTGCCGGAAGAGGCCGATGAGCCCAATATTTTCAAGTTTAACACCAGCATGATGCCCATTCAGATGTTTGCCATTACGGCCGATGAGCACTATGAAGGGCTTGAAAAGCTACTGGAAGAGCGGTTGGTCAACCCCTTAAACCGCATTAGCGGCGTGGGCTCCATCAATATTGCCGGCGCCCCCGTCAGGGAAGTGGCCATTGAGGCAGACCCGCGCAAGCTGGAAGCCTATAACCTTACCATTGAGCAGATCGGAGGCATACTGGCTGCGGAAAATATGAACATGCCCACCGGAAATATTGAAATGGGAGAAATGAATTACCCCTTACGGGTGGAAGGAGAGTTTAAAAGCAGTGATTATATCCGGGATATTGTGGTGGGTAACGCCAACGGCCAGGCCATCTATCTCAGGGATGTGGCCACCGTGCGCGACTCCCTGCGGGAGATGTCCATGGATGAAAAGATCGACGGCAAAGACGGCGTGCGCATGCTGGTTATGAAGCAGTCAGGAGCCAATACGGTGCGGGTAGCCCGGGAAGTGAACCAACTGATTGATGAGGTGAGCGGAAGCCTTCCCGCCGATGTTAGTATTTTACCCGTCTTTGATACCAGTGAATTTATCCGTGGTTCCATCAACAACCTTACCCGCACCTTGCTTTTCGCCTTGATTTTCGTGGTGTTGGTGGTATTATTTTTCCTCGGTCGCTGGCGAGCCACCTTTATTGTGGTACTCACCATCCCCATTTCGCTCATTGTAGCCTTTATTTATCTGCGAATATCGGGTAATTCAGTGAATGTTATTTCATTATCCGCGCTATCCATTGCCATTGGCATGGTGGTAGACGATGCCATTGTGATTTTAGAGAACATTAGCAAGCATATTGAGCGGGGTGCCAGTCCGCGGGAGGCGGCCATATATGCCACCAATGAGGTTTGGCTGGCGGTGATTGTGACCACCCTCACCATTGTGGCCGTATTTTTCCCCATGACCTTACTGGGCGGCATGACCGGTGTAATGTTCCGGCAATTGGGATGGATTGTAACCATCACCGTAATCACCTCTACCCTGGCCGCCATTTCCCTTACGCCTATGCTCAGCTCAAAGCTGTTAAGCATGAAAAAGCAAACGACTTCTTCTTCATCCTGGAGTTACGACCGAAAAATCAGGCCGTTACTGGATAAGCTGGATTTAAAATACAGCCAGTTCTTAAAATGGAGCTTAAGCCATAAACGAATTATTGTCTTTTCTGCCCTGGGCATCCTTGTTTTATCTGTATTGATGGCCAGCCGTCTCAGCACAGAATTTATTCCGGAAACCGATGAGGGCCGCTTTAATATATCCGTTGAACTTCAACCGGGTATCCGAGCCGATAAAACCATTGAAGTGGCCCGCTATGTGGACAGCCTGCTGGAAGCCAACGTGCCGGAAATGAGACTTATATCCACTTCCGCAGGGGCCGACGACCAGGGTGGATTCATGTCCATGTTCCAGTCTACCGGATCCAATATCATTAATATTACGGTTGGCCTGACTGACCTGGAAGACCGGAAACGATCTGTTTGGGAGATTGTTGAGTCGGTTCGGGGCGACCTGGGAAAGATCCCTGATATTATTGACTATAGCGTAACTGCTGCCGGTACCGGCTTTGGTGGAAACCAGGTGGATGTGGAAATCTTTGGATATGACTTCCAAACCACCACCAGACTGGCAGAACAAATAGCTGATAGCCTGGAATTGATTCCCGGAGCACGGGAGGTAAGCATCAGCCGGGAAGATGAAAAGCCTGAAATGCGCGTGGAACTGGACCGGGAAAAAATGGCCGCCCACGGACTAAATACAGCAAATGTATCCACCGCCTTGTACAACAGAGTGGAAGGAATGACTGCCACACGATACCGGGAAGAAGGCGAAGAATATGACGTGGTGGTCCGCTTTAAAAAAGAGTTCCGTAACAGCATCTCCCATATTGAAAATATTGCCCTGCAAACCCCCATGGGAACTTCTGTGCGTCTGGGAGAACTGGGGAAGGTGGTGGAACACTACTCACCGCCCAATATTGAACGAAAAGGACGGGAACGCATGGTAACCGTCTCGGCAACTCCTTATGGAGCCTCGCTGGGCGATCTGGCCCAGGCAATCAACCAGGTGGTAAACCAAATGGAAAAACCCAGAGAGGTCATTATTGAAGTGGGTGGTGCCTTTGAAGACCAACAGGAAGGATTTACCGACCTGGCCCTGCTGTTGGCATTAAGCCTGGTGTTGGTATATATCGTCATGGCATCCCAGTTTGAATCACTGAAAATGCCCTTTATCATTATGTTCTCCATCCCCTTTGCCTTCTCCGGGGTGATTCTGGCACTACTGGTTACCAACACCAACCTTAGCATTATCGCAGGACTGGGAAGTGTGATGCTGGTGGGAATCGTAGTGAAAAACGCTATTGTGCTGGTGGACTATATTAACCTAATGAGAGACCGGGGATATGAGCTGGATGAAGCCATCGTTCGATCCGGAAGACTGAGGCTGCGCCCCGTGCTTATGACCGCGGCCACAACAACCCTGGGAATGCTGCCCCTGGCCCTGTCTACCGGAGAAGGTGCCGAAATATGGAGCCCAATGGGAATAGCTGTAATCGGCGGACTGGTGGCATCTACCATTATTACTATGATCATCGTCCCCGTGATTTACAGAATCTTCGGAACAAAAGGAGAACGAAATAAAAAACAACGGGTTAGAGCTAAATTCTCCTTTATGGAAGAAAAAATGGATAAAGCATAATTCGCCCCACCCCGGATTACGGCCGGGAATATGTGAGAACCAAAAGGCTGCAGAAACGCCATTTATCACCGATGCTAAATGCTAACAGTAGTAGTACAAAAACATTATTACAAATCAATATTAACCCATGAAGTCTGTTTTTATAGTTTTTAATCAAGCCCATTCGGAAAAAGTGGAATACATGCTGGACTACCTGGAAGTACGCGGCTTCTCCCAATGGAATGAAGTCTTTGGAAGAGGTTCCCATACCGGTGACCCACACATGGGAACCCATACCTGGCCGGAAAAAAACCATGCCATCATTACGGTGGTGGAAGAAGAAAAAGTGAATAAACTGTTAGAGGCGGTAAAACGCCTTGATGAAATTAATAAAGAGGTGGGTATCCGTGCATTCGTATGGAATATTGAACAAATGGTTTAAGCCATTTGTCCTCTCTGTATTTTTGATTATTTTTGTTGCCGGCAAACTACCCTCCGGGGTAGTCTGTCGGTATTTTTCTGTTAAATACACATAAGTTGTTGCAAGCTACCGCCCGACTCTCTGGTTTCTCTGAATTATGAGCCAGGCGGTGCTGGCTCATACAGAATTTTTATAAATCATTAAATCATAATCAAATGAGGAAGTTTATATTAACGGGTATGGCGGTGCTGTTTTTTCTGGCCGGCTTTTCCCGTGAGAGCACGCGATTGTTGCGTTTCCCCCACATTCATGGGGATCAGATCGTATTCACCTATGCGGGTAATCTGTATTTAGTGAATAGTGAAGGGGGTACAGCCCGAAAGATCACATCAGGACAGGGCTATGAAATGTTTGCCCGTTTTTCTCCCGATGGAAGTCAGATCGCCTTTACCGGGCAATATGATGGTAACCTGGAAGTTTATGTGATGCCCTCCCGGGGCGGCGAACCCCGCCGTCTGACTTATACCGCCACGCTGGATCGCGATGATGTCTCGGACCGCATGGGGCCCAACAACATAGTAATGGCCTGGAAGCCCGATGGCAGCCAGGTGGTATTCCGGTCAAGAAACCGCACATTCAACGATTTTGTGGGCCAGCTCTACAGTGTGCCTGTGGAGGGTGGCATGGAAACCCAGCTTCCGGTACCCCGTGGAGGATTTCTATCGTTTAATGATGACGGGTCTAAAATGGCCTATAACCAGGTCTTTCGTGAGTTTCGAACCTGGAAATACTACCGGGGAGGAATGGCCGACGATATCCATATCTATGACTTTGAGACCGAAGAAACACAAACCATCACCGATCATATAGCCCAGGATATTATTCCCATGTGGCATAATAACACCATTTATTTTATTTCCGACCGTGACCGTACCATGAACCTGTTTGCCTATGACCTGGATACGGAAGAGGTACGTAAGGTGACCCACTTCACCCGGTTTGATATTAAGTTTCCTTCCATCGGTGATAATGCCATTGTTTTTGAAAATGGTGGATATATTTATCGTATGGATCTGGATACGGAAGAGCATGAGCGTTTGGACATTTATGTTGAGGATGACAAAGTTCGTGGCCGCCAGGCGTGGGTGGATGCCTCTCAATATATCAACATCGCCGGTGTTTCTCCCGATGGTATGCGGGCGGTTTTTTGTGCCCGTGGCGAAGTATTCACCGTTCCGGCCAGCAGCGGCATCACCCGCAACCTTACACAGGCTCCCGGCGTGCATGCACGAAATGCTGCCTGGTCGCCCGATGGCAAACATATTGCCTACATCTCCGACGACAGCGGTGAGTTTGAAATATATATTGTAGCTCAGGACGGAAGCAAAACGGCTGTGCAGCTTACCGGTGATGCCCACACCTATAAGTTCAGACTTCAGTGGTCGCCCAACAGCGACAAACTGCTCTGGAGCGATAAAAAACTGCGTTTACGTTATCTGGATATAAACAGCAAAGAGATCACCGAAGTAACCCGGTCCAAAAAATGGGAGATCACCGGTTTCGACTGGTCGCCCGACGGGAAATGGATCGCCTATGCTGACCGGCAACCCAATGAAATGAACCAAATATTCCTGTATGATGTGGATAACCAGGAAAGCCATCCTGTAACCGACACCTGGTACAGCTCCTCCAGTCCCGCTTTCAGCACCGACGGAAAGTATCTGTTTTTTGTCTCCGGACGGAGTTTTAATCCCATTTACAGCGAAACCGAATGGAACCATGCCTACAGGGATATGTCTAAGATTTACCTGATCACTTTGAATGGCCAGACTCCCTCGCCTTTTGCCTATGAAAATGATGAGGTCTCCACAAATGATGAAGGCGACAATGAAGGCAGCAGTGGGGAAGACATGGAGGTGGATATTTCGGGTATCAAAGACCGTATCACCGTGCTTCCCATATCGGCCTCCAATTATGGAAGCCTTAGCGCTACGCCCGGACGCCTCTACTACCATGAGCGTTCTCACAGTGCAGGCAGTACCAGCTTGAAAATGTTTGACTTCAACACCAAAGAAGAAGTGACCCTGGGCAGCAACCTGGGCTTTTCCATTGCAGCCAACGGTGAGCATATGCTGGTAAGGCAAGGCAGCAACTATGCCATTATCCCTCTACCCGCCTCATCCATTGAGGTAAAAGACCCCATGGACTTGTCCCATATGAAGATACAGGTGGATAAGCGCAAGGAATGGGAGCAGATCTATGATGAAAGCTGGCGTCAGATGCGTGACTTTTTCTACGATCCCCACATGCATGGCGTGGACTGGGAGGATATGCATGCCAAATATAAGCCACTGGTAGCGCATGCCCGCGACCGGAACGACTTGAACTACATTATTGGAGAGCTTATCGGAGAGCTTAATGTGGGTCATGCCTATGTGAATGGTGGCGACCAGATCACTACCGAAAAAGTATATACCGGCCTTTTAGGTGCCCGGTTTGAAAAAGATGACGCATCGGGCTATTTCCGGGTAACAAAAATCCTGCGTGGGGAAAACTGGCGTGACAACGTACGTTCACCCCTTACAGAAATAGGAGTAGATGTAAACGAGGGCGACTATATTTTGGCCATCAATGGCAACGACCTAAAGGGAAGCCGCTCCATCTATGAGCATCTTCTTAATACGGCAGAAAAGACCGTTAAGCTTCGTATAAACCAGCGCCCATCCATGGAAGGCAGCCGCACGGTGCTGGTGAAGCCTGTGAAGGATGAATCGGACCTGTATTATTTCAACTGGGTCAGAAACAATGTGGACCGGGTAAATGAAGCTACCGACGGCCAGGTGGGCTATATTCATATCCCCAATATGGTGACTGATGGGTTGAATGAGTTTGCCAAATATTTTTATCCACAGTTGGACAAAAAAGCGTTGATCATAGATGACCGTGGCAATGGTGGCGGAAACGTATCTCCCATGATTATTGAGCGCCTGCGCCGGGAGATGACCCGCTCCAATATGGCCCGCAACGTGGAAATCCCGGGACAAACGCCCCGCCAAATGATGCGAGGCCCCATCGTACTGCTGATCAACGAATATTCTGCCTCTGATGGCGACCTGTTTCCATACTCGTTTAAGAAACATAACCTGGGAACGGTCATTGGCGTAAGGTCATGGGGTGGTGTGGTAGGCATCCGGGGATCATTGCCTTTTATTGATGGCGCCGATATGAGAAAGCCCGAATATGCATCCTATTCTGCCGAGGAACAGAAATGGATCATTGAGGGACACGGTGTGGAACCCCATATCGTAGTGGTTAACGACCCGGCAAAAGAATTTAAAGGTACTGACCAACAGCTGGAAAAAGCTATCGAGGTGATCCTTGAACAACTGGACCAATATAAAGAGATCCCGGAAATCCCCCCCTTCCCGGACAAGTCAAAAGATGAAGAGGAACAGCCCGAAGAAGATGATGAAAACCAGGATGATGACCAATAACCACTACCGGGTGGATCATCCGTACTAAAGAAATGCAACAGGCCGGCGAACAATGTTCTCCGGCCTGTTTGCTTTTTTCTGCCCCCTGTAAAAAAAAGTAAAAGTTATGCCTTACCCGAACGGCCATTCAGAAAAAAAGCGCCCCGGGCCTATAGTTATCTCCCTTCCCATTCAAAATTAATGGCCGGCAAAGAAGTCAGATGCTTGACATACCGTCGATCGCTAAACCCCCGGTCGCTGGTGATCTCAAAAGCAACACACTGCCCTATCAGCTCACGCGCCTGAAAATCGGTGTACCCTTCCGCCGCGAGACGCTTTAACGTTTCGCCGGTAATGGCAGGCTCACCCTCCTCAAGGTGCTGATCAATAATATCATCGATCTGTGCCATTAGGTCTTGATCGCCAATTGAAAAATCAAATTCCATAATATCTTTATCGTTAAAAAAACACCACTAATATACAGCTTTTATAATAATACTATCCGGTGTGCAAAAACAAATTATCATTTTCGTAATAATAACCGCTCTGAAAGTGGTAGTAAGCTAATATTTAGCATTTTTTAAAACCCAGAGCAGGGAAAATTCCGTGCAAAAAAACCGGAAACAGGCAAAAAATCCGCCAAAAAAGCATAACCTCATAATCATATTGGGTTACAATCCGGCCATTTTCCGTTTTTTAACGCAACAAGGGTTTGCTTCGGGGCCACAATCACAACAACCCGGGGGGAAGCATTCCTTTAGCCATATTCACCATTTCATCTTCTGCGTGAAGCTCAGCCTTTTTCAAAGCATTATTGGCGGCTTCCCTCACCAGGTCTTCCATTTCTTCCGGTTTGCTATCCCTGTAGACTTGCGGATCCAGCAGCACGGTCAGCACTTTCCGGTTGCCGTTCACTTCCACTTTCACTTTACCGTCTGCCGCACTGCCCGTTTGAGTTACCTGCTCCAACTTGACTTTCATTTCCTCATGGGCGTCTTTGATCTTATCTTTTAAATTTCCAAACATTTGATTTTAATTTTTGATTTATATAAATGAGTCCAATCTAAAAAGGTTACTTTTGATTTTCAGCGGATGTAAAAAATGTGTGTTTTTAGACCGGCCTCATAAATAATAATCCATTAATTAATAAAGTTTCGCACGTAAATAGACGCTTTATGACAGCAGTAAAAGTAAAATATGTAAAAAAGCAGCATAAAGTGGGTTAACATGCATAATTGCAACATGTTAGAACCTGTTTTGCCATGCAAAACATCTTTTACAGTGCAAAAATACAAAAAGGAATTGGTTTATGGAATATTGAGAGCGGGCTCAATTATCTTTGACCCATCGGACAGCTTCATTATTTACAGAAGTATCGTACATAATTTACAGAAGTATAGTACATATTTTTTAACGGCCGAAATACAAACAAACAGGCTTACTGCAAAATATTATATATTTCAGTTAACCAAAACTATAGAAATTCCGACTATATTACCTGGCACCATATGGCGGGTATATCCATTCTGCTAAAGTCTTGCGCCCCCAAAGCGCCTTCCATGGCTTCCTCTAATTTAAATGAAAAGCTAAATTCTCTACTGGCAATTCTATAAAGAAAAGTCACCGTTATTACTGAAAATCGTCCCTGAGTACTACGCCCATATTTTTTCTTCCGTCAATTTTCACGATCACCGGTTTTTCGAAGGTCACATGCCGCAGGTATTGTGTTTCATCAACGGCTTTTTGTTTATCCAGGTATTCCACATCATAGTATCCGCTATTTTCATGGGGGTTTACGGTGAGGTATCCCACATGAAAGGAGGTAAGGTTTTGGAAGAAGTGGGTTCCCTGGGAGGGGTCTATGCGGTAGTCGGGCAATCCTGATTCCACAATTACTCGTGCCTGAGATATTTGCGGCCATTTGACGGGAATTCCCAGCCAGGGGTCGCTGGACCCCCACCGTCCGGGTCCTATGAGGATGAAATTCTCCTTGTTTTTCCGGAGCGAGGCATTGATTTTCTCCACCTCCTGAACGATTTTCGGGTTATTGGCCGCTTTAAAAGAGCGGGGTTTCACATAGACCACATGGTGCAGGTCGCTGATCTCCCCATTTCCCAAAGCATTCTGCGAGAAGATAATGCAGTCTTCGGGCTTGATATCGTTTTCCAGATCCACGTTCACCTGTGCCTTTTGCTCCACAATGGGTCGGATCTGCAACATACTAAATACCATTGGATGGTTTTCCGGCGTGTTCATATTCACCGCAAACTCAATTTCAATGGGGTTGTTCATGGCCTTTTGCCCGGTTTTAAGCACATCATCCAGTATGCTGGCCAGCGGGAACATATTATTTTTTAATATATTGGCAAAGGTCACCAGTTTTTTTCCCTTGTAGTTCACTCCGTCCCTGATGCGGTTGTTCTCCATATCATAGGTAGAGAGCACATGCTTAAAGTCTTTGGATTGGGCTACCTCTTTGATGGGTATTTTCCTAAGGTTAATTGCGTCATCCACGGAAGGCTGAAAGCTGTCTTCCTTTAGGTCCAGGGCAAAGAAGTATTTTTGTGTATCGCGCAGGGCCATATCAGGGGAAGATAGCTGCAGGATTTTTTTGGGATATTTTGGAGAGAACCGCAGGCTTTGTGCTCCGTCTACCACATATTTCCCCAGTCCGATGGCCACACTGGCAATGCCATCTTCCGGCTTTTCCGGTCCCAGCGGGTAGAAATTTATGGATCGTGCCACCCCTGAGATATTGGGTGCGAACAGGTTGTCCAGCTCTTTCCGCTCTGAGCCACAAACTTCCTGAAGGACAATGGCCATTTTTTCCTCGTCGATCACGTTGGAAGTGGCCTCCATATATGCTTTGCTGTCCTTAAAATATACGGATGCATAGACGCTTTTTATAGCATTGCTGAGCATTTCCAGCATCTGACGCTCATCGTTTTTGATATTGGGCACCATATAGGTGCTGTAGATTCCGGCGAATGGCTGGTAATGACTGTCTTCCAGAAGGCTGGAGGACCTAACGGCAATGGGATTGGAGATGACCTGGATAAAGGCCAGCAAGTCTTTATGTATTCTGAAAGGCAGACGTGCAGCAATAAAGTGCTCCAGTATCTCCTGGTTGTCGGCGTTGGAAAGGGCCACCGAATGCAGTTCGTTTTCCTCCATATATTCATCAAACACATCCGTGCTCAGCACCACGGTTCTTGGGATGGTAATGATCACATTTTTGTATTTGTCCATCAGGCTGTGCTTTTTCAGCAGGGAGTCGATAAAGGCCAGCCCCCGGGCTTTACCGCCTATAGACCCCTCCCCGATCCGGGAAAAGATCAGATATTCATCAAACCGTTCCCGGTAGAACTTGGCAATTACCCCCCTCCCTTTTCCACGGCGGTAAGAGGCAATGGTATCAAATAAAAAGCGGCGTACCTCTTCCAGGTTATCAAAATCTTCGGGCCGTATGTGCTTAAACATTTCCGCAATAGGGAATAGCGCTCTGGCGTTAAGCCATTTAGAAACATGATTGCGTTGAATATGGTAGTTGAGCGAGTCGCTGGGAATGGAAAACAGCTTTTGTTGAAAGGATTTAAGGTCGGTGGCACGGTCTATCTCTTCTCCCGTGGGGGGGTCCAGAAAGATAAAATCACCAAAGGCAAAGTTTTGAACAATATAATCCCGCAGCTCTTTTAACAGGGCTTTGGAGTTTTTGTTGATGAACCCTACCCGCTCCCTTCGGGCCAGCTTTTCATTGGCTCCTTCGCTTGACTGGAGTAGGAAGGGCAAAAACTTATCTTCTTTGCGCACCTTTTGACATAAGCGAATACCGGCATACTTATCCATCTTATTTTTCCGGTTATAGCTGATATCGGATATAATGCCCAACAGGTTATGGCGGTATCTATCATAGTATTGGACCGCATCCTCATAGGTACGGGCCAGCAATATCTTGGGTCGGCCACGCATACGTAACATCTTCTGGTGTTCGTTAAGGCCTTCGGCCATAAACTCCTTGGACTGCTTAAAGATAATGCGGTAAATAATGGGCAGGTAGCTGGAATAAAAGCGAATATTATCTTCCACCAGGATGATCACCTGTACACCCACTTCTTCCACATCGTGTTGCACGTTCATGGAGTCCTCAATAAGCTTGATAATGGCCAGCAACAGGTTGGCATTACCCAGCCAGCAAAACAC
>PWNQ01000070.1 GCA_003557725.1 Bacteroidales bacterium | reverse complement strand
TCCAGCGTGTGACCAGCGTTTGGACCACCCTGAAAGCGGGCAATAATATCATAATTAGGGGTAAAAACGTCTACCACTTTGCCTTTTCCCTCATCCCCCCATTGCAACCCCAATAATACGTCAATATGCATATGCAATGATTTTGAACATTATATAAAACAAAACAATAACTCCTGAGCAAGCCATGATGCCAGTGTGTAAAGAAAATACACCTGTTCATACTAAAGCCGTTCAGCAGCTATTTTTAATAGCCGGATCGTTATAAATGCCTGGTAAAAAGCAAGTAAGAACCCTCCGGCCAGTGGATAACGGATTGCCGTATATCGTTTACAAAACTAACCAAATAATATGATATCACTGAAGAAATCGTATGGAATAATATTGGGGGAGCACTTTGTCTTTTATGGATAGCCCCCCAAAGAAATGCGTCGGAATAGCGACACATTAATGCTGAAAATCAATGGTGGATCCTTCCCCGTCATCGCACTTCTTAGAGCAGTTGGCATAAAAGGTTAGAGAGTGATGGGTAATATCCAGGTCCATCAGTTTTTCTATGGATGATTTGATCTCCTGCACCCGGGGGTCGCAAAATTCAATCACCTTGCCACAGTCCAGACAAACCACATGGTCGTGTTGTTTGAACTTGTATGACTTTTCAAATTGAGCAGAGCCCTTTCCAAACTGGTGTTTGGAAACTAATTTGCAATCCAGCAACAACTCAATGGTGTTGTATAAGGTGGCCCGGCTTACCCGGTAACGGTTGTTTTTCATTCGGATATACAATGACTCCACATCAAAATG
Source organism: Bacteroidales bacterium (assembly GCA_003557725.1). Lineage (GTDB taxonomy): Bacteria > Bacteroidota > Bacteroidia > Bacteroidales > PWNQ01 > PWNQ01. Next base: position 14,766 of record PWNQ01000070.1, on the reverse strand, counting down.
GCCGTCGGAGTAGTATATTTCCTTTAATATGGAAAACCGTTCGGGAGTTTTCCGGTATCCGTTCTTCTCCAAAAATGATGAAAATATTTGAGTGACCGTTTTTAATGTTTCCTTTACTTGCTTGTCCATAATTCCTGTTGGTTATATATGCATGCGCTCACTGCCATTTTTTTGTGAGGCTTGAAATATTGGGGCCCTGTATGGCATACGGGGCAGTCAAATGGTTCCGCCGCAAAAGTAAAAAAATATTTTTAATAAATCTAAATAAAAACGAAAAAGAAGTTATACTATTTGGTCGGTTTTCTTTATGCGTTGGATTTTTTGTATTCCGTCCACCTTACTTAATTTGTTCATAAGGTTTTTCAGGTGTTCCGTATTGGAGAGGTACAGCATGATCACACCTTCCGACAGGCCGTCGTGGCTTTTTATTTCCAGCGACCGTATATTCACATTAAGTTCATCGGAAATTATTCTGGTTATTTCATTGACCAGTCCCACCTTGTCAATTCCGTTGATAGCGATTCCGGTAAGGAACTGTACGGTTGGTGTTTCCTTCCATTTTGCTTTAACTGCTGACTTGCCGTATGTGGACATGTGCTGTATGGCATTGGGGCAGTTTGTCCGGTGTACTTCCATTCCTGATTTGGGTTTGATAAACCCGATCACGTCATCGCCGGGGATTGGCTTACAGCACTCTGCCAGTACGTAGTCCATTTTATCGATATCCTGTCCCAGCAATAACTCCTGGGGTTTGGAGGTTAGTTTGCTTTTTATTTCCTGGTCCAGCGAGCTTTCTTCCGGAGCGGGGGATTTGCTGAACTGTTTTTTTATAAGTCTTAAGAAGTTTCCTTTGTTATAGGATAAGGAGAAAGCTTTTATGGTTTCCTCAGTGATTTCTTTAATGGCGATTTTATGGTAGAAGTCTACCTGTGATTGTGTTTTTACATAGTTCATCAGGGCTTTAATGTTGGCGTCGGTAAATTCGATTTTCAGTTCCTGGAAGTGGTTTTTCAGGGTTTTTTTCCCAATGTCTACGTGTTTTTTCCGGTTATCCCTGATGGCTTGTTTGATTTGTGTTTTGGCCCTGGCTGTGGTAGCCCACTGGTACCATTCTTCTTTGGGTGTTTGTTTTCTGGAGGTGATGATTTCCACCTGGTCTCCACTAAGTAATTTTTTGCTGAGTGGTTCCAGTTTATAGTTTATTTTGGCACCGATGGCCCTGTTTCCCACATGGGAGTGGATGGCATAGGCAAAATCCAATGCGGAAGCACCTACGGGAAGGGTTTTTATATCGCCTTTTGGTGTAAAGATGTATATTTCGTCGGAGAACAGGTTTAGCTTAAAGTCATCCAGGAAGTCCAATGCATCGGCAGAGGGGTTCTGCAGCCAGTCTCTGATCCTTGAAAGCCAGTCATCCAGCCCCAGATCCTCCACTGATCCGTCCCCTTTATATTTATAATGGGCCGCAAACCCTTGTTCTGCAATTTCATCCATTCTCCTGGAGCGGATCTGGATCTCCACCCAGTTTCCCTCATTGCTCATTACGGTGGTATGCAGTGATTCATATCCATTGGCCTTGGGGATGGATATCCAGTCGCGCAAGCGATCCATACGCGGGCGGTAGTGATCGGTTACCAGGGAATAAACACGCCAGCAATCCTGCTTTTCGTGCTCAACAGGGGTGTCTAATATAATACGTACCGCAAAAAGATCGTAAACCTCTTCAAAGGGAATTTCTTTTTTCTTCATCTTTTTCCAGATGGAGTTCACCGATTTGGTGCGGTGCATGATCTTATGGTCCATTCCATCCTTCTGCAGTGCTTTTTTTATGGGAAAGATAAATCGGTTGATAAAGCGTTGCCGCTCCAGCTCCGACTCTTTCAGCTTGGTGGAAATAGTCTGGTAAACCTCGGGATGGGTGTATTTTAATGACAGGTCTTCCAGTTCGTTTTTTATGGAATACAATCCCAACCTGTGGGCCAATGGTGCGTATAAGTAGGTGGTCTCGGAGGCAATAGTGAGCTGTTTTTTCTCAGGAAGGGCATCCAGGGTGCGCATATTATGCAGCCGGTCGGCCAGCTTGATAAGGATAACCCGCACATCGTCGGACAGGGTTAAAAGGATCTTACGGAAATTCTCTGCCTGGATGGACGAACTGCCCGCATGATCAAAAAGGCCGGAAATCTTGGTTAAACCGTCAATGATCTTGGCAATGGCCGGGTTGAACAGGTCCTCCACATCTTTTAATGTATAGTCCGTATCCTCCACCACGTCATGAAGCAATGCGCAAATAACCGATGTGGCCCCCAGCCCCACCTCATCGATAGCAATCCGCGCCACCTCCACAGGGTGAATAATATAGGGCTCCCCACTGCGACGACGCATGTCCTTATGCGCCTCCGCAGCAATCTGGAAAGCCTTCTTTACCTCCTGCTGACGACGTTCATCCGATTTCTGGCTCACAGAAACCATTAACTCCTTGTACTGCTGTAATATCATCCGGCGCTCCGCCGCATGATCAAAATAATTATCTGTCACAAGTTATACCTTATATTATATATGTAAAAATACCATCCCGGAAAAAACCAGGTGCAGAACCAAATCCACCACCCATTTTATAGCAAATGGCAAAAATACACTAATTATTATCTGTGCACAATGTTTTTTAACCCATAGAGACCAGGCCGCAAAGTGGGGAATTATCAAAGGGGCTTGCTTTATACCGGGGCTCCCGCACGCGCCCCTGTCCAAAACATTCGTGCATTCGTGGCAAAAAAAACATTCGTGCATTCGTGGCAAAAAACATTCGTGGTAAAAATAAACATATGAAACATACATGAATAGATATGCTTTTATTAAGTATTATTTTTGTATTATTTTTATAAACAATATTTTATCAATGATTATCATATGCTTGTATCAACTACAATGTTTATTTATATTCTTATGTAGCGGAATCCCTGGCATCTTAGTTGTTGGTATGCTTCGCTCAGGTTTTTCTTTTGGATTTGAAATCGCTGAAAATCAGCAATTCTTTAAGGTGAGGAAAGCGAATGCATAGCGGATTTGAATATTTTGTGAAAAAGACCGCCTCTTAATAAATTACAATATAATACACTTGCTTTCAGCGAGTAGAAAAGATTCATGTAAATTGATGGCATAGTGTGCTAACATGCAGCAAAGTAGATAAATTAAATATCTTTATTGTTAAATGCTATTTCAAAATGTGTATATTTGCAGCCGGAGAATAGTTGAAAATTTTGTCAGGTTATAAATTAATATTCTTTATATCAAAGAGTTATCATTTAATCTGACAAAATTATTGTTCAGTAAATACCTAAAAATTATTTTTATGAAAAGCGGATTATTAACTATTATGAGCGTATTGCTTTGGGGCTTTTTGAGTTCCCAAACTTTGGTGTTCCATGAAAACTTTGAACCCCCGTCGGGAGCCGACAGTGTGACGCACTACACTTCCTCAGCTACCAATACCTGGGGCTTGTCCACCACCTTATCAGCCGGAGGAACCCAGTCGGACTCGGCCAAGGCTTCCCCTTTTGACACCTTAACCATTACCTCAAACCCTTTTTCCACCACAGGCAACGGCTATGTGGTTCTGGAGTTTGACCATATCTGTAAGATTGAGGCTTTTGACAAGGCCGTGGTTGAGGTCTCTATTGATGGAGGGACCACATGGACTCAGTTAGACACCAATCATTATATGGGAAATTCTACCCAGTTTGGGTCCCAGGGAAACCAGTTTAATGCCGTATCATACGGTGGTGCCTGGTCCAGTGGGCAGAATGTGACCCCGGACAATACCTGGTGGAAGCATGAAACCTTTAACCTCTCTACTATTGCCGCCGACCAGGCCGATGTGAGGGTGCGCTTCAGTCTTATTGACCTGAATGGGGCTACGCTTTTTGAAAACTATGGCTGGTTCCTGGATAATATCACTGTGATCGCTTCCCCTTCGGAGCTTATCCCCCCGGATATCTCCATGATCCCCCCGGTGATAACCGATACCATATTTAGCAGCGACCCGCAGGATGTGCGCGCTGTGATCACCGATGACTCGGGTATTGATACCGCTTATGTGGTGTACTTTGTGAACGGAGTGCTTGAAGATACCCTGGGAATGACGGAGTTTGGCACCGACAGCTTTGGCGTGCAGATCCCTTTTCACGGCTTTGGTCGTTCCATCGCCTACTTCGTGGAAGCCATAGACCTGGCTGGGGCTGCCAATATGGCTACCACCAATACCTATAATTACTTCGTGAAATTTGCCGACCAGGATGAGATCATCGTGGGAGGATGTACAGATAATTCTTCCAGGGCGCCATTTTTTGTCTCCTTTACCACAAGCCAGTTTCGTTACAGTATGCATTCCAGTATATACGAGGCTTCTGAATTTAATAACATGGGCGGGATTATAAAGTCCATCGCCTTCAATAAGTCTAATGATGTGGGGTACATCCATGATGATGCTGAAATTGATATCTACATAAAGGAGCACCCATCGGGCAATGCCGTTTCTTCCAACTCGGAATGGCAAGCCGAGGCCAGCAATGCCACTTTGGTGTATTCCACTAGTACCGGAGGCATAAATACCTTTACCGGATGGCAGGAGTTCCAGTTTGATAACGACTTTACCTATAGCGGTAATGAGCCTTTATTGGTTCTGGTATACTGGTATAGGCCCAATTCTGCAACAGCCAACCATCCTGAATGGTGTGCCGATAACGTGGGCGCATCTAAAGCCACCACCTTCGCTGGGTCATCCTTTCCGCCGGGATCCAGCTATCATGGCGATCGGCCTCAGGCCCGCTTTGGCTTTGAGGCCCCTTCCGTAGGAAATGATATTGGCGTAGCGGAGATCACATACCCCACCGGGGGAGTTATTACCGGAACGCCATTTGATATTACAGTGAAAGTGAAAAACTTCGGCAGCGACACCATCAACAACTTTGATGTGGCTTGGGAACTGGATGGAGCAACACAGACACCTTATATATATAGTGGCCCTTCTTTATATCCCGACAGCCTTTCCCAGGACCTCATCCTGGGGAATGTGACGGTAACCCCCGGACCCCACTCCATCAAGGCGTGGACAGAAAACCCCAATGGTACCCCAGACTTTAACACCATTAATGATACCCTGGAGTTCCACTTCTATGGATGCGATAACCTGTTAAGTGGAACCTATACCATTGGCGGACCCTCTGCCGATTTTAACACCTTCAGTGAAGCAGCTCTGGGACTGACCCAGTGTGGTATTGACGGACCCGTTACATTTAACGTAGCACCCGGAACATACAATGAACAAATTGAACTGCCCGCCGTTAATGGAGCTTCTGCAGTGAATACCATTACTTTCCAATCTCTTTCAGCAGACTCTACAGACGTTGTGATGGAATACAATGCATCGGGAGCAGGTGATAACTATCTTGTTGAGCTGGATGGAACCCAGTATATTGAATTTAATAATATGTCATTCCATGCACTGGACTCTGCAAACGGACGCGCCTTTGTACTAAAAAATGGAGCAGGAAATCTGAACCTCACCAATAACCACTTTATGGGCATCACCGCCACCGATGACGGCGATGAAATGGCACTTGTCTTTAGTACCTCAACCCTGGGAAACAATATTAATGTTTCCAATAACGCTTTCCTCAACGGTTCTATGGGAATACACCTCGAAGCACAGGGTGTTACCGGCGTCACCGTGGAAGATAATCACATTCTCAACAGCTTTGCCCGCGGTATACGGATCAATGGTGCAGAGCAGGGAATGATCACCGGAAACCGGGTAGACACCGACTCACAAGTGGAAAGCTTTACCGGTATCTGGATGTCTCAGGGAACCGGCAGCTTTGAAGTAGCCTATAATCAAGTGTATGCAACACATGCCCAACATGGATACGGCATCCGCGTATCCATGAGCCAGGGAGATTCCCTGCAGCATGCCAGAGTGTATAACAACAAGGTGCTGATGAACCGCATAGCCACAACCACCACTCTATCCGGAGGAATCCTCAATATGGACAGCCGGTTTGTGGACTATTACTACAATACCATCAAAATGACCGGAAATGACCAGAACTCTCCGGCATTGATCATCTTTGACAATAACCCGGGATCCAGCCGCGGATTAATGGTAAAAAACAACATCTTTACCAACTTTGCCAATGGATATGTGTTGTATACCAACACTATAGATACCTCCGGGGTAACCCATAACTATAATAACTACTACGCAGATGGCAGTGGTGATTATATTAACCTGAACGGAGATATTTTAAACAGCCTTCAGGAGCTGCAAGCTGCCACCGGTGGGGAAGGGGCATCCCAGGAGTTGGACCCCTACTTCCCGGCCACCACCGATCTTACCACTACCAACAATTTGCTCAATGCCACAGGAACCCCTGTGTCAGGCATCAATGATGATATTTATGGTAACCCCAGGGATGGGGCAACTCCCGATATTGGCGCAGTAGAGTTTGACCCCTCGCCATACGACCTGGCACTGCTGGATATTCTGGCACCCACCGATGGCTGTGGATTATCAGCTAATGAGGATGTTATCATTCGGGTGAAAAATGCGGGCAGCTCTGATATTACCTCATTCAACGCAGGATATCAATTCCTTAACGGATCAGCACCCGTAACCGAAACGGTTAACCAAACCGTGCTGGCCGGCGATACACTGGACTATGTGTTTACCACCACCGCCGACCTGGATATGACAGTGCTAATGATGGACTCCCTATTCCCCTTACAGGCATGGGTAGACCATCCCAACGACCCCATTTTTCAGAACGATAGTGCCTTTACCCAGGTGAACTCACAGTATGAGCCTCCCGCACCAACGGCCACCGATTATACCATAGCTTATGGTGATTCGGTTACCATTACCGCCACTTCTGCTGACAGCCTGTACTGGTATGATTCGGATACGGCTACCACAGAAATATATGATGGTGAGTTTTTTACCACTCCACCATTGTTTGATACCACCACTTACTATGTGGCGGCCCGCCCGGCAGGAACCGGCGGTGGGTTTATAATTACGGAAATTTGCCATTGGAGAGGATCATCTAACGGAGCTCCTGCAGGAGGATGGCCGTCTTACTTAATAGCCGATGACTATATTGAGATATCCGGAACTCCCGGGGCCGACCTGGGCGGGTATACCCTGGAGCAATGGCGCACCGGAGGTATGGACGGAACACATACGTTTGCTCCCGGAACAGTACTCAGCCCCGAAGGAACAGCAATTATTGCGGTGGGACAAATGGGCTCAAGCGTGGAAGACCCATCCAATTATTACTATCATGGAAATGGTAACTTTACAGGGCTTTACGGCTCTACCACTTCGGCCGGAAGGATAATTAAGGACCCCAACGGGGAAATTGTGGATGCCGTGATTTATGGAAGCATGTCCTTTCCGTCTGCAGCCGGGGTGGCCCCCGAGGACTGGACAGGAACAACTCCCTCTGTTTCCAGTGCCGGAAATCGCCTGGAAGGACCTTATACCAAAGATGCTACCAACTGGATTAACTCAGGCACTTCACCACAAACACCCAATCAAATGAACCCGGGCGTAGTGCCCCCCGCAGGGGTCGGCGACTGTGAAAGCCCAAGAGTGCCCGTTACCGTGAACGTAGTGGGCTTCCCAATGGATGACGCCGGCATATCCGCCATCGTTAACCCCGAAGCATCTGTGCCATCAGGAACATTACAATACATCGATGTGGAGGTGACCAACTATGGACTCAATGACCTCACCTCGGCAGATATTACCTGGGCACTGAATGGTAATGTGCAGAATACTTATAGCTGGAGCGGGCTTATCCCCTTTAACCAGGTAGATACCATTCGTATTGACTCAGCCGTGTTTTCCGGAGGAGCATACAATATCAGCGCTTGGACCACCATGCCCAACAATGTGGTCGATACCATAAACCTTAATGATACCACTACCACCACTTTCTCCGCCTGCCTGAATGGATATTACACCATCGGAGACACGGCAACAGGAAGCTTCGACTTTCTGTCTTTCTCTGATGCCCTCAATGCACTGGATGCAGCAGGCGTCTGCGGACATGTGGTCTTTGAAGTGGATAGCGGAACATATAACGAAACGCTGACCATCAATGAGATCAACGGAATGGACCAAAACAATACGGTGACCTTCACCTCTCTGACCGGTGACAGCACCCATGTGGTGCTCGTGGGGAACCCCTCATCCAACTCGGAAGGAGCTATTTTACTGGATGGAGCCAGCCACTTTACCTTCAGTCATATGACCATCACCGTGAACCCATCCGCATCCTCAGGAAGAGTGATTCAGCTGGAAGGTGGTGCACATTACAACAAGATCCTTAACTGTGTGATCGACGTTCCACCGGGAACCAGTACCTCCTATGCCGGAGTGTATTCAACCGGTACTCAGGATCACCACTTTGAATTCCGGAACAACCATGTAAAGAACGGATACTACGGAGTGTACTGGAGAGGATCATCCACTACCGTACATAACAAAGGAGGAATATTTGATAATAACCTTATTGAAGGGTTTAATTATTACGGAATGTACTTCTATAATAATGACTCTTTGCAGGTAACCAACAACACCCTTATCGGTGGTGATAATATTGGCTTTGCTTACGGAATGTATGCCTATTATACTTTTAATGGATTCCGCATTGCGAACAATGAGGTATTTATGATTGACCCCAACAACAGCTCTACCAAATACGGAATGCGCGTTGGGCATGGAAACCGGGAAACGGTGAAAGACCCGGGTGATGCCACAGGACTGGTGTATAACAACATGGTCTACATGAACACCGACGGTATACAGTATGGGTTATGGAGCCATTGGGATAATGATGTTAAGTTTTATTACAATACCGTGATGCTGACTGGTTCAGGTTCAAGCACGGCCAGGCCTCTTTACCATGCCAATACCACGACCAATACCACCGGCCCGGTGTTTATGAACAACCTTCTTGTTGACAGCATCGGGGATTATGCCACGTATGTGAATAGCCCCGCTCAGATCAGCAATTCCGATTATAACAACTATTATTCCTTGGGCAGCAACATAGCTTATTGGGGCAGTGCTCAAGCCACCCTTTCCGACCTGCAAGCAGCCAGCGGAATGGAAGCCAACTCTATGAATGTACTACCACAGTTTATGTCGGCTACCAACCTGCGACTGGCAGACAAGCAGCTGGCTGGTAGAGGAACCGCTGTTCCCGAAGTGAACTACGATATTGACGGAAACCCCAGAGGAACCAATATCACCACCATTGGTGCGCATGAAACCGAATTGCTGCCCCTGGATATTGGTATTGTGGATATCCTGGATATCCCCGCCAATGTGAATGAGTACGATAGCCTGGTCCCAAGGGCCGTGGTGATCAATGCAGGAACCGATACGGTACATAGCTATACCATTGAATACATTGCCGGAAACCAATCGCCGGTGACTTACAATGTGGTGGGGGATACTATTCCTCCATTGGGTGCTACAGATACTATTACTTTGCCCTATTTCAACTCGCCAGCAGGAAATTATCAGCTTTGTGTCAAGACCATACTGGCCGGTGATTCTAACTATCTCAATGATGAACAATGTATCAGTGTTTTTGGAACACCCATTTATGATGCCAGTGTCACCCGTGTGGCTTCCCTGGCCTCCAACTGTAACCTCACCAACGATACGGTGACTTTTACCATGGAAAATATTGGCGTGGATACCATTGATGCCGGGTTCCCGGTGAGCTACCTGGTGGACGGCATAACACTGGAAACAGAAACGGTTAATCAGGCCATAGCCCCCGGCGACACCCTGATGTATAGCTTTAATGCACTGGTTGACCTCTCGGTGACCACCTTTGACAGTACCTTTAACATTGCGGTATGGGTGGATGTCCCCGGGGATAACGTTCAATATAATGATACCGGATACGTGGAAACCATTTCTTACCACACACCCGTTACACCACTGGTGGATGACCAAACCCTGAGCTGGGGGTCCCAGGCCATGATTATTGCCGATGCCACCGCTCCGGTGTACTGGTACCTCCATGACACCTCTTCCGTGGCATTTCATGTGGGCGACACCCTGATGACCGACCTGCTCTTTGCGGATACCACCTTCTGGTTCCAGGCCATTACCGTTGTGTCAGGACACGGTGACTATGTGGGAGCCGTTGACCCAACCATCGGAACCTCCAACTCCAGTGCTCTTACCAACCACTATATGGAATTTGATGTGTTGAGTCACGCGGGAGTCAACATTAACTCGGTGGATTTATTCCCCACCTCTTCGGTGGGCTCACCTTTTACTATTGAACTGCAGGATGCCAGCCAGAATGTGCTGGATACATACTCCGGAACAGTAGCCGTTTCCGGAGGAGCTAAACAAACCGTAGATGTGGACTTTGCAGTGCCCCAGGGAAGCGGATACCGGCTGGGATTCCAGGTGAACCCCGGACTAACCCGGAATACTGCAGGAGCTTCTTACCCCTATGAGATCCCCGGAGAAATATCCATTACAGGCAATACGTTTAGCACCAGTTATTGGTATTTCATGTATAACTGGAATGTGTCTTCAGGAACCGGAAGCGTGGCTTGCGAAAGCCCACGGGATTTTGTGGACATTACCATTATTCATGCTTCCGACGATGCCGGTCTTACCGGAATATGGGCTCCCGATGGCTGTTCCATGAACATGGAGCCGGTTACCATTGACATACATAACGCTGGTACAGATACCATTGACGGTGGTCTGCAGGCGGCATACAGGGTAGACAATAACCCCTTTATTACACCGGAAAATGTTAACCTGATCATTGCCCCCAACGACACGGTAAGCTATACCTTCAATACGTTAGCTGACCTGAGCAGTGTGCTAACCGGTGATACCACGTATATCATCACCGCTTATGTGGACCTGGCCGGGGATACTTTATATGCTAACGATACCATTGTCAGCGATACCATCCTGGCCGAATACACGCCATTGCCACCTGTGGCCAATGATGTGAATGCACTGTATGGCGACTCGGTTACCCTTACAGCAACCTCTCCCGACACCCTGATTTGGTATGAAAACGATACCATCGAACAGCACTTGCACATGGGGCAGTTCTATACCACACCCATCCTTTATGATACAACCACATACTGGGTAGCTGCCGCTTCAGGAGGCGACGGAGCCTTTATTATTACCGAGATATGCCACTTCAAAACCTCCAATGGCGCACCCGTTGCTGGATGGCCATCTTACTTAACGGCGGATGACTATATTGAGATCACCGGAGCCCCGGGATCGGACCTGGGTGGATACACCCTGGAGCAGTGGAGTGGTAGTTCAATGGATGGAACCTATACCTTCCCGCAGGGAACGGTATTGAGCCCCGAAGGCACCGCCATTATTGCTGTTGGACAGCTGGGCAGCAGCGTAGAAGACCCGTCAAACTATTACTATCACGGCAATGGAACCTTTAGCGGTAGTTATGGCTCAACAGGGACGGCTGGCAGGATAATTAAAGATCCTTTCGGGGAGATCATTGATGCTGTGGTTTATGGAAGCTATTCCTTCCCAGCGGCTGCGGGTGTGACTCCTGAAGACTGGACAGGAACAACCCCTGCCGTCTCCAGCTCCGGAAACCGCCTGGAAGGACCTTATACTAAAGATGCTACCAACTGGGTCAACTCCGGTACATCACCACAGACTCCCAACCAGGTGAACCCCGGTGTTACGCCTCCGTCCGGCACAGGCTGTGTCTCTCAGAGAGTACCCCTTAACGTTAATATCGATGTGCCCGACGCCAATGCGGCCCTGACTGATATTATTGTGAACGACGGATGTAACCTGAAAGCCGACGAGCTGATCACCATCGAGATCGCCAATATGGGCGGACAGGTGATTGACGGTAACATTACCGCTGCATACAAAGTGAATGACGGACCATACATCACACCGGAAAATATGACCACCGTGATACAGCCCGGGGATACTTCACTGTATACCTTTAATACTCCGGCTAACATGCTGGCACCTATGGGTGATACCGCCTTTGTGATTAAGGCCTATGTGGCACTGGCCGGAGATACCTTCCCGCACAATGATACACTGGTTTCTGATACCATAGAGTCTCAGTATACACCCGATGTGCCTGTACTTACCGATATTGATATCCCATTTGGAACCTACGGGCAACTGCAGGCCACTACCAACTACTTTGTACAGTGGTATGACGACCCCAACAGCCCCGACCCCATTGATACAGGAGATGTATTTACCACTCCTTTATTATATGATACCACCACCTACTATGCCAGTGCTGCTGTAGAAGGCGACGGAGGGTTCATTATTACCGAGATATGTCATTTTAAAACCAGTAATGGCGCACCCGTTGGAGGATGGCCTTCCTACCTGTCCGCTGACGATTATATTGAGATCACAGGACCATCAGGAGCAGACCTGGGAGGATACACCCTGGAGCAGTGGAGGGGTAGTTCAATGGATGGAACCTATACCTTCCCGCAGGGAACGGTATTGAGCCCCGAAGGCACCGCCATTATTGCTGTTGGACAGCTGGGCAGCAGCGTAGAAGACCCGTCAAACTACTATTACCATGGAAATGGTAACTTTACAGGGCTTTACAGCTCTACCACTTCGGCCGGAAGGATCATTAAAGACCCGGATGGAAATATCATTGATGCCGTAATATATGGTGATATGAGCTTCCCGCCGGCTGCAGGAGTAACGCCCCAGGACTGGTCAGGAACCACTCCGGCCGTTTCCAGCTCCGGAAACCGCCTGGAAGGACCCTATACCAAGGATGCTACCAACTGGATCAACTCCGGCTCTTCGCCGCAGACTCCCAATCAGGTGAACCCAGGAGTGGAACAGCCTAAAGGAATCGGTTGCGAAAGCGACCGCGTACCCGTAACAGTTAATGTTACCGGCGCCCCACCCATCGACGGACAACTGCTGGCCATCCAGGATCCCGCTACCGGGTTTATGAAAACTACTCAGGAGCCGGTTACCATGGTTATTAAAAATAATGGTACCAGTGCCTTCAATACCGTGGAGCTTACCTATGAGTTTAACAACCAAAGCCCGGTTACCGAAGTGTATAACCAAACCGTTAACCCGGGAGACACAGTGTCCTATACTTTCAGCAGCACAGTGGATATGGGTGACTTTACCACCTACCCCGTTAAGGCATACATTGCCGTTCCCGGGGATACGGTAAACCTTAATGACACCATCTTTACACTGGTTGAAAACCGTAAAGACTACTGTGACTCCAGAGCTACGTCTTCCACCTATAACTACATCGAGCATGTGAGCGTAGGCGGTATTGATAATGCATCTTCCGGTTCAGCAGAATATACAGACTTTACCGATATTGTGGCTCCGGGTATTCTTTACCCCGGCGTGGACCATCCCATAGAGATTACCTGGGCAAGTACCAGCACTTTTTTCGGTAGTGTGTCTGTGAAAGTATATGTGGATGTCAACCGTGATGGTATCTTTGACCCCGTTGGGGAAGCCTTTATGGGCCAAACCATTGGCTCCGACACCTCCAACGTGTTCTCAGGGATTATCAACCTGCCATCCAACGCTCAGCCTGGCCTTACCGTAATGCGCATTGTGCTGCAGAGAACAGGAGACCTCACCGATATCGAGCCTTGTGGAACCTATACCTATGGGGAGACCGAAGACTATCTGATACAGGTGACTCCGCTTATCCCTCAGGATGCCGGAGTGGTGGCCATTAACAAGCCTTCCCATTTTATGACTAATGCCAACCAGCAGTTTGAGGTAATGGTGAAAAACTTTGGATCCGATACTTTGAGTAATGTGGATATTGAGTACAGCTTCGCCAATGTGAACAATGTGTATACCTATAACGGAACCATCGCCCCACAGGCAGTGGATACCGTTGTCATGCCCATGATCGTGGTGCCTTATGGAAACCACACATTATGTGCGTTTACTGCCGTTCCCGGCGACAGCAATACCTTCAATGATGGCATGTGTAAAGCCATCTACCGCTCTTATACCACCTCCCCACCCTACGCTGATGACTTTGAAGGGAACAACTACTTCATGCGTGATACATCCGAAGGAAAGGTGTCCACGATCTGGGAGCTGGGATATCCAATGGGACAGAATATCGTAGGCGCTTATTCAGGCGGTAATGCCTGGATGACCGGTCTGAACCGCGACTATGAACCCTCATCCACGGAGATCCTCTATTCACCCAGATTTGCTATTACATCTCAAGGGGTTGACTCTTTGATCTTTTGGCAAAATATGGATGCGGAAAAAGGAGCAGACGGTGGCTATGTGCAATACCTGAATGTGACAGGAAACTGGAGCACATTGGGAGCGGTTAACGACACCGGTGCCATAAACTGGTATACCGATACCATCATTGGACAGGCTGCTTTCTCCGGAAATACCAACGGATGGGTGCGTTCGGCCATTTGTATCGACGACGCCCATGTGCCCAACATGTCATCCATCACACAGTTCCGGTTTGTATTTGTATCCGGAGGTAGCTCCAATACCGGTGACGGATGGGCTATTGATAACTTCCGGATCGCCATACCACAATCAGATTACGACGCCGGGGTGACACAGATCAATGCACCGGCCGACTCTACCGTGGTAGGAGATGATGTGACCGCTGAAGTGTCTATCAGAAACTACGGCTTGCAAACCCTTAG
>PWNQ01000013.1 GCA_003557725.1 Bacteroidales bacterium | reverse complement strand
TTTTGTTAATACTATTTTGTTAATACTATTTTGTTAATACTACTTTGTTAATACTATTTTGTTAATACTACTTTGTTAATACTACGATGCAAAAAAAATACTATTGTTTAATGGGTCTGGCTTTTTTTTTATTAAGTCAGGCAAAAGCCACCGCAAATTATAATAGCGAACCCGGTCTGGTGTGGCTTCCTTTTTCATTGTGCAAATATACAAAATTCCGGCTATTATTGCAAAAAGGGGATCCGTCCTGATCCAAAAAGGGGATCCGTCCTGAAAACAACCATGAATCTGGTCTAAAAACTATTTTTTGAGCTCAGACAAATTTTTTTTATCGCCACCAGGGTATATAAAACTTTTTAAATAGAGATAGCAAAATTGAGTCCAATCTAAATAGGTTGCTTTTGATTTTCAGCGGATGAGAAAGATGTATGTTTATAAACCGGACCCACGTATTTAACGACCATGCGTTTGGTTTTTTCCCGGGATTAAGGATAAAAACTGTATCTTTGCCTCCAAAATTTTATAGTTATGATCCAGAGAGTGCAGACATTATACATGTTAGCCGGCGTGGTTCTTGCCGTGGTATTATTGTTTATTCCTATTGCGGGGTTCACCTTAGGCAGTGGTGAGCAATTCAGGTATTCCTTAACGGATTATCCCTCTTTTGTGGGCAGCGGTGTTGACCGCGGGGTGTTATTAACGCCGTTGGTTGCCACCTTGCTGGTGGCTGTGGTGTTGCTGATCACCATTTTTCTTTACCGCAACCGGCGGTTGCAGCGTAAGCTATTATTGGTAAGTGTGGTGATTAATCTGTCCACTTTAGGGGGGGTGTTTTATGCTTCGGATCAGATCAGCCAGCTATCCCGTGTGGTATCGGAAAAGGCGGCTTACAGCCTCGGGGCGTATATTCCCTTGCTCATATTGGTGTTTATTGTACTGGCCAACAACGGAATACGAAAAGATGAGAAGTTGATAAAGTCGGCCGATCGCATTCGTTAGACCGGGCTTTTATATGGTCTCAAGGCTGGCTTCAGGTAGCCATCCCACGGATCCGTCGGCCAGTTTTACCTCGTACCATCCGTCCACCCCATCAATAAGGTGTACTTTCAGTCCTTCATGAATAATGAACAGGTCCCGGCTATGGCTGTTGGGAGATGCCTTGGCGGTAACCACCGGATGCAGTACAATGGCCTGTTTTTCTTTATCCTGATACTGTTTGTTTCGCACAGTAATGGTGAGGGACAGCAAGAATAAAAAACTCAATATTAAGGCAGGGAAGAACAGGCGTTTCTTTTTGGATACCCTGGCAGTCAATATTAATCCTGCCCATAGCAGGGCGGTGATCAGGGCCAGAGCCAGGGTGATCATTCCCCAGGTGTTTAGTGAAAACAATTGGGTGGTGTGTTTCCACCAGCGTACATGGAACATTAGCGGCAACGTTTCTATTTCATCCTTTTGCCTGTTTTGAGCAAACTGCAGGTTGTGCTGTATGCGTTGCTCGTTGGGTGCTAGTCGCTTGGCCCGTTCGTAGTAGAGGATAGCCTTTCCCAGCTTGTCTTGTTTAAAGCAGGCGTTTCCCAGGTTGTAATATAGCCAGGCCGATTCCTTTCCCATTTGCAGTATACTGTCATACCGGGCTTGCGCCAGCTCATAATCCTCATCAGCATACGCCTGGTTTGCCCCGGAGATAAGCTCTTTTACATCTGCAGCCAGAGCCATATGGCCGGCAATTAAAAGCATTAATATGGAAATTTGGCGTTTCATATGTTTATTTTTTGCCACGAATGCACGAATAATATTGGTTTTTTATCTGTTTAATATGTTTAAATTTTCTATATGGCTTATTTTCTGTCATTTATGAATTTATTACGGTCAGTCACGAAGATAAAGCCATTTTCCCGGCGCGCGCGCGAGCTTTCCGGTTCTCATACTCCATTTCTCTGATAAGCCCTGTGGCTTCGTCGTAAATGGTGTCCATCCCCGGCTTGTTCTTTCCCGGGGCAAACCGGGCAAAGCCGCACTGGTGGATCAGACGGATGCTTCTCTGCACCAGAGCGTCGCTTATATTTTTTTCTTTTAATGTTTTTTGGATAACATCCTCATTGATGTCTGCTGCAGGGATCCGGAACCGGTGGCTCAGGTATTGGGCAAATGCCCGGTGCGTTTCTTCATAAAAGGCTTGCTCCTGCTTTTCTTTTTTTAATCTTTGTGCATGCTTTAGCCTTTTCTTTGCTATTTTAGTTGCTTTTTTCGTGAGCAAAAGCCCCCGGTCTGCTTCCAGGTGTTGTTGTTTTCTTCTGATAATCAGTGCTGCGGGAATAATTGACAGGAAAAGTGCCAGGGTTAGCCAATATATCCATGAGTGTACCAGTCTGTTGCCTTTTTCATACACGTTGAAGGGCCGGGAGTAGATGTATAAGATATCTGTACCCAGGTGGCGTACTTCCTCCCCCGGGAAGTATCCTATTGCGGTCTCTGCTGTTGCGCCGTCACCTTCATGCACATAGATACTCATGGGTTGAGACTCCAGGGTAATATACTCTTTTTTTTCCACATCAAAGTAGGAGAAAGTGATGGGTGGGATCGTGAAGGTTCCGGTTGTCTGTGGGATGATAAGGAAGTCGAAGGTCCTTGACCCGCTGACCCCTCCGGGGCTGACATCGGTATGGGTTTCCACGTGGGGGTCGTAGGTTTCCAGTGCCGGGGGGATTTCCATGTGTGGCGGTTCCAGCATCCTGATGTTTCCTTTTCCTGACAGGGTGACTTTCAAATTGGTGCCATGGTTCAGGGCCACTGTATCCCGCGTTAGCCGGGTATGCATCTCAAACCTGCCGGCGATTTCCCGGAAGTGTTGGGGCCGGTTTTCCCGGGGAAAGGGCTTTACGGTGATGCTCAGGGCAGGGGCAGAGGTTGTCTTTTCCACATTTTTTCTTACCCGCACCTGGTTGCCATACCATATTTGTTCGCTTCTGCTCCGGGGAGGACGGGTGGTAATTACCTCCAGGGTTACCTCTGATTTGAGCTGATCAATGGATAGCTCCCCTGCCTGCTGGGGATAGAGTACTTTTTGAGCCAGGGTAACCACATTATACAGGGTTCCGTTGAGGCGTTCCTGTCGCACTTGCAGCCTGCCCAGGTCCACATCTTCCGTCCAAAATCCACTATAAGAGGGCATCCTGTTCACATCCAGGCCGGTGATGTTGTTTCGCGCATAAATCTTATGGGTAACGGTCAGGGGTTCACCTGTGTATACTTCTCTCTTGTCTACTATAGTTCTCGCAAACAGGTCTTTATCTCCTATTTGGTCTTCCGGTCTTTGTGCCCGGGCAGGGGGTTGGGCGGCATCCTCATCTTTCACTTTGATGGTCAGGGGCTTTGATTCCAAGGTCATTCCCTGCCAGATAAAAGCAAGGGGTTCAATTTTATATCTGCCTGGGTTTTGGGGCTCCAGCACAAAGGAGTAGCGATACAGGCTCATGTCTTCTGGCTGTCGGCCAAATCCGAAGTTCATGTTCATGTCCATTCTTCCGCCCTGGTCTGCAATGCGAAACCCGTCGAAAGGGGGCTGTCTTACCTGTATTCCGCTCAGGTTAAAGCTGCCACTGCGCCCCCGGAACTTAAGGACATAGTCTACGCGGAACTGCTCATTGACCGCCGGACTGGAGTTGGAGAGCTCAATATCCACGTAGTAATCCTCCTGTGCGGTGAGGGAGGCAGCGCAAAGCCACAGGGGCATGAGAAAAACTATGATGGCCTGGATGTGCGGGAGGCCCGGGATGAGCCGCAGGCGGTATGTGATGGCTTTAATGGTCATGATATGCGTGGTTTACCAATCCTTCTCTATATTTCTCTCTTCCGTTTCCTCATGTTTTAACAAACGTTCCATAAGCTTTTGCTGGTCATCGTCCAGGGCATTCATTATCCGTTCTGCCTGCTCACGGGTCAGACCCCCTTCCTGTGGCATAGGCTGCTCCTGATCCGGGTCACGGGAGGAGTCCTCATGATCCCCGCTGCCGGCTTCCCCATCCTCTTCGCCCTGGTCGTCCTCTTCGCCCTGGTGATCGTCTTCGCCCTGGTGATCGTCTTCGCCCTGGTGGTCCTGCTGCTCTTCCTGGTCATTATCCTCCTGTTCATCATTTCCGGAGGACTCTTGCTCTTGTTGTTCCATCATTTTTCGTGCGTAGATATAGTTGTACCGGGTGTCATCGTTTTGCGGGTCCAGCAGCAGGGCCTTTTTATACGCTTCTGCCGCCCGGTGGTAGGATTGTTGTTTAATGTAGGTGTTTCCAAGGTTGTGGTACACATCTGCTTTTTTCTGTTCTTCGGTGAGTGTATTTTCCAGGGTTTGAAAGTTTTCCAGGGCTTCCTGGTAGCGTTGTTGCTGGTATAGTGCATTACCCAGGTTGAACAGGGCATTTTCATCCACAGGGTTTTCCTTCAGGGCACGGAGGTATTCATTTTCTGCCTCGCGGTATTGCTCTGCCAGGTATTCTTTATTGCCTTTACGAGTGATGGCGTTGCTGCTTTGTCCTGTAGTCTCCGGCGGGAAGAGCATGGTCAAAACAGGCAGTAAATAGACTAAATGGTTGATCTTCATTGTTATTGGATTGTTTTTAGGCGATGTATATTTTCTGTATATGTTTTTATCAATTATCTTACAGTCCAATCTAAAATGGTTATTTTTGATTTTCAGCGGATGTGAAAAATGTGTGTTTAAGACCGGACTCATCTTACTACGCTTTAAATAGTTTAATTTTATGGATCCATCGGTTTTTTCTGTAAAACATCAGGTATTCTGTTATTAGTAATAATAGGGCCAGTGCCAGGGGGTATTGGAACCGGCTTTCATATTCTGCAAAGGTGCGGCTTTCATATTCTCCGGCTTCCATCTTTTTCAGCTCCTGATAAATGGCGTTTACTCCGGTTCTTACGTTATTGGCATGGATAAATTTCCCATTTCCCTGTCTGGCGATATTTTCAAGCATTTGCCGGTCCAGTTGGCTGATCACCGTATTTCCCTCATTATCTTTCAGATACCTACCTGTTCCCGGTTGGTTTGACACAGGGATTGGAGCTCCCCGTAGGGAACCTATTCCGATGGTATGTACTATAATTCCTCTTTCTGCTGCTTCGCGGGCTATGGGCAGCGGGTCTTCTTCATGGTTTTCTCCGTCGGAGATAATGATGATGGCCTGGTTGTTTTTTGGCTGGTCATCAAAGCTGTCAATAGCTTTCTTCAGGGCTTCTGCGATGGCGGTTCCCTGTGTGGTAACGGTTTGGGTGGAGATGGTTCGGAGGAACATTTTGGCTATGGGGTAATCGTTGGTAAGGGGTAGTTGTTTATATGCCTTTCCGGCAAATACTACCAGCCCCAGGCGGTCGCCTTCCAGTCGGTTAGTGAGCCGAAGGATAGCCCGTTTGGCATTTTCCAGGCGGTTGGGTTGCAGGTCCTGGGCCAGCATGCTCCGGGATACATCCAGGGCAATGACAATATCTATCCCTTTTTTTTCTGCCTTTTCCATCTTTGTGCCCACCTGAGGGTCGGCCATGGCGATGACAATCAGCGATAAGGCGGCCAGCGTGAGGGCATACTTCCATAGCTCACGCCCCGGAGAAGCCAATGGCGACAACTGATGACGGAGTGAGGCCGGTGCCAGCCGCTCCAAACGCCTCCGCTTCCGGTAACGCGCCACAAAAAATAACAGCACCAAAACAGGAACCAACAACAGCCAGTATAATAGGTGCTCTTCCCCAAAACGGATCATATCCATAATCAATAACCTCCAATAGTTTGCTTTTTAGTACTTTAATCCGGACTAAAAAGATCATATTTGCTTCTTTGCGGCTTTTTACCCCGGCCCTTCAGGGTGTAGCCGCTGAAAAATAGCTGTACCCCGCCGGTATAGGGTGCTTGATGTGCAGCAGAGCCGCTATTATGTGGATTCCCGGGTTTCCCCGGGAGTATTTTAAGGAACGGTATGAAACACTGTTTTTCTCAAAATGATCTCCATGGCCAGCAAAATGGTGGCAGCCAGGAGGAGTGAAAAAAATATATCGTATTGATATTCGTAATGTTGTACATCTATTCGTGTCTTTTCCAGTTGGTTGATGCTTTCATAAATCTGGCTCATGCTTTGTTTGTCGGTGGCTCTGAAGTATTTTCCTCCGGTAAGGTCTGCAATTGTTTTCAATGTTTCTTCATCAATATCCACTTCTGCGTTTCTGTAGACAAAGTTTCCGGTTGTGGGGTCTCTTCCCACGGGTGTTCTGGCTACTCCCTGTGATCCAACGCCGATGGTATACACTCTTATGTTGAACATTTGAGCCATTTGTGCTGCGGTATGTGGTGCAACCACGCCCCGGTTATTCACTCCATCGGTGAGCAGGATCACCACTTTAGAGCTGGCGGAGCTGTTTCGCAGGCGCTGTACAGAGGTGGCCAGTCCGTCGCCGATGGCGGTGCCGTCTTCCAGCATGCCTACGGACACATTATCCATTACCGCATGGAGCATACGGTTGTCACTGGTGATGGGGCACAGCGTAAACGTCTCTCCGCTGAAAATGACCAGCCCCATACGGTCGTTTACCCGTCCGGAAATAAAATCGTTGGCCACCCACTTGGCCGCCTCCAGGCGGTTGGGACTGAAGTCGGAAGCCAGCATACTGCTGGAAATATCCAGGGTGATGACAATGTCAATGCCTTCTATAGTAATGTCCTGGTCGCTGCCGGAGACCCTGGGGCGCGCCAAACCAGCTATCAGTAAAGCCAATACCAGCATCCGAAGGATAAACAGCAAAGGATATAAGCGCACCCGGAATCCGGATATGCCGGAAAACCCCTCCAGAGAGCTGTAGCGAAAGGAGGCATTACGATTTTTCCGTGTGTGGTAATGGAAAAGTACCAACAGCGGGATAAGTAATAGCCCCCATAATATGTAGGGATGTGCAAATGCTATGTCACTCCAGTTGGTCATTGGGTTTTGGTTTGGTTTGTTCCACGAACGACCGGGCCCATGTGGCGCTTTGTGTGTTTTCTTCCCGGGCAGGCCTGAGCCGGGCAAACTTTACCAGGTCGGCCAGCTTTAGCAACCTTTCCAATTGGTCCAGTGCCCGGTCATCAATGCTTCCTTGCAATTGATCCAGTGTTTGACTGGTGGTGAGCTCTTCCGATTCCACATTAAAGGCCCGTTCAATATAATGCCGGATGATGGCGGTAAGTTCAATATAGTATTTATTTGTTTGCCCATTTTGCCATAGTTGTTTCTTTTCCAGCTCTTTAAGTCTTGTAAGTGCTTCATTGTGGGCCGGTAGTGCCGGTATTTGTGGTGGTGTTTGCCCCGGTTGTTTCTTTCTTTTTTTGATATACAGGTATATGACAATGGCGGCCGCCAGCAATACCAGGGTTGCCAGTATCCAGGGCAGCACTTCCCGCAAGGAGAGGGGCACCTTCCATATTTCTTGTATGGGCTTGATGGGTGCGGAGGTGTCCACCGGCAGGGTTTGTACTTCCAGCAACAGGGGTTCCGACTGGGTGCTTTGCTGACCAAAGGAAAAGGGCATTGGGGGGATCACATGGTAACCCGAATCAAAAGCGGTGATCCGCCATGATCGGGTGATCTGCCACAAGCCATTAGGTGTTTGTACAGTGTCCGCGGCTTCCTGCCTCACCACCTGGATGTGCCTCCCCAGGGTGTCGGCGATCACCGGCCACTGCAGGGTTTGTTGCGGTTCTACGGTTGCGGTAATATGGAACAAGGTTTGCTCACCTATCCGTATGGTAGTCGTATCCAGGGAGACCTCCACCTGTCCCTGTCCGCCCTGCAGGCGGGGAGCCCCGGCCATAAACAGCAGTGCAATCCATATGTATCCGTATACCCGCTTCATAGTGCTGTGATGGTTTTTACTCTATTTATGTCTTTAATGATCGCCATTTTTTTAGGTAATTGATATCTTAAGCGTAGTTTTACTTTATTAATGTTTTGAATGATCCCCTGTTGGTACTTCGGTTTTCCCGGCTATTAAACAGTTTGATCAGGGGCGGTACATAGTCCCGGTTTACGGGGATCTCCACCTGATCCAGCCCGGCTTTTCTTACGGCCGCATTATAGGTTTGGTTGACCCGGTTCCACCAGTTGAAGTGTGCAGCAATATATTTTTTCGAGGAGGTATCCACCCATTGTGTTTTTCCTGTTTCTGCATCTTCCAGTTTTATCAGCCCCACCTGTGGAAGGGCTTGCTCTGCAGGGTCGGTGATGCGTATCCCCACCATATCATGCTTGTTGGAGGCAATGCATAAAGCCTTCTCATAGTTGCGGCTGATAAAGTCGGAAATGATAAAGGCAGTAGCCCGTTTTTTTATGGCGCTGGTAAGAAACCGCAGGGCTTCACTGAGGTTTGTTCCCGTATTTCGTGGCTCATAGGTAAGCATTTCCCTGATTATGCGTAAGATATGTGTTCTTCCTTTTTTTGGGGGGATAAACTTTTCCACCTCACCGGAGAAGAAGATCACGCCTACTTTGTCGTTGTTTCGGATGGCCGAGAAAGAGAGTACGCCGGCAATTTCTGCGGCCATTTGCGACTTGAGCTGCTCACGGGTGCCGAAGCTGTTGGACCCGGAGACGTCTACCAGCAGGATCACCGTGAGTTCACGCTCCTCTTCAAAGACTTTCACATAGGGCTGGCCCAGCCGTGCAGTTACATTCCAGTCGATGGACCGCACATCATCGCCAAAAAGGTATTCCCTCACTTCGCTGAAAGCAATCCCACGCCCTTTAAAGGCACTGTGATACCGCCCGGCAAACACTTGTCGTGACAGCCCCCGGGTTTTTATCTCTATCTTTCGCACACGCCTGAGCAACTCCTGGGTTTCCATAATACAGGTGTTTAAGGGACTTCCACGGCATTGAGGATGTCATGGATGATGTGGCTGCTTTGCATGTTTTCCGCTTCTGCTTCATAGGACAGCCCAATACGATGGCGGAGTACATCATAACAGACGCTCCTCACATCTTCGGGTACCACGTATCCACGGCGCTGAATAAAGGCATAGGCCTTGGACGCCAGTGCCATATTTATGCTGGCCCGGGGCGATGCTCCAAAGCTGATCATGGGCTCCAACCCCTTTAAACCGTATTCGCCAGGGTAACGGCTGGCAAAAACTATATCTGTAATATATCCGCATATCTTTTCATCCATATATACTTGCCGTACCGCCTCACGGGCTTTTATTATATCCTGAGGGTCAACCACCTGCTGAGGAATAGGGGCGGAAGAAGAAAGATTCTGATCAATGATCTGTTTCTCTTCATCCTTATCCGGATAAGAAATGATCACCTTTAGCATGAAACGGTCAACCTGCGCCTCCGGAAGGGGATAGGTGCCTTCCTGCTCAATGGGGTTCTGCGTGGCCATAACCAAAAAGGGCTCTTCCAGAGGAAAGGTAGTATCCCCAATGGTTACCTGACGCTCCTGCATAGCCTCCAACAAGGCACTTTGAACCTTGGCCGGCGCACGGTTGATCTCATCAGCCAAAATAAAATGGGCGAAAATGGGACCCTTTTTTACCGTGAAAGCCTCCTCCCTCTGGTTGTAGATCATGGTGCCCAACAAATCTGCCGGAAGCAAGTCGGGAGTGAACTGCAACCGGTTGAAACGAGCCTGGATACAGCTTGCCAATGACTTAATAGCTAAAGTCTTGGCCAGGCCCGGAAGCCCCTCCAGCAAAATATGTCCGCTGGATAATAAGCCGATTAGCATGCTGTCTATCATGTGCTTCTGACCTATGATGACCTTCCCCATCTCACCCCTCAACTGGTCAACAAAAACACTTTCTTGTTGGATCTTTGCGTTTATTTCCTGAATGTCAATGCTTTCAACTGAACTCATGGTTTGTTCCTTTTTATTGCAAATCTATAACAGAATAAATTACCCTGTTGTTAAAAATTGTTAAGGTATAATCGGTTTATGTCCAAATAATGACATGCTTCTGTTGCCTTTTTTGGCCCGGTAATAGTGTTTAGGGTTCTCTGGTAAGCCCGGTCGAAAAAGGGTACTTTTGATTTTCAGGGGATGTGAATAATT
Organism: Bacteroidales bacterium; assembly: GCA_003557725.1. Lineage (GTDB taxonomy): Bacteria > Bacteroidota > Bacteroidia > Bacteroidales > PWNQ01 > PWNQ01. Next base: position 5,497 of record PWNQ01000013.1, on the reverse strand, counting down.
TGTGTTTTTTGACCGGACCCACTGGTAGGAGCAGGAAAAGGTGGACGGAGATCCTAAATACTCTTTTCCTAATAGCCTGTTTTATGAAACTTTTTTTAACCATTTGGGTTAAAATAATGTGTACATTTGTAAAATAATTCTTATTACCCACCGATGAGACCAAAGGCTGTATATCTGGTGTTGCTGCTCATGATTCTTTTGCCCGAGCTTCTTCAGGCACAGCCCTGGCGCAGGAGTTCTCACCGGCGTACCGGTTACGGTTATGCCCAGATTATGTATTTTGGTATCGGTGGTAAGTATGGAATGCAGTACGTGGATTTTAACATGAACTACCACGGCCCTGAAGACCGTTATAAGTTTAAAGCCGGACATAGCTACCATTTAGGCGTTTCCGGACAATACTTTTATGAGTACAACCTGAACTTGAGACAGGATATTCTATACTCCAGTCGTAAGGTCTTTCTGGACTATAATTATGGAGACGAAGTAAACCCCGATGATGATCTGTTGCCGGATCGTGTGGACTGGAGCATAGGGTATATTACCCTTCCCTTCAGGGCTAATTATAACTACTTGTATACCCAGCATCTGAAGGGCTATTTATCACTGGGAATAGCTCCTGAGTTTAAGACCCACGACAAAGAATCGGTTACATATTTGAGCGGGCGTACGGAGGATCATTTTAAGTTGTTGTACTCCAGAAGGTTCAATAAGTTAAACCTTGCCGGAACGGTTAGTGCCGGCTTTAAATATAATTACTCGGCTCACTTTGGCATCGAAGTGGAAGGGGGCATAATGCAGTATGTGGGAAAAGTAAACTCCGATTACAGCAAAGGACCGCCCCGGATAATGTATGTGGAAGCGGCCATATTTTATGACTTCCAGGGCTTTTAAAAAGGCTGTAACTGGGATCTGTCATATCATGAGACGATTTTCAGGCTTATTATTAATTGAATAACAAACAGGATATTATGATGAATCGAGGCAAAATAAAGGTATTTGCAGGTATCTTTTTATTGGTTTTCCCCTTTATGATCCAGGCTCAGGAAAGCAAGATATCCTGGGCTCATCTGGGCCTTAATGCCGGGCCGGCATTACCTCAGGGTGATTTTGCCCGTGAATATTCCCATCCCATGTTTCATTTCGGAGTGGATGTGATGTTGGGAGTACCCAGCATTAATACCATGTTTGGTATACAATACCGCCGGATCAACATGGGTAGCAGCGAACACCTTATAGATACGTTAACCCACGTGGGCAATGGGCTGTATGCTAAAAGCATTGAGACGGAAACCCGCACTCATATGAATATTATCCACCTGGGAGGACGATTTATTCCATTAAAAAACAGTGCTTTTTCTCCTTATGTGGATCTTTTCGGCGGCTTTAAAAGCATCGATAATGTGGGCACTGTTACCGCTATTTATAAATATACTGAAGAGCTGCTTCACGAGCCGGAACAACATAAGTTTGCCCTGAGCTATTCCACAGGCCTGGGCTTTTTGTACCGGCTCAACGATAACTTTATGATCGATGTGAGGGGACAGTGGCATGGAAGTACCCGGGCCCAATACCCCGCTAAAGGGCAGGTGGAAGTGAACAGCCAGGGAATCCCCGACGTGAAATATACCCGGTCCAAAACCGATATGTGGATATTCAGCGTGGGAATTGTGGTGTTTGACCTATCAGGAGAACAATGAATATAACGCTGCCGGCCATAGTATTACTTTTTTTCTCTCTAAGCCTTTCCGCTCAGGTTGAGATGATTGGTTTTGAAGACCTGCGTCCGGAGCTGGAAAAGGAGGATGATACGGTGCGGGTGATCAACTTCTGGGCCACCTGGTGTGCCCCCTGTGTGAAAGAAATGCCCTATTTTGTGAAAGCGCATGAAAAATACAGGGATCAGAAGGTGAAGTTTCTGCTGGTAAACCTGGATATGCCTTCCAACCTGGAAGAGCTGGTGCTGCCTTTTATGGAACGCTTTAACATCCAGGCTAAGGTGGTATTGCTGGATGATCCCGATGCCAACCGGTGGATACCGGTGGTGGACCAGCGATGGACTGGCGCCATACCGGCTACCGTGATCTATAAACGGAACTTAAGAACTTTCGTGGAAGGTACGCTTACTTTTGAAGAACTGGACGGTTATATCAGTGATAAATTGTAAATTATTAGGGGGTGTCCATAATGTCCCATGTATGCGTGGTGGCGAAAATTTTTTAGACACACAGGGGAATGATTATTTCCTTACCGGAAAGCTCCCGCGCGCGCCCCTCTAACTCCCCTAAAGGGGAGGACCGGGCCAACCCGCTGCCGGTTTTCTATAATAATAAGGGTGAAACGGCAGAGGGCATAGGGCAGAGTTATTTGGCATTTTATAATAATGTCACCGCATATTATTCGTGCATTCGTGGCAACGAACAACGAACAACGAACAACGAACAAAATTTTAAACACATGAAAAAACGTATTTTCGGTATTTTTGGGATGGCTTTATTTGCTGTTTCGCTGATGGCTCAGCCGGCCGCTCTCCAGGTTGGTGACAAAGCGCCATCGTTTAATTTGCTTAATGTGGATGGGGAGTATGTTTCCCTCAGTGATTATTCAGACCAAAAGGGGGTGGTATTGATCTTCACCTGTAATCACTGTCCTTATGCAGTAGCCTGGGAGGACCGCATTATTGCGCTTCATCACCGCTTTGCAGATGAGGGCTTTCCGGTGGTGGCCATTAATCCCAATGACTCAGTGGTTGTACCTGCAGACTCCTATACGGAGATGCAAAAACGGGCCCGGGAAAAAGGGTTTCCATTTCCTTATTTGCTTGATGCAGAACAGGACATTTATCCCCTTTACGGTGCTACACGTACACCGCATATTTACTTGTTGGAAAGGGGAGAAGACGGGGGTTTTTATGTGCGATACATTGGTGCTTTGGATAACAATTACAGGGAGGCCCATGCCGTTACGGAAACCTACCTGGCCGATGCTATTACGGCCCTGTTAAAGGGTGAAGACCCTGATCCCACCGAGACCCGGGCCATTGGATGTACCATTAAGAAGCAGGACTGACTCCGGTTTTGGGGTCTTTACTGCTGAAGTATCCGGCCAGGGTAAAGCGAATATCGCTGTAGGTAAATTCGCTGCCCAGTACTGCCATAATCTCGGATAGCTTAGTGGTTTTTAGGGCTTTGTGGGCTTTTATGATTTGGTCATGCTTTCGTTTTTCCACAAATTCCAGTGCGTTAAGGTCTCCTTTGGCCACGTGTTGGGCCAGGTGTCCTTCAATAGTAGAAAGGGCCAATCCGCGGCTGGTAGCGATCTGTTCCGGGGTTTTTCCCTCCCGGTATAGTTCATAGCTGGTTTGCGCCGACTGGCCGGGTTTTGCTTTTGGTTGTGAAGGGGAGCCCGCTGCGGGCCGTTCCTTTAGCCGTTCTTCCCGCAGGTGTTTGGTCTGCTTTTCTACCTCCAGTCCGGTGAGCTCGCGGCCGTTCTTGTAATATTCGATGAGCTGTAAGGCCTTGTATATTTTTTGGCGTTGGATAAAAAATGCCCCTTCCAACCTTTCCAGTTCCCGCAAGGGCTTGCCTGTTTGTAGTTCTCCTTTAATAGCTCCCATATGACTATGGATTCGCTGGGAAAAGGAGCGGAGGATGGGGTCAAAATAGTCCTTTGCCGCCATCGTCCGTTCTTGTATCTTATCCACCGGATCCGGGCTGTTGAACAGGTGTTCCATCTGCACCCGGAACTTTCGGGCCACCTGTATGGGGTCTTTGAGCATCATTTCCGTTTCCACTGCCCATGGTTTTTGCTCCGGGTGGCTTTCCTTTTTGTTTTTTCCAGGCAGGCGGCTATACTGATGCAACAGGTAGCTCAACTCTCCAAAGTCAAAAGCTACTGCCAGGTATTCTTTTATATATTGCAGGGATTGAGTCTTCAGGTTTTTTGTGAGTGTATGCGTTTCCTGTTTGTTTTTAGCAAAGTCCATCAAGCATTTATCGGGTGTGAGCCCATGGGAAGGCAATGACCCTTTGAGGGTCAGTCCCTGTAGTGTTCGCAGGCGCGACAAAGCCACATAAGCCTGGCCCGGGGCAAAAGCCCGGGAGATATCGATAATAGCTTTTTCAAAGGTGAGCCCCTGGCTCTTATGGATAGTTATGGCCCAGGCCAGGCGGAGCGGATATTGCTCAAATTGCCCCAATACCTGCTCCTTCACATCTCCGCTTTCCGGGTCCATGGTGAATCGCTTGCGCTCCCAGGTATAGTGCTCCACCACCACATCTTCCGTGCCGTCATCAAAGGATACCGTCACTTTATGCGCACTGATCTTCTTTACCATTCCGATCTTTCCATTATAGTAGCGTTGTTGTCCCGTATGGTCGTTTTTGATAAACATGACCTGGGCATTTTTCTTCAAAACCAAAGGCTCATCCAGAGGGAAATAATATTGGGGAAAGTCACCTTCTATGCTGGCCTTATAGTGGAATGCTTTTCCCGGAAGGGTGTGCAGCCTCTCTTCGTTGATGGTGTTAGCCTGATGGTTATGGGTGGTAAGGTATACCGCTTTATGGGCCTGTTCCTCATCGGGATGCTCTGTTGTTCGCTGGCGGAGGAGCTCCATATCGTTCTTATCCAGACGGTTTTCCCGTAAATGGCCCAGCAAATTGATGAAATCCTGGTCCTGTTGACGATAGATCTTCTCCAGCTCAATGTATACGGGCTTTTGGTGATGAAAGGCATGGGCATTGAAGAAAAATAAGTTCCTGTAATAGTTGGACAAGTAGCTCCATTCCTGATCCTTTACCACCGGGGGTAATTGCAATAAGTCACCGATCATGAGCAACTGCACCCCCCCGAACGGGGTTTTTCTTTTTCCCCGGATATTTCGCAACACCAGGTCTATGGCATCCATTACATCGGCACGCAGCATGCTTACTTCATCGATGATAAGCAGCTCCAGTTCCCGGATCAGGCGTCGCTTATTGCTGCCCATCTTTTGCTGCTTTTTCAAAGATACCGGTGTGTTTACGGCCTGTTCAGCCTCTCTTCGACCAAATAATCCGCCCGGATCTTCGGGGATAAAAGCGCCGAAAGGTAATTGAAACAGACTGTGCAGCGTTACTCCCCCTGCGTTTATGGCGGCCACCCCGGTAGGTGCCGCAACAATACTCCGCTTATGGGTGCGCGACACAATATCCTTTAAAAAGGTGGTCTTACCCGTGCCGGCTTTCCCGGTTAAAAATATATGACTCCCGGTATTGTTTACATAAGTAGCCGCTAAAGTGGCGTTTTGTGATGATGACTCCATAATGATCCTTTTTTAAGATATAAAGATACAAAAAAATGGATTATACTCTTGCAAAATGCATTTTTTGTAAAAAAAAATCAACCCGACACACTCTTTGGGCGATGAGGCGATAGGGCGAACCCGGAACCCGAAACCCGAAACCCGAAACCCGAAACCCGAAACCCGAAACCCGAAACCCGAAACCCGAAACCC
>PWNQ01000032.1 GCA_003557725.1 Bacteroidales bacterium | reverse complement strand
GCGAAGAAATAATCATGTCACCCCTTCGGGGCCTGTCCCGAGAATTCGGGACCTGTCCCGAGAATTCGGGATTCGCTGTGGTGTCGATAATACAACTATCTGATATTAAGCAATATGTAAAATTTTAAACACATGAATAACATGGTTACTGCTGTAAACGCAGCGCTGGATGCAGGAAAAGAGATCATGGATATTTACACCTCCGGGAGGCTGGATATTGAAACCAAGAAAGATGACTCTCCCCTGACACGTGCTGACCGGAAGGCACATTTGGTCATTACCCGGGCTTTGGAACAGACAAACCTCCCCATACTTAGCGAAGAAGGGAAGGATATTCCCTGGGAGGAGCGTGGGAAATGGTCTCGTTATTGGTGTGTAGACCCCCTGGACGGCACCAAAGAGTTTATCCGGAGGAACGGGGAGTTCACCGTAAATATCGCCCTGATCGATAACCAAAAAAGCACCAATGGCATTGTGTACGCTCCTGCCACAGAGGAGCTGTATTTGGGCATTAGCGGTGCCGGAGCATGGAAGCTAAACCACACCACTGCCCAACAAAAACCCACAAGTCTGGAGGCCCTGCTGCAAAAGGGAAAGAAACTGCCTTTACAGCCTTCGGTCAACGATCCTTTTACCATTGTTGGAAGCCGCTCGCACATGAATGAACCTACCCGGGAGATCATCAGCACTTATGAAAAGAGATACCCTAAAGTTAACGTGATAAGCCGGGGCTCCTCCCTGAAAATATGCATGGTGGCCGAAGGTACGGCAGACTTCTATCCACGCTTTGCCCCTACTATGGAATGGGATACCGCCGCTGGTCACGCCGTGGCTCAATGCGCCGGAATGCTGGTCACCACCGCCGACTTGAAATCCCCATTACTGTACAATAAAAAAAACCTTACCAACCCGTGGTTTGTGGTGAGAAAGAAAGAAATTAGACAGAGTCTTCCACATGGGGCCAGCCCCCTAGAAAATAACCCCAAACCATCCTAAATGAACTGTTTCGATGATCGAAACCTGCTGGCAATGCACCCAAAAAATCCCTGGGAACCCCCACCACTTCATAAGCTTGATTTACTGTCTCAGGCTTATCCTTGTACCTATGAACAAACTCATAATCAACGCATACCATCCTTCCCGACTGTGTGATAATAATATTTACCGGCGTAAAATTAATATAGGCAAGTCCATGAGAGTACATGGCCTTAACCACATCCACAATTTGTGACTTATGGCCGGATAACTGCCCTTTAAGCCTTGCAACATTACTATAATCTAGTATATTATCATAATATTCAACAATAAAGTAACCGTCACCTTTTTCATACAGATTGGGGATAAAGGAATACTTACCTCCCAGGTTATCCAGTATCAACATCTCTCTTTCAAAATGTTGCTGATAGTACGCTCTGAAAGTTTTCTTAACTGCTTTTCTTCCTTTATAATCAATTAATTCTACTTTTGATCTATTCCCTCTTGAAAGGGTATCCAGGACCGGGTACTCTGTTTTATAACGCTTTCGCATGCGTTCTGCTTTCTCCGTGATTTCATTTGTTTTTCCGGGAATAACATAGTAGAGGTATTCCAGGGCTTCGGTTTCATTATCAGCACAGTGCAAAGGGTTGTAATCTCTGAACAGTTTGTGTTGGGCAAGAGCCTTCCGGCATTTTTGCTTTGCTTTAAGCACGTTTTGGTTATCAAACCAATTATACTTGGAGCCTTTTTCATACTTCATGGGCTTTGGATGATAATCCAGGGTAACCACTAATGTTTCGGGTCCTCCGCCAATAGTGTGATAACTGGCCCGGTCCCATTTTCCACCCCGCATATGCCGGGTTGCCACCATCTTTTGCTGCTCATTGAGCTGTCCATGCCACAATATATCAAAACCCGTCCCCTTAAAAACCTCCAAAAAGTGGTTGACCAGCCCATCCTTAACCGCTGTTTCACGGATAACATATACAGAAAGTTCAGGACGCGTATAGTCGTATTTCCTTCGTGGATATAAAAAATCCAGTTCCGGATTCACATCGATACATTTAGCCATGGTATCCTTATTGGGAGCAAATCCATTTTCCTTCAGCCAGGAGACAATAGGGGAAACCGCAATTTCTCCATGGTATCCGGCCTTTAATGCCAGCTTAGAAAGCACTTGCCTATAGTTATGATCTCCAGCACCTGATGTGTTTTCAAAGCCCGGGAGCCCCGACTTCTCCCCCTTGTGAAAAACAGCATGGTAAGCCATGGTGGCAAAGTGCAGCCTGGAGTCGGGTACATATATCAGATCATTATACAATACCCTGGAATTTAATGCTGCCGTAAAAAGAGGGTTGGGGAAATATGGCAGGTTCTTCCAATGGCCCGGCTTCTGCCCATTAAGCAAATAAGTATCGCATTTGTTTTTGTTCTTTTTATAAGTAATCAAATCTTTCGATTGCTTAAATCCCTCCGGAGTCATTAAAAAGTCCATATCCTCCCCGTGTGGTATTTCAGGAAAACCCTCCCACCAGCGCAACATCACATAAGGGATTTTCCGCCGGTTCAACTCCTTTACAAACGCTTCCCGATTTAGTTTTTTAACGATATAGCAGCGTGCACCTCTGTTGGCCACTCCCCATTGATACATCAAATCACGAAAGTAACCGGCAAAAGGAAGCTTATCCACCAGTTGTCTGGGAACTGCAGATATCACTACATTTAATACGCCCAAAGGTCTGTCAATTACTCTAACCGTTAAAATATACCCTTTGTTAATTAAAGGATAGCTAACCCTTTTCACAAAAGCAAAAAGCTCAGGAACATACTTATGGCCTGTCAATAATAACCTGAGCTTATTCATTCTTTTTACATCCATAGCTTTGGGGATTAATATCCGGCTGGGAACTGCCCTGTTTTTTCAAAGCCACAAATTTACACCTTTAAAAGCAAATGGGACACCGTGCCTAAAAAGAAAACTATACTTACCTTTGCACTGTTGATCTATTATCTGAATTTGTAAAGACCCAAAAAAAAGCCTTTAAACAATTATGATTATTGATTCACACTTCCACACCGGTTTTCACGGATACACCCCAGATTCTGTTATTGCATACATGGACAAATACAATATCCATAAATGCTGGTTATTAACCTGGGAGGAAGCCGACCCGGCAATCAGAAAACTCTACAATCACCTGAAGGCAGAAGATGTACTTGAAGCCCGGGAGAAATATCCGGACAGAATCGTGCCTTTTTATGCTCCGGACCCCTCAAGAAAAGATTTCCGTGAAATTATGGATGACTACTTATCCAAGGGGTTTAAGGGGGTAGGGGAACTTAAGGTGAAGTATCGATGGGACTCCTATGAGACAGATCAATACCTGCAATATGTAAACCAAAAAAGGCTCCCTCTTGTATTTCATATGGAAGTTGACAGGTATCATTTTATTAGCCCCGAAAATACTCTTATTAAAAAAATCATTTCAAAATCCCTGAATGGGGGATTTAACGGTATTTCCAGAAAGTATATAGAAAATTTTATTGCCCGAACCGGCTTATTTAAAAAACAATTCCAAAACAACCTGGTGTATTTCCCGGGGTACCTTCTTGACTTTCAAAGCCTGGAAGAAAAAGTGGCTCAATATAAAGGAATCACCTATATTGCACACGGCCCCCACGTATGGAATAATATTTCCAGCGATGTGGACTCTCAGCTAACCCTCAACAAAGGGAAAGTTAATCAGGAAGGGATCATAGGACAATTGCTGAGTAAATACCCTAACCTTTACGCAGACATTTCTGGAAGGAGTGGCTATAATGCACTTACCAGAGACAAAGCGTTTTCTAAAATATTTCTGGAGAAATACGCCCATAAACTCCTCTATGGAACGGATAACTCCCTCTTAAACCAACAAGAACTAATAAAATCATTTAAGCTCCCCGCCTATAAAGAAAAACAAATGTTCTTTGAAAATGCCTGTAAGATCATGGATAACCACTAGCGCATGGGTTCGGTCTGAAAACATAATACTTTACAACTACCTATGCAAAATCAGGTCAATTTTTCACAAACCTTTTGACCACCACCTTGTCTTTCAGTTGTATCCGTAAGACATAAACCCCTCTGGCCAAATGTTTTATATTGATACTGCCCACCTCATTCCCTTGTGGGGCAATTTT
>PWNQ01000127.1 GCA_003557725.1 Bacteroidales bacterium | reverse complement strand
CTTAGCACTGGTTTTTGCAGCTGGTTCCTACGCTCAGAGTGAGCAGGAACAACTGGCGGCCCAGTATCTTCGCGACCAGGAATATGAGAAGGCCAGGGATTTGTATCAGGAGTTGTACCAGGAGGATCCTTCCGTTTATTACTATAATTATTTGATGGAGTGTTTGCTGGCCTTGGAAGATTACCGGGAGGCCCGCAGGTTGGTACGTGCCCGGCAGGACATCTCTCAGGTTCCCCGGCGGTATGATGTGGAGTTGGGCTATATTTACTCCCTGGAGGGTGAGGAACGGCGTGCCCGGCGTCAGTACCGTAATGCTATCAGGGACTTGCCTTCCACACGCCAGGACTATATTGACCTGGCCAATGCCTTTATGAATCGTAATCTTTCCGGGTATGCCATAGATGTTCTGGAGCGTGGTAACCAGAAGATTACTTCAGGTCGGGCTTTTCATATGGAGCTGGCTACGGTATATGCTTCTGCCGGCCAGTATGACCAGATGATGGAGCAATATATTGCCATTTTAGAGAAAGTGCCTGCCTATAGCCGGGATATCAGGGATGAGCTTCAGCTATTTATCGAGGATGGCGACCCGGAAAAGCTGGATGCGGTACGGACGGCCCTGCTGGAGGCCTCCCGGGCACGGTCCTCTGACCCACTGTTTGCCGAGATGCTGGTGTGGTTTTCCACTCAAATGAAAGACTTTGAGATGGCTCTCATACAGGTCAGGGCACTGGACAGAAGGCTGAATGAAAAGGGCGATCGCCTGTTTGAGCTGGCCGGAATAATGGCTGATAACCAACGATATGGGTTGGCAGCGCAGGCTTATGAGTATGTGTTGGAGAAAGGAAAGGAAACGCCTCTGTACCTGAGCAGCATGGTTCGTCTGCTGGATGTGAGGTTTCAGGAACTAACCTCTACAGCCAAATTTGCGCCGGATAAAATGGCTGCACTGGAAAAACAATACCTGAACGCACTGGATGAGCTGGGAAAGAATGCCCGTACCATTGAGCTGATGAAGAACCTGGCCCATATGCAAGCCTTTTATATGGACCAGCCGGGCCCGGCGCAGCAGCTGCTGGAGGAGGCAGTCAATATGCCACGGGCACGACCACAACAAGTGGCCAGCTGCAAAATTGCCCTGGCCGATGTGCTGGTTATGGCTGATGATGTATGGGAAGCCACCCTGCTTTATCAGCAAGTGGAAAAGGATTTTAAGGAAGAACCCCTGGGGCATGAAGCCAAGCTGAAAAATGCCCAATTATCCTATTATATGGGAGAGTTTCAATGGGCGCTGACCCAACTGGACGTGCTCAGGGCTGCTACCTCCAAGCTCATAGCCAATGATGCCATGATACTGGCGTTGCTTATACGTGATAATATTGATATGGACGACTCGGAGATGGCCATAAAGACCTATGCCCGGGCTGATCTGTATGCTTTTCAGCGAAAGCCGGATAAAGCCCTGGACGTGTTGGACTCCCTGGTGCGGTTCTTTCCTGGCCATGTGATCCAGGATCAGGTGCTCTTTCGCAAAGCGGAATTGTATGTGCAAAAGGAGCAATATCACCGGGCAGATAGCTTATTTTCCCGTATTGTTGAAAACCATGGCCGGGCTTTCCTGGCCGATGATGCCCTTATGGAGCAGGCCCGCCTCAATGAGTTTTATCTGGACCGTACGAAAAAGGCGAAGGAGTTGTACATGAAGCTGATCACAGAATATCCCGGGAGTCTGTATACTGTGGAGGCGCGCAGGAGATTCAGGGTGTTGCGTGGTGATGGTGCGCGGGAAACGGGCAGTAATAACCTGATTAACTGATGGACGTAAGACCCAAAAAAGCACTGGGGCAGCATTTTCTCAAAAACCCCCAAACGGCCAGGAAGATTTGTGAAGCTGTTCCTCAGGGCAATATCAACCTGTTGGAAATCGGACCCGGCATGGGGGTGCTGACCCGGTGGTTGATCAATAGATTTGGAGAGAAACTGAAAGTAGTAGAACTGGACCGGCGGGCGGTGGAGTATCTGAAAGAGCAGATGCCCGACCTGTCGCATGATAATGTGGTGCAGGGAGATTTTTTATCCATAGCTTTCTGCCGGTTTTTTACCGGAGCGTTTCATATCGTGGGGAACTTTCCCTATAACATCTCCACCCAAATCCTGTTTCGGGTTCTGGAGAATCGCCTGCAGGTGCCTTCTGTTACCGGGATGTTTCAACTGGAAGTGGCCCAAAGGATCGCTGCCGGGCCGGGCTCTAAGACTTATGGCATCCTCAGTGTGTTGGTGCAGGCTTTTTATGATACCCAAATCCTTTTTACCCTTCCGGAGACTGCCTTTTATCCTCCACCCAAAGTGAAATCGGCAGTTATTCAGCTCATCAGAAAGCCGGAACAACAACTGCCGTGTGATGAGTCCATGTTTTTTAAGATCGTGAAACAATCCTTCCAGCAGCGACGCAAAACGTTAAGAAACAGCTTAAAGATATTTATCCGGGAAGGGCAATCCCTGCCTTCCGACCTGGAAGGCAGGCGTCCGGAGCAGTTATCGGTAGAAGAGTTTATCCGGTTAACCCTTATTCTACAGTGACCGATTTGGCCAGGTTTCTGGGCTGGTCCACGTTGCATCCTCTGAGCACCGCGATGTGGTAGGAGAGGAGCTGCAGGGGAATGGTGGCAATAAGGGGCACCAGCATTTCGTCTGTTTCGGGGATCTCAATAACATAGTCGGCCATTTTTCGCACCGCTTTATCTCCGGCAGTAACCACTGCAATGATCTTTCCTTTTCGGGCTTTTACCTCCTGGATATTGCTGATCACTTTTTCATAAGTGCCGTATTTTGTGGCAATAACCACTACCGGCATTTCCTCATCGATAAGGGCGATGGGTCCGTGTTTCATCTCTGCCGCCGGGTATCCTTCGGCATGGATATAGGATATCTCTTTAAGCTTGAGTGCTCCCTCCAGGGCAATGGGGTAGTTGATCCCCCGCCCCAGATATAGGGCATTTCGGGAGTTCATATATTTTTTGGATATCTCCTGGATCAGGGGGTCCACTTTGAGGGTTTCTTCGATCTTTGCCGGCACTTGCCCCAGTTGGTACAGCATATTATGAAACCGGCTTTTGGTGATGGTTCCTTTTTTCTTGGCCAGCATCAGCGTCAGTTGGGCCAGGATGGTTACCTGTGAGGTAAACGCTTTTGTTGAGGCCACTCCGATCTCCGGGCCGGCATGGGTAAAAACGCCGGCATGGGTGATGCGGGCGATGGTGGAGCCTACCACATTACATATCCCCAGGATGGTCGCTCCTTTTTCTTTAGCCAATTCTATTGCGGCAATGGTATCGGCTGTTTCTCCCGACTGAGAGATGGCGATTACCACATCGTCCTCATAGATCACCGGGTGGCGATACCGGAACTCGGAAGCATACTCCACCTCCACGGGGATGCGGGCCATTGATTCCAACAGGTATTCTCCCACCAGTCCAGCATGCCAGGAAGTGCCGCAGGCGATCATGATAATCCTTTTGGCATTGACCAGCTTATACTCATATTCTTTTAATCCCCCCAGGGATACCATATCCTGGTCTACGTTGATCCGCCCCCGCATGCTGTCGCGAACAGAACGGGGCTGCTCGTAGATCTCTTTAAGCATAAAATGAGGGAACCCGCCTTTTTCCAAAGCGGTAAGGCTCATTTCAAGCTTTTCAATATAAGGGGTTTTTACCTGGTTGGAAATGGTCTTAAGGATAAGGTCCTCTCCCGGTTTCAAAATGGCAATCTCTTCATCTTTGAGGTATACCACGTCTTTAGTATGCTCTACAATAGGTGTGGCATCGGAGGCCAGATAGTAATCACCGTTGCCGATACCCACTACCAGGGGGCTTCCTTTTTTGGCGGCAATGATCATGTCCGGCTCTTCCTCTGCGATAAGGGCAATGGCGTAGGCACCAACCACCTGGTTCAGGGCAACCTGAAGGGCTTCCACGATGCTTAAGCGCTCATTAATTTTAATGTCTTCAATAAGGTGGATCAGTACTTCTGTATCGGTATCACTCACAAACTTGTATCCCCTGTTCATCAACTCTTCTTTCAGGGAGCCATAGTTTTCGATGATGCCATTGTGAATAAGAGCCATTTTCCCTGACGGGGAGTAGTGGGGGTGAGCGTTCAGGTCGTTGGGCTCGCCGTG
>PWNQ01000098.1 GCA_003557725.1 Bacteroidales bacterium | reverse complement strand
GATCCAGAAGAATATGACAGTGTAATCGAAGGCATCATGATCATTGACGATGTAACCTACACGTTGTATGGAGAGCGTCAAATTGATGAAGGCGAAGAAGCGCTTGAACTTGTTGCTAAATACGATGATGATACCTACGTGACCTTAGATTATGAAATTGAAATCGATGCGGATGACCATACTGTTGAATTTGATTATGAATTGTTTAAAGACAATGAACTGGTGATGAGCATCGAACTTGAATTCGCGCAAAGCGATGAGGAAACCGAAATTAGCTTGAAATTAATTCGAGGCACGCGTGAGATTGAATACGATTTTGAAGTTGAACGCGACGAAAACAATGAACGAACCATCGAAATTGAATACAAAATTAGCGAAGACGGCAGTGTGATTGAAGAAGGCGAAGCTGATATTATAATTACGTACGATGAGCAAACCGATCGATATGTCATTCGTTATACAATTAAAACGGACAGTGAAACCGTAACGGTTGATGTTGCTTACCGGTAACAAGACTAAAAACAGCCTAAAAACAGATCATCATTGATTTCACACTGATATAAAGCGGTCTCTCATAAGACAAATCGCGTTTTGGATACGCAATCAGCCTGTCATATGAGACCGCTTTTTCTTATGTTTCATAAACCATGATGAAGAACGTTGCTTTAATACAAATTAACCGTATGTGGTTTCTTCATAAGGAACAAATCACGATGCCTCCTCTTTCCGTGACAACCATGGGATACAACGACCTTATTATATCAATTTAAAATAAAATAAACGTATTTAAATGTATTTATAGGTAATATGTGTTTAAAAAATGTAAATATAAGTATATAATGAGGGGGACTCGAATAAGAATTTTGATTCGTCGTTTGAGTTAGAGAAGAGATACACGATGTCAACATTCCCCAGATTCATCAACCCGAAAGGTTTGATTATTTCATTGTTGTTTTTGACGATGTTCATGATCACAGCCTGCAGCACCACCGGTGAAGATCCCGGTGAAGACGAAGACATTTTGGTAACCGCGATTACCGTCACATCAGCCAACAATGCCACAACCATCACTGATGCGGCAGGAACATTGCAAATGTCTGCAAGCATTCTACCGGATAACGCCACCGATGCCACCTTCACATGGTCGGTCATCAACAACTCCGGCATTGCAACCATCTCCTCAGACGGGCTTTTGACCGCTGAAGCGGATGGAACGGTAACAGTAAGCGCGACATCGGTTTCAACCCCGGCCGTTAGCGGTGCAAAAACCATTACGATTTCCAACCAACCCGATCCGGATATGGCTACAACCCTAACCAAAATCGATGTGGATGGCATAGATGTAATGGGCTTCAATCCGCTGGTTTCATCATACGTCCATCTAATATCAAGTGATACAACGCAAACCCCAACGGTAACAGCAACCACATACGATACAACCGCCACCGTTGATATCACACCAGCGATCGATGTCACATCACAAGACAGTATGGACCGAACCACAACCATTACAGTAACCGCCACCGACGGTGACAATCAAAAAACCTATACCATCGTATTCGAATCTCAAACCGAGCCCGTCGCTTTAGCTTCAGCTGGCGATTTTGTCATCCTGGCAGAAGCCGCGGTCTCCTCTTCGCCTGATTCCATAATCACCGGCGATATCGGCCTATCGCCTGCGGCCGCGAGCTACTTCACCGGTTTTTCACTGACGATGCATGCATCGGGCGAATATGCCACATCGGATCAAGTCACCGGCAACCTCTATGCTTCAGATTATGTGTCACCCACCCCGAGCAACCTGACAACCGCTATTGAGGATATGCTGCTGGCCTATGCGGATGCGGCTGGCCGTACAGCGAACTACAACGAACTATATAGTGGTGACTTGAGCGGAAAAACTTTATCCCCCGGCGTCTTCAAATTCGGGAACACCGTGTTGATCAATACCGATCTCACCCTGAACGGTAGTGAAACCGATGTATGGATATTCCAGATATCCGGCAATCTCACCATGGCTTCGAATGTCAACATCATTCTTGAAGGTGGCGCGGATGCCAAAAACATATTCTGGCAAGTAGCCGATTCGGTAACCATCGGATCCGGAGCCCACTTTGAAGGCACAATCCTCGGCAAGACGAACATCGCCCTGGAAACAGGCGCCTCAATAAACGGACGCCTATACGCGCAAACCGCAGTCACACTGGATGAGGCAACCGTAACCAAGTCAAACGATTAAGCTTTCAATCCCTTGGAAGCATTAAAAAGTGAATCCTACCTGTTTTCTCCTTCCTGGTAATAAAAGACTGGCTCGCCTGGAAGCCAGTCTTTGAGGTTGGTAGGTAAAAAAGCCTTTATCAAAGCCTTCACCTTTCTATGAACTTCAGGCGCAAAAACAAAAAAATACAAGAAAATACATGCAAATACCATAAAATATATATCAATACGAATTTACATATAGTATTTTTTGGTATATAATGTTTAATAGTGAAAATCATATAACCATATAAGTGCACCATAAGGAGGTATTGACATGGTTACAGATGATCTGAAACTCTACACAATCGATGAAATTACCGAGATACTGAAAGTGACGCAAAGAACCGTCTACAATTATATCAGCAGCGGAGATCTAAAAGCCATCAAAATCGGCAAGTACTGGCGTGTGAAACACACGGATCTCGAAGCTTTTCTAGCCAACGGAACCCGAAAACAGCAAGCGTCACGCAAATGAGTGAAGATAGAATCAAAAAAAGATTGGAATGGACACAACTTGAAGTTGGGTTCAAACCAATCTTTTTTGTTACACTTTCTTATAGATTCTAAAGGCGCCGATTACAAAGGCAAGAGCGGTAAGTACCGCAGCGAAGATCAAGCCGATGGCGTAGCTCCATTCAACATCGACAACATTGACGTTGCCAAGCACAGTCACCGCGACTACGGTGAACTCGGTGACCAAGAACAGTAAAACCGTCGCAACGGCGAACATGATGGTCGCGATCAGCGAGGCGGCCTTATAAAACAACAAGACCAATGCGGCCCCCAAGGGCAGTAGATAAGCAAGCATATTCAAGAAGCTGAAACGGATCTGCCCACTACCGAAATCACCGAGACTGACAAACTCGTGGCCGAAGACCACTTGCAAACCGGTATATGTGTTATCGGTACCGCCCGCTGTCAATGCGGGAAAGACAATCATCACCGTAGCAGCGAAACCAAGGATGATGCTGATGATTCTAAGCTCTTTTACCGGTATTTTCTTCATGATACACGCCTTTTAATGGCGGTGATGATGACAATCAATAAAGCTGCCCCACCAATCGAGACGAAAAAGCCGACAACCGTGAATGTATCGGGGCTGCCAAAACCAAGAACGCCGACCAGCCATACACCAAGAATCGAGCCGATGATGCCGATGATGATATTCGTGACCCAACCCATATGATTCTGTTTATTCATGATTATGCTGGCAACCCATCCGACCGCGGCGCCAAACAACAACCACATGATAAAATACATCGTGTTACCTCCTTTGGTGAAAACGGTAGGTGAAGAACGATCGCTCTTCCCTATTAAACCTTTGTAGCCTGTAATATAATATGAAAATAGTATCGTATATGTAATTATAACATAAAATATGATAAATTTATACTAAATAAAGGATAATAATGAAGAAACGACAGTCAGATCAAACAATAAAGCTGCTCATCTATTGGGCTTATTTGTGACAAAACCGACTGTAGCGTCTATGCTAGATATCTGTCCGTCCCGGTGCCGTTTCACATAAAAGAAGCATCCCCATGTAGCGAGAATGCCTAAAGACAACCCCTGACAAAGGATGCTTTTTCTTGAGAATTGACTTTCTTGGCCTTTCTTTGCCATAAAAAACACCTCCTTGTTTTCAGTATACAAGAAGATGTTTCATTACAGTTTTTTTATGTGTGTCTACAGATGGGGTGCACTTCACTAACGGGCTTTTCGCTTCAGTCTTTTTTCTACATACATCGCCTGATCGGCCAGTTTGATCAAGACATCGGAAGTCGAGCCGTCCTCGGGATAACGGGACAAGCCCAGACTTATTCCATGGTAGGGCACATCTGTGATCATTTCCTTGGCGACGGTTAGTTTAAAGGTTTCGCCCTCAAAAGGTGTTTTGGTTTCGGTTATCAAGCAGATGAACTCAT
>PWNQ01000094.1 GCA_003557725.1 Bacteroidales bacterium | reverse complement strand
GGTCAATGGATTCATCGCGCCTGATAAGGGGTTTGTCCATTCCTTTCAGATAAGACTCTTTAGGAGCAATTAGTTCAAATACGGGTACTTTCACATTACCCCTTTCAACCCTTCCGGCATCCATCAAAAAGCTGTCCGGCTCTACCGTTCCCTTCATTGAGGAATAGGGGATCAGGGGAAGCTTTTCCATCTCATAGGGCCATTGGTCTGGCTTGAAAAGACTATCTCGCACAAAAACATAACTGGTATCCCGGGTAACGATGCCCGCAGTAAGGGCCTCTCTTTCCGTAAGTGAATCGGGAACGGTACCTATGCGAAGGACAACAGGTATTGAATCCTCCACAAGAAAATGCATGAGGGTGTCCCAGGATGATGCAAATTCATCATATTTGGAGTTGTATGACATCTGGATGGATCGAACATGTTTCATTTTGTCTGCCACAACCTCTATACGGTACCTTTCTTCCGCATTAAAACTGGTCACCTTATTAATGCTGTTATACACCAGATAAGCCAACACAATGATCAAAGCCAGAAGAACAATATGCAAAACGGTTCTTTTCATGGTGGTTATTTGTTTCTTATGGTTAAACGATTAAGATAATTTGTGCAAAAATACGTTTTTTTTACTTCTTTGAGTCCGGTCAACAAAGGTTACTTTTGATTTTCAACGGATGTGAAAATTTTGTGTTTTTATACCAGTCTTTTCTCTCTAAAGAACAAAAAATAGAAGGAGCCATTACAGTATATAATGGGTAAAGCAGCAATTTTATTATAGTAACGGGCTATTATTTTTAGTTATGTCAGAAGTGATTCGGGTCAGATGATCATTATCTTTATCCATTTGGAGGTTTTTTCATTGGATACTCTTAAAAAACATGCCCCTTTGGGGATATTTCGGATATCTATCCGGGTATTATCTCCCTTAAAAGCGCCTGTTTGCACCACCCTTCCGTCGATGGAGTAAATACTCCAGTTCCAGGTATGGGGTTCACCGATTTTCAGGATAACCTCCCGGGATGCGGGATTTGGGTATGCGATTACAGAGATTTCATTTTGCTTGTCTGTCATTGCGGAAGCGGGCTGGTGATATTTTTCCCATGCATGTTGAGCCGCCTGTTCCACTTCCAGCGTATTATTTCCTGCCAGGATAGCCCATGCCACCACAACGGAGTCTCCCGGGGGGATAGTATAGGGCCCGGTGCTTACCATATGGGACACGTGATTTCCTGCACTTTGATCAAATCCAGCCCTTTCCCTGTTACTCCTTAAGGCGAGCCATTTTTCCCAGCTTGGAAAGCCGTCATTAATGATTATGCTGTTATCAGCTCCGTCGTTATCAAATGCATAATGAAAGACGGGAGCCTGTCCCTGGATCAATCGCAGCCCTCCGGTGGCATATCCATCGGTATCATACACATAGGCCAGGTCCATGGCCGGATTCCATTCCGCCCGGTTCCGGTGTGCATAATGTACGGACCAATCGAGGTAGTATCCTAAGTACAGGTTATTTACTGCTGAAGGTGTTTGATTCTTCACCACATATTCCACCACCACCACATTGCCATCCCGGGGTTCGTCTCCATCCAGGATGGTTTGGGTAAAAGTGAGCCCGGTTTTCAGCTGGCCGGCTCCGTCATCATTAAAGCGTGACCGGATACGGGTTGTATGGGGGCTATGTACCTCAGCCGGCAAGCGGGTCATGGGCTCCATCACATTAAAATGATGATCATACCCGGACTCTCCATAAACAGCACTGCTCACCCGGGAAGAACTAAGCCCTGCAATGAGCCCCCCAGCGTTCAGCATAGACCGGTTTATTCCGTTGAATAACAGCCCCTCCCCTTCCTTGAAATGATCATCATTATACGCTGCTTTCCCTGAGGAGTTAAGAGTAACCCTGAAATTACCGGCATTTATGGTATGATAAGCCCGGTTAAATGTGTTACTGATGTATTGATAGTCGGTTTGTTCACCATATTTGTAGGAGATTTTAAAATGTATTGTTTCACTGAGTGGCATATTGGGGAGCAGCACAATACGGAAAGGTGTGTTATAGTTATTTTTATGCTGCAACGTGCCCAGTCCGCCAATATGTACTATTGAATCCAGGATCATTACAGCGGGGTGATCACACCTCAGCACCGCAGTAGCATTTAGCGGCGTGGCATTTAAGTAATTGGTAAAGTCTCCATAAATTATAAGGGTGTCATACACGCCTGCATCCAACCCCTGTCTTTTCCATTCGACCTGTGCAAGCCGGACAGCACTCTTATCACTAATGGTGAGGGCCGCATACATGTCCAGTATTCCTGTTCCCATTTTGTTTTTGTAGGCTGCCGTCACCGGGTCGTTATACATTTCCCGGGCTGTTACTCTGATTTGCTGTGCGGTTTGCACTGCATTTAAGTGTGGTTTATATGACCGCAGCAGTCCTGCCGTGGCGGACACCATGGGTGCAGCAAAAGAGGTTCCATTCAGGTTGGCATAGTTCCCGTTGACCCAGGTGCTATGAATGCCATGCCCCGGAGCGGACAGGTCTACGGAGTAATTATAGGTGGAAAAAAAGGCTTTATGATCTTTACGGTCGGTTGCCCCAACACTAAGCACATTTTCATAAGCTGCCGGATAGTTTGGCACTTCATTATTGCTATTTCCGGCCGCTGCAACAACCAGCACATCCTTATTAAAAGTGGCATAATCAATGATGTCCTGTCCATACTGCCCTGCTCCTTTCTGACCACCCCAGGAGCAATTTACGGCAACACATCCACTGTTTGCGGCGTACACAATGCTCTCGTATGCCATGATAAGGGCCCCTGAAGCATCATCAATTTTTATTGGCAAAAACCGGGTATTATAACCCACTCCGGCCATTCCTGTTTGATTGTTGGTAGTAGCCGCCACCACACCGGAAACCCCCACGCCGTGAGCATAATAGTTTACCGATGGGTTGTTGTTCCCCTCTCCCAGATCCCACCCATGGAAATTATCCACATACCCGTCATTATCACTATCCATTCCATTGATGGGGTCGTCATAGTTATAGGCAATGGCATGCACCAAGTCGGGATGGTCCAGCTCGGTCCCGGTGTCACTGATCCCGACAGCCGTATTGGTATCTCCTTTATGTACCCGCCAGGCACGGAAAGCATTAATATGCTCCAGATAATATTGCTGGTCAATATTAGGGTCATCAGGCGGTACACCGGGGGTAAACAACCCGGGATGACAAACATCTTCCACATAAGCTAACAACTCTGAGCGGAGAAGCAACAGACGGGCTTGCTCCAGGTCAAAAAGTGGGTCAAACTGCACCTGATATATAAGCGACAGATCTACCAGTCGAGGGTTATCCTCCAGTTGCTCCCCGGTTAACGGCTCCTTACGGGGGAATTTCCTTTCCATGGAAAAGCCGGGAATCAATTCTTGCCAAACCCCTTGCCAGTATTCCAGTGCCCCCTGGTCACCATCCATGACACCATGGTGGAACCTAACCATAAACACCCCGTCTATACAAGGCCTGGAAGCTGAAAGGATCCCGGTGGATAATAACAGGGATACAAGTAAAAAAATACTTTTTCTCATAGTAATCGGTATATTAACGGATGCTAAAATAACAATAATTACTAACCTTCACCAATCTTCATAGGGGGGAAGCTCTTTTATAAACGCATAACTCCACTTCCCGTAATCCATAACACAATAGTAATGATTCAGCCCATTGGTTACCATCAAATACTTTACCCTCATAGCCACATTATACCGGGCTATTTGCTCAAAAGTCTCCTGTGTGATCTTCACCAACGGAGCCTTGCACTCCACAATCAGCGCAGGCGTGGCGCTAACCTGGTACACCACCACATCTGCACGCCGGATCATGCCCCCGTGTTTTAGATTCTTTTCCAATGCCATCAAGCTGACTGGCACCATTTTCTCCTGGCTCAAAAAACGAACAACATGCTGGCGAACCCACTCTTCAGGGGTGAGCACAACATACTTCCTCCGGGCCATATCGAAAATCTTCTCCACACCCTCATCCCAACGGGTGGAAAAATCATAAACAGGAAATTGTAAAGGGGTCCTGGTCATAATACCTCCTGCAGAATAACGAACCCGCCCGAAAAAAGGGAAATAAAATCTACCCTTTCCAGAACGAACGCAAAAATTTAGGGGGTAAAAATAATATATTCTCATTATTTTTGTCCCTTCAAAATATTAACCGGTCATGCATAAACCACCCTGGGGAAAGTTTTGCAAAAGCCGGTTATACATCACTAAACAATATGGCCAAAGGCGTTACCGACGAGTTTCAGACCATTTATGAAGACTTGAAAAACAAGGTATATCGCCCTGTGTACTTATTTCACGGGGAGGAGTCCTATTTTATTGACAAGCTGGTGGAGCTCCTGGAGGACACAGTGCTCAGTGAAACAGAGAAGGAGTTTAACCTGGATATTTTTTATGGCAAAGACATTAGCACCACACAGTTAATCTCTGTTGCCCGGCGTTATCCCATGGCTGCAAACCACCATTTGGTTATTGTAAAGGAGGCACAGCAATTAAAACAGATGGATATTTTATCCTCCTACATTAACAAACCACTGGGTTCCACACTTTTGGTATTAGCACATAAGCATAAATCCATTGATGGCCGCACCTCAGTGGGAAAGTTGTTGAAGAAAAAAGGGGTGGTATTTAATTCAAAAAAGCTCTACGACAACCAGATCCCCCAGTGGATCACCAATTATCTCTCATCGGCAGGATATTCCATTTCCCCCAAAGCAGGCATCATGCTTACGGAGTATCTGGGCAATGATCTTTCCCGCATCTCCAATGAGTTGAGCAAACTTATGATCAATTTGGAACAGGGCACTGCCATTACCGACCACCACATTGAGGAAAACATTGGCATGAGCAAGGACTATAACATCTTTGAGCTGCAGAACGCTATTGCGGCCAAAGACCGGGATAAGACCTACCGCATTGCCGATTATTTTGGAAAGAATGCCAAACTATTTCCTTTACTCCGTATCACTTCCAACTTGTATTTCTTCTTCACCAAGCTAATGCTGGTTCATAAATCACGCAGTAAAAACCCCCGTGAATTGGCGGGTGTACTGGGCCTGCATCCTTTTCTGGTAAAGTCTTATGTGGAAGCGGCAGGCAATTACCCATTCCGTTCCGTGGCCCGGATTATCCATGAGATAAAGGTATATGATTTAAAATCAAAGGGTATGGATAATGCATCCGCCTCTGATGGGGAACTACTCAAAGAACTTATATATAAAATTTTACATTAATAATTCCGTTAATACCTGAGCGATCATTTCAGCCTGCAAAGGTCAATATATTTATTTTGAAACATTTACACCCATTTTTTTGTATACATGGGATAAAATATCACCAGAATATGCGACAATTATTCATCTCCGGCATCCTTTTATTTATTATTTTTTTTGTGGGGTTAAGCAGTTTGCATGGGCAGTCCGGGACGTTACGTGGTTTTGTCCATGACCGGGAGACAGGGGAGCCGGTAATTTTCACCAATGTATATTTTAAGGGCACATCGGTGGGTGCCCCCACGGATGTAAACGGTTTTTTCACCATCGCCCGTATTGAGCCGGGTGATTACACTTTGCTTGTAACGGCAGTGGGTTACGATTCCATTTCCCGCAAGATCACCATTGACCCTGGGGCCATCAAGGACCTCCGGCTCTACGCATCTCCCTCCTCGGAAATTTTGGTGGGGGTTGATGTTTCAGCCCGGCGGCAGTCGGCAAGGACGGAGACCCAAACCTCAGTAGTTCATGTACAACCCAAGGAGATCAAGCAAATCCCTGCCATTGGCGGGGATCCGGATATTGCACAATACCTGCAGGTATTGCCCGGGGTGATCTTTACAGGTGACCAGGGGGGGCAACTGTATATTCGTGGCGGCTCTCCGGTACAAAATAAAGTGTTGCTGGACGGAATGGTGGTATATAACCCGTTTCACTCCATCGGTTTGTTTTCTGTTTTTGACACTGACATCCTGCGGCATGCAGATATCTATACGGGTGGTTTCGGTGCAGAATATGGCGGCCGTATCTCGTCGGTGATGGACATTACCACACGCGACGGAAACCGGAGAAGCACCAAAGGGAAGGTGTCAATCAGCCCTTTTCAAACCAAGGCCATGATAGAAGGCCCCCTAAAACCCCAAACCGACACCACGGCCTCCAGTGTATCATATATTCTTTCCGCCAAAAGATCACTGCTGGCAGAAACCTCTCCATCGCTATACCGCTATGTGGATGAAGACGGACTGCCCTTCAGCTATACAGACCTTTACGGGAAGCTGTCTTTTATGGGTGTGAGTGGCAGCAAGATAAACTTCTTCGGGTTTAACTTCTCTGATAATGTGCTTTACCAGGGGATCAGCGAGTTTGACTGGAATAATGCGGGGGCAGGGGCTAACTTTATTGTGGTCCCGGGAGGAGCCGACGTCCTTATAGACGGGAATTTTTCTTATTCCAATTACCGCATTACCCAGGATGCCCCGGACATTAACCCCCGGGAAAGCTCCATCGATGGCTTTAACCTGGGGCTTAATTTCACCTACTTCTATGGGCGAAACCAACTGAAATACGGATTGTCCATGCAAGGATTCAGCACCAACCTGGAGTTTCACAACAGCGTGGGAAGAAGGATACGCCACGGACACAACACCACAGAATTTTCAGGATACGCCATTTACCAGATGAACATTGGCGACCTGATCATGGAACCGGGGTTCCGTGCACACTACTACGGGTCCCTGTCCGAATTTTCACCTGAACCAAGATTATCTGCAAAATATAACCTTACCGACTATTTGCGCTTCAAAGCCGCCGCCGGCCTGTATACACAAAACCTTATCAGCACACAATATGACCGGGACGTGGTAAACCTGTTCTATGGATTTGTCTCCGGACCGGATAACCTGCCCAGACAATTCCGGGGAGAAGAGGTTACCAGCAGGCTGCAAAAATCTGAACATCTTATTGTAGGTGCAGAAGTGGATGTGGGACGCAACCTGTCCATAAATTTGGAAGGATACTACAAGAACTTCTCACAACTCTCTGAAATGAACCGCAACAAAATATATGATGACTCGCCCGAGTATGCCCATAAACCCGACTACCTGAAAAAAGATTTTATTATTGAAGACGGAAATGCGCGTGGCCTGGACCTGACGGCAAGATACAGCGACCTTCGCCTGTACCTGTGGGCCGTATACTCTCTGGGATATGTGGAAAAAAACGACCAGTTCTTCAACTACTTCCCTCATTATGACCGCCGCCACAATGTGAACCTGGTGGCATCATATAAGCTGGGATATAATCTGAACTGGGAAGTGAATGCCCGCTGGAACTTTGGATCAGGATTCCCTTTTACCCCCAGCGCCGGATACTACCCAAAGGTCACCTTTGAAGATGGCATCCATGATGATTACACCAACACCAATGGCCAGTTTACCATCTTTTACGGCGAAATAAACAGCCAGCGTTTCCCCACCTATCACCGCCTGGACGTAAGCTTTTCACGAACGTTTTACCCCACTACCTCCTCAGAACTGGAGGTGCTGCTTAGTGTAACCAATGCCTATAACCGGCAAAATATTTTCTACATCGACCGGGTAAGCGGCGACCGGGTGGACCAACTGCCTGTTATGCCATCACTGGGCATCTCCTGGTCATTTTAACCTCCTCCAGGAGTTTATAACAAAAAGGGGGGGGCTGTAGGCAACTCTGTGGCTTAACACCCTCAGAATACTAATGCCCTACCCTTCGGTTTGGCCCCCTCATAATCCCACGGCTGGAATTTTGTATAAAAGTGACGATCTCATCCCGCTCAGCGGTTGCGGGGACTTCAGCTTCAATATAATCAATAGCCTGCGTCACGTTCATATTTCTCAGGTAGATATGACGGTAGACATCCTGGATCTGATTGATCACTTCCGTTGTAAACCCTCTCCGTCTTAATCCTATGGAGTTGATACCCGCATAGGATATGGGTTCCCGTGCGGCTTTGGTAAAAGGGGGAACATCCTTACGCACCAGGGTGCCTCCTGAGATAAAACAGTGCGATCCGATATTTACAAACTGGTGAACCGCTACCTGTCCGCCAATAATAGCCCAACTGTTGATCTTGATGTGCCCTGCCAGCGCCACGTTATTTGCCAGGATACAGTTATCCTCCACAATACAGTCGTGGGCCAGATGCACATAGGCCATAATTAGATTGCCATTTCCGATCACGGTTTCATTATTGGCTTTGGTTCCCCGGTTAATGGTGACAAATTCCCGGATCACATTACTATCGCCGATACGCACAAAGGTATCTTCCCCTCTAAACTTAAGGTCCTGGGGTATGGCTGAGATCACCGCACCGGGGAAGATCTTGTTGTTCTTTCCGATACGTGCCCCTTCCATTATGGTAACGTTGGAGCCTATCCAGGTCCCTTCACCGATTTCCACATTCTTATGTATGGTCACAAAAGGCTCTATAACCACATTATCCGCAATTTTCGCCTGCGGATGAACATATGCCAACGGTTGATTCATATTATCTGTTGTTCAATGATATTCTAACTACTATTATTCCGGTCGTTTGTTCTGCAAGGCCAGTATTCCTTGCCGGTTTATTCTTTAACGATTTGTGCCAGCAAGTCGGCCTCAGTAACAATGGTATTATTCACAAAGGCTTTTCCTTCCATATGGCACAGGCCTCTACGGATGGGGGAAACCAGCTTCAGTTTAAACACCAGGGTATCCCCCGGGGACACTTTTTTTCTAAATCGCACTTTATCGATTTTAAGAAAATAGGTGCTGTACTCTTTCGGGTTCTCCACCTGATGCAGGGCCAGTATGCCACCGGCTTGTGCCATGGCTTCAATCTGCAGCACTCCGGGCATTACAGGCTCTTCCGGAAAGTGTCCTTCAAAAAATGGCTCATTCATGGTGACATTCTTCACTCCCACCACATGCTCATCATCTACAGAATAGATCCTGTCTATGAGCAAAAAAGGAGGCCTGTGGGGCAAAATGCTTTTTATCTTATTGATGTCATATAATGGGGGCTTGTCCCAGTCAATTTGCGGTGCCAGTTTATCCTTTTGTTGCTCTTCTTTGAGCATTTGCTTCCTTATCCGGGCAGCAAATCCGGCATTGGTCTTATGGCCGGGTCTTTTGGCAAACACATGCCCCTTCAGTGGTCTTCCAATCAGCGCCAAATCGCCCACAAGGTCCAACAGCTTATGCCGTGCAGGCTCATTGGAATAATGAGGTTCCAGGTTATTCAGTATGCCCTCATCCATCACCTTCACACTTTCACGTCCCAGCTTTTGTGCAATATGGTCCAGCTTATCCTGTGACACTTTATGGTTCACAAATACAATGGCATTATTTAGGTTCCCCCCCCGAATAAGGTGCTCCTGGTTAAAAAGCCCCTCCAGTTCATGAAGAAAAACAAACGTACGTGCCCTTGAAAAGCCACTGTCAAAGTCGCTCAGGCTCCTCATATGGGCGTGTTGAACTCTTAAAACACTGGTATTATAATCGATAACACTGGAAACACTAAAGCTATCCGCAGGAAAACACGTTATCTCCGAATCTTTTTCCTCCAGGCGATACTCCACGGGTTCCTTAATAGTATAATACACCTTGTCTGCCTGCTGCTCTCTGATCCCGGCCTTCTTCAATGCCTCCACAAAAAACCGGGCACTTCCGTCCATGATAGGTGCCTCCGGGCCATCCAGCTCCATAATCACGTTATCGATCTGCATTCCATATACGGCAGCCAGGGTGTGCTCAACAGTACCCACGGAAGTCCCGTCCTTTTTCAGGGTGGTCCCCCGGGTAGTATCAAAGACGTAGTCGGCTAAAGCCTCTATGACCGGCCTGTCTTCCAGGTCGGCACGAAGAAATTTATATCCATGGTTTTCCGGTGCCGGCTTAAATGTAAGGGTTACCTCTTTTCCTGTGTGGAGCCCCACCCCTTTTACAGAAATCTCCTCCCGGATTGTCTTTTGCTTTTCACTCATAATATGTTTAATATATATTTTTCATTGTTGGTCAAAACCAATATCTCTCATTGATTTCCGTGCAGCTCTTCCAGGTTTTTCAGTTTTTTTTCCAATTCCTTCATCCGGTTAGCCATCTGGTTAAGGTTCTTAAAGTGGACATACGCTTTTTTATATGTATTGTACTCTATGGCCGGGCTTCCCAAAGCCGTAAACCCTTTTTTTCTGATGGATGATGATACGCCGGCCTGTGCACCAATGCGTACATCATCGGCAATTTGAATATGCCCCACCAGCCCCACCTGCCCTCCGATCATGCAATTTTTTCCCACTTTTGTGGACCCGGACACCCCGGTAAGGGCTGCGATCACCGTGTTTTCATCAATCTCTGCATTATGGGCGATCTGGATCAGGTTATCCAGCTTCACCCCTTTCCGAATAATGGTAGACCCCATAGTGGCCCTGTCAATAGTAGTGTTGGCGCCAATCTCCACCTGGTCTTCAATGACCACATTGCCGATCTGTGCCACCTTTAAATAGTTATCATCCTGTTGAGGTGCAAAGCCAAAGCCGTCACTTCCAACGACCACCCCGGCGTGAAGGGTCACCCCATTACCTATCCGGCAGTCGGTATATATGGTCACATTGCTGCATATCAAACAGTCATTCCCTATACGACAATTGTCATCCACCACCGACCCGGGATAAATGCGCGTATTGTCACCAACCACCACATTTTCACCAATATAGACAAATGGGCCCATATATACATTCTCCCCAATGCTGGCCGATGAAGCAACATACGCCTGAGAGGAAACCCCTTTACGTTTAGATTTTGTTTTATTATAGGTTTCCAGCAGCTGGGCAAATGCACTGTAGGGCGACTCCACCTTTATCAGGGTAGCCTTAACCTGTTGCTCAGGAACAAACCCCTTTTCAACAATAATCACAGATGCATTGCTGGTATAAACAAAAGGAGTATACTGCGGGTTGGCTAAAAAAGAAACAGCCCCGGGCTCACCATCCTCGATTTTCGCTACCCTGCTCACTTCCACCCCCGGGTCACCTTCCACTTGACCATTCAATAGATCAGATATCTCTTGCGCTGTCAGTTTCATGTATCTATTCTTAATATTGCCACAAAAATACAAATAACAAGTAACCCGGTTAAATAAAATAAAACAATTCTCTAACATTATATTAACAAGCTGATGCAAAAGCTTATTATCAGGCTTTGGAAACACTAGAGGCCACCGCCTCTATGGGCTGACATTGAGCAGGCATTTGGGATAACAAAGGTAGTATTTGGTGAGGGTTTGGGTAACCACGGATACATTAAGCTCCCTGGATACATCAATAAGATCCCGGGGAGCACTCCCTTTAACCAGCACCCTGATATTTTCTTCCGTAGGGTTGTAAGGGTGGTTTTCCGTATCTCCTGTAAATACGTAATAGTGCACCAGGTGCTTATGGTCCGGATTTTTCTTCATCCATTGGTTTTTCAGATCACTCACATATTCGGGGGACAGGGGTTCATTATGCAGCTCCATCCGGAACAGATTTCTGTTAATCAGAGCCCGGGCCATATCGCCCAGTACTTTATCGGGATGTTTGGCCCATACTTTTATTGCCGCAGCGACGTCATCATCATCCAGTGAAGCAAAGGTTTCCAACAGTTTATCACTGGATGAAAGGTCACGGAGAGTACAGGTTTGGTTAAGAAGCTCAAGAAGGCCGGGAGTGCCAAACAGCTTCTCCCCCTTTTGCAGCAGCTCCTTTGCCCTTGCCAGCAGGTTTACCAGCATCCGATCGGCACTGAGCACCGTTTTATGAAGATAAACCTGCCAATACATAAGCCTTCTGGCCAGGATAAACTTTTCAATGGAGTAAATTCCTTTAGCCTCTACCACCAAATTATCATCCACCACATTCATCATTTTTATGATTCGTTCGGTTCCGATCACCCCTTCCGATACCCCGGTAAAGAAGGAGTCCCTTTTAAGATAATCCAGCCGGTCCACATCCAGTTGGCCGGACACCAACTGGTGCAGAAACCTCTTGTGGTATTCATCCTTAAATATTTTTATGGCCATCTCAAGAGCGCCGTTGAACTCCCGGTTGAGGCGTTCCATAAACAACAGGGAAATGCGTTCATGGTGTCCATCTTTAATAATAGAGTGTTCCAGGGCATGAGAAAAGGGCCCATGACCAATATCATGAAGCATGATGGCTGCACAGGCCCCCATTTTTTCTTCAGAGGTGATAACCTGTCCTTTCCCCTCCAGCACCTTAAGGGCATCCTGCATTAAACCCAAAGCGCCAATGGCATGATGAAAGCGGGTATGCAATGCCCCGGGATACACCAAATGGGTCATGCCCAGCTGACGGATGCGCCTCAACCGCTGAAACCAGGGATGCTGCATCAGGTCATACAAAAACTCGTAGGGGATGTTAATAAAACCAAAAACAGGGTCATTTAATATTTTCTTCTTATTTAACTGGTAAGATATCATTATTTTTGCGAATTAATTAGAGCAAGGTTTTATAACACTCTTTCTTTACGTAAAACTACAAAATAAATTGTAATTATGGACAATATTAAAATTTTATGGGTGGATGATGAGGTGGATATGCTAAAGGCGCATATTATTTTTCTTGAAGAAAAAGGATATAATCTGACTACCGTAAATAATGGCGGTGATGCCATTGACCTGATTCGCAAGCATTTCTACGATGTGGTCTTTTTGGATGAGCAGATGCCTGGCATGTCGGGCATTCAAACCCTGGAAGAGATCAAGACCATAAAGCCGGCTATTCCGGTGGTTATGATCACCAAAAGCGAAGAAGAAAACATCATGGAAGATGCTTTGGGCTCACGTATTGCCGACTACCTGATCAAGCCTGTAAACCCCAACCAGATCATTTCGTCGTTGAAAAAGATTCTGGAAACAAAAAAGCTGGTAAGTGAAAAAGCGACACAAAGCTATCAACAGGAGTTTGCAAAGATTGGCATGGAGCTGAATCAGCCACTGGACGATAAGCAATGGATAGACATTTATCGCAAGCTGGTACACTGGGAGCTGGAACTGGAGCATTCCAACGACAGCGGCATCAAAAGCATTTTAGAGCTGCAAAAAGAAGAAGCAAACCAGGTTTTTTGTAAATTTTTCGAGGCACATTATGAGACCTGGCTCAATGAACGCCAGGATGATACGCCCATTCTTTCCCATACACTGCTTAAAGAAAAGCTCTTCCCCCTCCTTAATGATGATGTCCCCACCTACCTGGTGGTCATTGATAACCTAAGGTATGACCAATGGAAAACCCTGCAACCCATAATCGAGGAAAGCTATAACGTGACCCAGGACGAACTATATTACGGCATCATTCCCTCAGCCACACAATACGCCCGCAACTCATTATTTTCCGGGCTTCTCCCCAATGAGATCAAGAAAAAATACCCCCAATACTGGGTGGATGAACATATAGAAGAAACCAAAAACAAGTATGAAGAACAACTGCTAGGCGAACTGCTAAAGCGTTTTGGAAAAGGGGATATAAAATATTCCTATAATAAAATCCTCAACATTAACGCCGGCCGAAGGCTGGCGGAGTCGCTGCCCAACCTGCAAAACAACAAGCTTAACGTAATCGTATACAACTTTATTGACACATTATCACACGCCCGCACCGACATGGAAGTAATTAAAGAGCTGGCAGAAGATGAAACAGCCTACCGCTCCCTCACCAAGTCCTGGTTCCGGCACTCACCCCTCATCGAAATACTGGAAGAGCTGGCGGAAGAAAATATACGGGTAGTTATTACCACAGACCACGGATCGGTAAAAACACAAAACCCGGTAAAAGTACTGGGAGACAGAGAAACAAACACAAACCTAAGATATAAATTCGGCAAAAACCTGCAGTATAATCCCAAAGAAGTCTACGAGGTGAGAGACCCGGAGCGTCTCTTTTTACCGCGTATGAACATCTCCACCACTTACCTGTTCACCCGGAATGCCGATTATTTGGTATACCCCAACAACTACAACCAGTATGTCAAAATGTATAAAGACACTTTCCAGCATGGGGGCATTTCCATGGAAGAGATACTTATCCCCTATATAGTTATGGAACCCCGGTAACCAATTATTATTATGTCTGCGCTTATGGTTCACAGCCCCGGGGAGTTGCCTGAAAAGGCAGCAGCTATTCTGGCTGCCTTTCCAGGCAATCGTATATTTGCCGTATCCGGAGAAATGGGTGCTGGTAAAACCACCCTGATCAAAGCGTTTGGGAAGGTTCTTGGCGTAGAAGACACGATGAGCTCCCCCACTTTCTCCCTGATCAATGAATATTATTCCCCGGAGGCAGGCCCGGTATATCATTTTGATCTTTACCGATTAGAGAAGCAAGAGGACCTCTACGATATTGGTTATGAAGAGTATGTTTACTCTGACAACTATTGTTTTCTGGAGTGGCCCGGGCTGATCAGGGAACTTTTGCCCCAAAGTTACGTATACATAAACATTATAGTAATGAACAACGGGCAACGCCGCATTGATTACAAAGCCGTTTCTCCAACTTAGGTAAACGCTGTTAACCCTATGGATAAAAGAAATAAGCCAATTTTCAGTTACGGATACCAGGGTAAGCTCCTCCCCCAGGAAGAAATGCTGGAGTTGAAAAAGTCCAAAAATCGCCTTACCATTGGTCTTCCTCGCGAAAACTCTTACCAGGAAAAGCGCATTGCACTGATTCCTTCGTCGGTTGAGCTATTGTCGGAAAACGGCCACCAAGTATATGTGGAGAAGGATGCCGGGTCGACAGCCAGTTTTTCAGACTGTGACTACAGCGAAGCAGGTGCACAAATTGTCAATACACGGAAAGAAGTTTATCAGGCCGATATCATATTAAAGGTGGCTCCCCCGGTAGGGCCAGAGCTGGACTATATCCGTGAGCATCAGATTATCATTTCTGCACTCCATATGACCGGCCAGCACGGGGACTATTTTCGTGAGCTGATGCGCCGAAAAGTAACGGCCATCTCCTATGAGCACCTCACCGATGAAAAAGGCATCTACCCCATTCGAATGTCCATCAGTGAGATTGCCGGCAATACGGCCATGCTTATTGCGGCAGAATACCTAAGCAACCCCCACTACGGGAAGGGAAAGATGATGGGAGGGTTCCCGGGGATACCTCCCGTGGAAGTGGTGATCATCGGGGCAGGCAATGTGGGAGAGGCCGCAGCACGTGCAGCCCTGTCGCAAGGTGCTGCTATCAAGATATTTGACAGCTCCATTGATAAGCTAAGACGTATTCAGCGACTTGTTAATGCAAAAGTGTATACCTCCCTGATCCAAAACAACTACCTGAAAAATGCCCTGGCATCGGCAGACGTTGTGATCGCTGCCCTTCACGCCAAAAACAGCCGGACACCCGTGGTGGTCACTGAAGAAATGGTGCAAACCATGGAAAAAGGCACCGTGCTCATCGACATTTCCATCGACCAGGGCGGATGCATAGAAACATCACGCATCACTACCCACGCCGACCCCATTTTTATTAAGCATGGGATTATCCATTATGGTGTCCCCAATATCGCTTCGCGGGTCCCCAATACCGCTTCCCATGCCTTGTCCAACTACTTTACCCCCATGATCCTCAACATTGGGGAGGAAGGTGGGGTAAAAAGTATGATCCGCCGGGACATGGGCCTGAGAAACGGCACATATATGTACAACGGCATCATTACCAATAAATATATCAGTGAATGCTTCAACCTTCCCTTTAAAGATATCGACCTCTTATTAGCCCGGCCCTTTTATGGATAAAAAAAAAGGC
>PWNQ01000216.1 GCA_003557725.1 Bacteroidales bacterium | reverse complement strand
GAATATGACCTTTTTAGGTCCAACGCATCATTGGAATAAAAAAACATTGTAGTTTTGCCGGGAGAATAAAAATGCCGGGAGAATAAATAGATATGGAGACTACAAGAAATCAGATCAGGCATCCGGGGAAGGTGGTAAAGGTAGAGCCAGAGGAGCTGCATGTACGTATTGTGTCTATGTCTGCCTGTGCGTCCTGTCATGCTAAAGGGGTTTGTACAGCCTCGGATATGCAGGACAAGCTGGTGGATGTAAAAAACATTTATGGAGAGCGTTATAAGCCGGGTGATGATGTTGTTCTGGTGTTAAAGCGCACTAAAGGGCGTTCTGCTGTTTTTCTGGGTTATATACTTCCTTTTTTGATATTGCTGGTGGCTTTGGTGGGTTTATCCATTGCACTTGACAGTGAAGGGATGGCCGGTCTGCTGGCACTGAGTTTTTTGGCTCCTTACTACCTGCTTTTATACAAATACCGTCATAAGCTTAAGGAGCGGTTTGATTTTAAGATTGGTGAATAAATATATATCTAACCAACCGGAGGAAAAGTGTGAAAAATTTTATAGAAAAATGGCTTTACGCCCGCAAGCTTACCCGGGATGCCCGGCGAGTTGAACGCATACTGACCAATCGTAGCTTTTCCTGTACATCCCAGGTGGGGATTATGGGCTTTATTAATAATGAAGAAGACCTTCAGCAGTTGGAAGGGTATATGCACAGGCTGCAAAAAGAAGGAAAAGAGGTGCACATGCTTTTGTTTACTTCCCAAAAGAGCCCTCCCCATTATTATATGCCCAGATTGTCGGTGGACTTTGTGACGCGAAAGATGGTCAACTGGTATAACATCCCCGCCGGTGAAGCCGTATGGTCCTTCCGGAACAAGCCATTTCACGTGCTTATCGACCTGTGTCCCGGATTTCGAAAGGATATGCTGTACGTCGCTGCCACCTCCAAAGCTTCGCTGAAAGTGGGAAGCTACCACACCTTAAGAGAACCATACTACGACCTGATGCTGTCACTGGATCACCGATATGAGGAAAACCTTCAGACATACATAAGAGAAATAGAAAAATATTTACATAAAATAAAACCTCGTGACCATGAATGAGCAATTTAAAGGGACCGGTGTTGCCCTGGTTACCCCATTCCATAAGTATGGTACCGTCGATTTTCAGTCGCTGGAGCGGCTGATCGAGTTTCATATAAAGGAAGGCGTGGAGTATCTGGTAACCCTGGGAACCACCTCCGAGTATCCATCGCTTACCAACGATGAGCGTATTGCACTGGTTGACTTTATAGTACAGCGCGTTAACCGTCGTGTTCCGCTGGTGGCAGGCATGGGAGGGAGTCATACCCGGGCGCTCACCGATACCATCCAGGCCACAAACTTTAACGGCATTGATGCCATTTTATCCGTAACACCATACTATAATAAACCTCAGCCCAAAGGCCAATACCTGCATTTTCGCGAAGTAGCCAACGCCTCTCCCGTGCCGGTGATCCTGTATAACGTGCCCTCAAGGACCGGAACAAACATGAGTGCAGAGACCATTTTGCGCCTGGCTAATGACTTTGATAATATTATCGGGGTGAAGGAAGCCTCCGGTGACCTGATACAAGTGATGGATATCATTAATCACAGACCCCCGGGATTTCTTATGATATCCGGGGAAGACTCTCTCACACTGCCTGTTATCACTGCAGGCGGCGACGGAGTAATTTCTGTGATCGCCAATGCATACCCCGGAGAGTTTTCCCAAATGGTACGCCTGGCTCTACAGGGAAAAGTCCGGGAAGCACAAAAATACCATTATAAACTGTATGGTATGACGAAAGCTATCTTTGCCGATGGAAATCCGGGAGGAATCAAAGCACTGCTGGAAATGAAAGGAAAGTGCCGAAATACCCTGAGGCTCCCGCTGGCGAAAGTGAATAAGGCCGTAAACCTGCAAATCAGAAAAGAAGCAGATATGATCGAAGGCAAAACCCCGGAAGAGTAGCACCACAAACCAGAGGATGCTATTGAATAGGGCTAGTGCTTTTTATATATGAGCGGCACGGAACCTGCAACAGGATAAAATTAATATTATTATGAAGATACTCAGCGTGGAGCAAACCCGTCAGGCTGATGCTTACACCATCAGCAACGAGCCCATTTCATCAACAGCCCTTATGGAACGTGCAGGCACCTGCTGTTACAAGTGGATCATGGAACACCTGTCGCCACAGGGAAAGGTGGTGGTTTATGTCGGGCCAGGCAATAATGGCGGCGACGGACTGGTGATTGCCAGATTGTTATCCGCCCACAATGTGGAGGTGCAGGTGGTGATATTGCAGTTTGCTCCCAGATTTAGTGATGACTTTTTACATAACCTTTCTTTGCTGGAAGATCTTGACCATGTGGTTATCAACCGTGTAGAGGCCGCATCACAACTGGACACCCCCGACCACCAGGCCCTGGTGATCGATGCCATCTTCGGCTCAGGGCTGGGCAGACCGGTTAAAGGATTACCCGCAGATGCCATTAACCGGATTAACGACGCAGACGCCACGGTGGTATCCATTGATATCCCCTCAGGGATGCTTGCTGATGCCCCTACGGATGAGGACCAGGGGGCAGTGATTCATGCTACCTATACGCTGACATTGCAAATGCCCAAATTGGCCATGATGATGCCGGAAAATGAAACATTCACCGGGGATATGCAGGTTGTTTCCATTGGCCTACACCCGGATTTCCTGGCTTCCGTGGAGTCGGACTATCATTATCTTGATAGCAAAGAGCCTATGGTTCAAACCCCTGTTCGAAGGAAGTTTGCACACAAAGGGCATTATGGTCATGTGTTGCTATTGGCAGGAAGCCATGGAAAGACCGGTGCCTGTGTGCTGTCAGCCAAGGCTTGCCTGCGCTCCGGCGCCGGCCTGGTTACTGCTTTTATCCCAAAAGGTAGCTACCAGGTGCTGCAAACGGCTGTTCCTGAGTGTATGGTGGAGACATCCGGCGATAAAGACCTTATCGGTGATCTCCCTGGCCTGGAAAAGTATACAGTGCTGGCCGCAGGACCAGGCATAGGGCAGGGGAGTAAAACACAGAAAATGATGAAAACCCTGCTGCAACAGGCTATGGTCCCAATGGTGCTGGACGCTGATGCGCTGAATATCATTGCTGAAAATACGGTCTGGATGCCTATGATCCCGGAAGGAACCATATTAACACCCCATCCTGGTGAGCTTGACCGGCTGGCAGGAGATAGCCATAATCATTTTGAACGCCTGGAAAAGGCACGGGAAATGGCTGCCCAATATAAGCTGTATATAGTCCTCAAAGGAGCACATACCGCTATTTGTACCCCGGAAGGGAAAGTGTGGTTCAATAGCACAGGAAACCCCGGCATGGCCACCGGAGGAAGCGGAGATGTGCTTACCGGAATAATCGCCGGACTTATGGCACAGGGATATAGCCGACTTAAAGCCGCATGCCGTGGCGTATACCTGCACGGATTGGCCGGAGACCTGGCCGCAGAAGAACACGGAATGGAAGCAATGATGGCATCGGATATTATTCAAGCCCTCTCCGCCGCTGCCCCTGGCAGTAGGCAATTCCGCCCCGCCGTGCGTTTCTGATACACTACCACACAGTCTACAGGATTATTTACAGTACTTTTCCATTTTTCTCAGTGATTCTTCGCGGTCATATCCGAACATAATGGCCATTTTGATGTCCTGGCATGCCCCTTCTGCATCTTTCAACCGGAATTTACAATGTGCTCTCAGGGCGTATGCTTCGCCGTTTTTTTCTTGTTCCAGTGCGTTATTCAGGCTTTCCAGGGCCTCTTCATAGTCATGGGTCCCTGCTTGAATCTTTCCCAGCAGGAACCAGGCAATGGGGTTGTTCTCATCCAGCCGTAAGGCGGTACGAAGGTCTTGTTGAGCGCGGGATTCCTGGTTCATGTCCAGATAGACGAAAGCCCTTTGAGCATAGGCATCCGCATGGTTTCGGTCTTGCGAAATAACGCGTGTAAAGGCTCGCCGGGCACGCATTTGATTACCTACTCTGGCATAACAGACCCCCTGCCGGTAAAGGGCATGAATATCTCGGTTATCAAAACGGGAAGTTAGTACCTCATAATCTTCCAGGGCCTTCTGGTACTCCCCCCGGTCAAAATACAGGTCGGCCCGCTCTGTGTAGGCCTTATCACTTTGTTCGTTAACACTTAAATAGTTGTTTAGCTCCTGTTCAGCTTGTTTCATTTTATTTTGCCGCCGGAATATACGTGAACGCAAAATAAAGGGTTCAGCACGATGCGGTTGGTAGTCTATGGCCCGCAAAGCGTCTCTCAGGGCCTGGTCCAGGTGGCCCATTTTGTTTAGAAGTACGGCTCGATTATAATACAACTGGTAGCTGCCCCCCGCCAACTCCTCATTCTTGTTGTAGTTTTCCAGGGCCTGGCTGCGCATATCCTTACGGTCATATATACGGGCACGCTCAAGGTATGCCACAGCCAGGTCCGGGTTGATGCGAGCTGCTTCATTATAATCATTCAGTGCCGACTGATAATTTTCATTACCGTGATGCACCCTGCCGCGATAAAACCACGCCGGATAAAAATCCGGCTCCATATCAATCACATCACTGAAGTGCTTCAGTGCCTCTGTCCGGTTATCCAAATGAAAGTGACACCGACCCAGGTAAAAAACCGCTTCATAATGATATGCATCCTGCTCCACCAACTCCTCAAAGCGATCTATGGCAATCTCATAGTTGCCGGCACGAAAATGAGTGAGCCCCTCATTGTAAATCTGACTCCTGGACTGGCCATGAAAATGCAACGGTAAAGAGATCAAAACCAGAAAAAAAATAGCTTTCATATGTTT
The DNA here is from genome assembly GCA_003557725.1 of Bacteroidales bacterium. Classification (GTDB taxonomy): domain Bacteria; phylum Bacteroidota; class Bacteroidia; order Bacteroidales; family PWNQ01; genus PWNQ01. Next base: position 11,117 of record PWNQ01000216.1, on the reverse strand, counting down.
GTAATTTTATATATTGCTTATTTTATGTTGTTTATACAATTATTATGGTCAACCCTGAGGGGGTGGCATTACTAAGCCATTTTCCCGGCCCGCGCCCCCGGCCCCTAAAGGGGAGGGCCACCGCGCATGGTTGGCTCACCAACGTTTCTTCACTGCAAGCTGCCGTGGGTTGGCCGGTCCTCCCATTTAGGGGAGTTAGAGAAGCGCGCGGGAGCTTTCCGGTGAGGAAATAATCATAACCAGTGTGTCAAAAGCATGAGACCGGTCTAAAAACACACATTTTTCACATCCGCTGAAAATCAAAAGTAACCTTTTTAGACCGGACTCAAGCATCGATCCCCAAGTATCGGGACCTGTGGCCCCAAAGTATCGGGACCTGTGGCATGGGTGTTTCATATCTCTTTATAGAATTTAATGATATTTCCTTGAGGGTGAATATGCAGGTGCACAGACAAATGCCCGAAGCAAAATACACACCCCAACTATAAGTCCCCCGGGGTTTGTGGTGGCAAAAATAACCCTTCTGCTTAATTATGGCATTTATTGGACGGGGTTTTTTCAGCAAATCTTATCGTTTTTCTGTGTGTTATTTCAAAGGTAAAGGAAATCCATGTATATTTGAAGCTTCTTAATAAAAGACATAAAAGCATGAATAGCAGCACATTGATAAATCCTGTTGCCCAGTCACGCCGCAAGGGGATTTTGGATTTTTTACGTGGGGTTGCCTTGTTGGGCATTTTGCTGGTAAACATGGCTTTTTTCAGCACTCCCATATTTTCTCTGTTGTCTATGGAGGCTGCTCTGTGGGATGATCTTCCTAATCGTTTGACCCGCGGGGTCACCTGGTTTTTCCTGGAGGGCAAGTTTTACCCTATGTTTTCGCTACTTTTTGGCACCGGCTTTTACTTTTATCTTCAAAAAGGGGGAGAGACCATTGGCAGGGTGTTGGCTATTTGGCGGATGCGCTTGTTGTACCTTTTGATATTCGGATTGCTCCATGCCCTTTTGCTTTGGTACGGTGATATCCTGGTAGCCTATTCCCTCACCGGGTTTGCTCTTGCCTGGTTTGCCCGGAGTTCGGACAAAACGGTTTTGGTTTCTGCTGTTCTGTTTCTATTGTTTCCTTTGGTGGCTATAACGGCTTTGGTGGGAATAATGCAACTGGCCATGCATGTGCCGGGAGTTTCGGAAGAGATCACGGCCTCCACGGAAGCCCAGGAGCAGCAAATAGAGTTTTTTACACAAAAAGCACTGGCCACCTATAGCACGGGTAGCTATGGTGAGATATTCAGAATGCGGTTGATGGAATATTCTCAGGCTGTTTTTCAGCTGGTGTTTTTGATCCCTCCGTTGCTGGCGCTCTTTCTTACCGGGTTTTACCTGGCCCGGAAAAAGGTGTTTCATGATCTGGAGAAGGGGCTAAAGGTGCTGAAAAAGTTATTTTTATGGGCGCTTCCTGTGGCATTAATAATGAATATAATGTATGTATGGTTTATGATGCAGAGCGGTGGAATGAGTGACTTTTTCAACTGGTCTTTTGCAGTGGTCTTTGCCGGAATTATGATAGGTGGCCCGGCCATGGCAATGGTATATATCTATGTGCTTGCGTTGATTTACCATAAAGGGGTTTGTAAACCCTTAACCAGCATGATTGCCAAAACCGGTCGTATGGCTTTTACCAACTACCTCACTCAAACCATCATTTGTACCACCATCTTTTATGCTTATGGCCTGGGCCTTTACGGGCAAGTAAATTACTGGCAGGGAATGCTTCTGGCATTAGTGATCTTCGCTGTTCAGGTAGTATGGAGCCATTACTGGCTGCATTACTTTCGTTTCGGTCCCCTGGAGTGGCTCTGGAGGTCGCTCACATACAAACAGATACAACCATTAAAGCGCCCAAAGGAGTCCTCTTGAAAGCCTGTTTTTCACATATCGTTCCGGAGACCGCTGCTTCCGTGCGGTTAAGCGACTATGGTCAGGGGGTCTTCCCCGGCCTTATTAGCCGTGCCGGATTTAAAAAGGCTATTAAGCGCGGCGAGATCTATGTGAATGGAAAAGTGGCCACCACCGGAATAGTGGTGGTTCCCGGCATGGAAATACAATGGCAGCCACCGGATAAGCCGCCGTCAAAGATTTTTCATACCGCTCTGGAGGTGGTCTATGAAGACCCTCATCTGGCGGTGGTTCGAAAGCCCGGCGGGCTGGTAGTCAGTGGAAACCGATTTCAAACCCTGGAGAATGCCCTGCCCGGACACCTGAAGCCCTCACCGGAGCAAGATGGATTAGCCAATCCCAGGGCAGTACACCGCCTGGATGCACCCACCAGCGGACTGGTGCTGATCGCCAAAACCCGGCGCTGCAGGGTGCTTCTGGGACAACAAATGGAAGCGAAACAGATCACTAAAGTATATACGGCGGTGATTATTGGAAGCACTCCAGCCCAATGGCAGGCAGACTATCCGGTAGATGGTAAAGAGGCCCTTACACAGTTCCGTACCCTGGAACAGGTGCCCTCACGGGTGAGCAAAACCTTATCCATGATCCAGGCAAGCCCCGTCACCGGCCGCACACATCAGATCAGAAAACACCTCTTACAGGATAACTATCCGGTATTGGGCGATAAAATATATTGCCATAAGGGGTTTGTCCTGAAAGGAAAAGGATTGTTCCTTTGTGCCACTGCCCTGTCCTTTGACCACCCGTTAGGCGGTGAAAAGGTGGACGTGGTGATCCCTCCGCCGCCCAAATTTCATAGCTTTATGAAGGGGGAACAGCGCCGCTACTCTGAGGGGGCAGCGTCGTAGAATGCCCTTAATTCCACTTCCGTAGGGGTGGTGGTTACTGTAAAACGTTGAAAGTTGGACCTTTTAGCCATTTCCACCACCTGGGTTTCGGTGTATGCCTTCTTTCTGAGGTATAAATAGAATCTAACCCGCCGAAAACAGGGGCTTTTAATTATGAGTCCGGTCGGTAAATCTCAATAATCACTTCCGCTGAAAGTCAATGGTATCCTTTTTAAACCGGTATAAATTATCAAAGACCATTACCAAAGACCATTACCAAAGGCTATTACCAAAGGGCATTATCAAAGAAGCAGCTAACAAGCTAAGGCAAGCAAAGGTACGATCATTACCAAAGACTATTACCAAAGGGCATTATCAAAGGTCTTTACCAAAGACCATTACCAAAGGCTATTATCAAAGGTCTTTACCCAAGACCATTACCAAAGACCATTATCAAAGGTCATTATCAAAGGTCATTATTCCCGGTCCAGCTTCCAGCTACCCTGGCATACAATTGAGCGCACCTCATGGCGGGTGCTTTTTTGCTTTGCCCGTTCTTGTATCTCCAAAGAGCGCTTCTGTACGTCTCCGGGGTATCCCAGAGCCATCATGGCAACCGGCTCAAAGCCGGCAGGAATATCCAGCAGCTCACGGGCTTTATCCCGATCATATCCCCCCATCTGATGACACTGAATGCCCATCTCACCCCCCTGAACCAGTAAATTGCTTACTGCCATGCCCGTGTCATGAAACCAGTAAGGATTGTCGTTACCCGTAACATCAGAACGCTTCCGGGCAACCGAAAGCATAAGCACCGGAGCCGTCCGGGCCCACTCACGGTTCACATCAACCAGCGTATCAAGCATACGATTATAGGATTCAGTATCATCCCTGGTGGCATAGATAAACCGCCAGGGTTGCTCGTTGTAACTGGAGGGAGCGCGGCGGGCCGCCTCAAATAAGGTGTTTAAATCTTCTTGCGAGACTGGCTTTTCTGTAAATGAATACGGACTGTACCGCGATGCTATGGATTGCAAAATACTACTCATAACTTATTACTTTTGGGGTTTATGATTGATTTAATGTTTTCCCAATGCTTAAAAGAATCCAATCTAAAAAGGTTACTTTTGATTTTCAGCGGATGTGAAAAATGTGAGTTTTTAGACCAAATTCATAAAAACCAAACAGTAAAGCGGCACTTTTGTTCTTTGATGAAAACCCTTTCTGACAAATTTGCTTTATAATCCTTGTTTAGACCGAATAAAAATTACTATGACAGGCCCCGGGAAAAGTTGAACGTGGTGGATGGTTGCACCTGGGTTTCGCTATGGAATCGTTTAATAAGGGTGTTTAGCTTGTTTCCGGAAGGCTTTTGGCCGGACAGGTCCAGAAGAAACCGGTTAAAACCGGCTTTTTTCATTTTTCCGGTATGGGGGAAAAGGCAAACGGGTGCTTCCGGGTGGATATATGTAATCCCTTCTCTTGTTGTTCTTTGGAATTTCTCCTTTTGATCGGAGGTGAATTTTTCCGGGTCTACGGGCATTCGTGAGGTAAACAGAGCCGGGGTAAAGTATACGGGGATGATTCCGTTTTTATGTTTCATGGAGCGCAGGTTTTCCCAGTCGTTTTCCAGGGGGTATATAAACCCTTCCATGCCTTCCTGTTGAAGGTGCATCACGGCCATATCGTTGGCAGCATAGACGTTTTCGTTGGTTATGGGTTTTGAATTATCCGGAAGGAGGGTGTTTTGCCACAAGTGGGATAATGAAAACTGCTGAAAGCCTCTTGAGTACAAGTCTTTGGCCAGGTTTTCGTAGAATGACAGTGCTTTTTCCGGGATAAATCCGGGTAGTTCCACAATGATTTTTTGTGCATTTTTCCTTAGGAATGGGCTATTCAGGGGCAGTTCTTCCCACTGGTTCCGGGTAAGATTGAGGATCACTGCGGACACAGATGGCAGGTGGATTTTTCTCAGCCATTGGAGTGAGTCTGCTCTCACATAGGTTTCTGTTTTCTTTCCGGGGGGGGGTTCCGGGCAATGAAGGATGGTTTTTATTTTTTTTGGCGATATTTTGGGTGGTAGTTTTATGTCTTTGGTGTTCAGTTTATCCTGGAATTTCTCCTGTCGGTGTTCAGTTCGGTAGACCCGGTCGCCGGGGCTGGCTTCTTCAGGGATCTTTCCACTCAGGGTTATTTGGTTATGGGTATCACGGTGGGTATCATGGGACACTTCACTTACTTTAAAGGGCATTCCCTGTTCATTTTTTTTCTCCGGACGTATGCGCAGCCGGTTGCCGGGAGTGATGGTTGCCTTTGTGGAGAGGGTTATACTGTTTTGGGTTTTGCTTTGGATGGTGCCCAGCAGCTCTCCTCCATAGGGTTCTGAAGTAATGCTTTGTTTCACGTTCCCTTGAAGAAAGTATCCCGTTTTTTCCCTGCCCATATCTTTATTCAGCCATTCTTTGGCTTCAGATATTTTTTCCGGGTGGTCCAGGATCATTCGGTATGCTTTAGCCACGTGATAGACATATTCGGCTGATTTAAGGCGTCCTTCCACCTTAAAGCAATCTACGTTTGTTTTTACCAGCTCCGGGATTCGTTCTGCTTGCTCCTGGTCTTTCAGGTTAAAGAAAAAGTGTTTCTCCTTTCCGTTGTCATATTGGCGGCGGCATGGTTGCTTGCACATGCCCCGGTTGGCGCTATGGCCGCCCAGCCAGGAGCTGAACAGGCACATGCCGGAAACACTGTAGCACAAGGCTCCATGGATAAATACCTCCGTCTCGACTGCACGGGCCGCGGTCACCGTTTTTATCTCAGCAAGGGTCATCTCCCGGGCCAGAATAACCCGTCTGATCCCTTTGCGGCCGGCATAACGGGCACCTGCAGAATTGTGTACACCCATCTGGGTGCTGGAATGAATGGTGAGCCCCGGAAAATGCTTGCGGATCAAAAGGTAAATACCCCAGTCCTGAATGATCACCGCATCCGGCCCTGCTTGTGAAAGAAAATGTAATACCTCCACCAGGGCCGAAAGCTCCTGATTCTTGATAAGAGTGTTCAGGGTGATAAACACCTTAATACCTCGATGACGAGCTTCTCCAATCAGGGCCAATAATTGTGCAGGCGTGAAATTAAACGCCCTGGCACGGGCATTAAAAGATTTTAACCCAAGATAAACGGCTCCGGCACCCCCGCGGCAAGCGGCATAAAAAGCCTCCGGATGACCCGCTGGCAATAGTAATTCCGGCTTTGACATGCGGCAAAAGTACGAAAAAAAAGCAGGTTAGGGTTGCCTGTGGCGTTTGGGGAGTTGGCTAATTTCGGGCCAGTGGGTGTTTGTTATTTGCTGTTTGTTGCTATTTTTGTGTGCAAAAATAATGGGGTGGTATTTCTATCCCGGAAAGTTGTTTTTATGAAGCTGGATAAGTATTTCACATACCACAATAAGGATTTGAGGAGGGTTGGCAGGGTTGCCATGTTGATTTTGGTGCTGTGTTTTTTCTTTTTAGCGGTATTTCAGGTAGTGCATAACATGCATGATGAGCCGGTAAAAATCTGGGATGAGGCCAGCAGTGCCCGGATGGCCATTGAAATGATGGAGACCGGGCATTATTTTATCGTTCATCGAAGCGGTAAGCCATCGCATATCATTGATACCAAGCCGCCCGTCAATATATGGCTTAAGGTGGCCAGCTATAAAATATTTGGCATTAATGAGCTGGCCGTCCGCTTCCCCACCATTTTAGCGGCCATAGGTACCATGATCATGCTCATTGTTTTCTCCTGGAGATACCTCGCCAGAAGGTATATGGCATTGTTTATTATTGCCATAATAGGTATTACTCCCGGATATATGGGATACCATGTGGCCCGTCATGGAGACCCGGATGCCTTGCTTATATTTTTTGTTACGGCTTATATACTGCTGTTCTTCTATATTTTTTATGAATATCCTAAGGTAAAACGAAGGTATTATGTAATGCTGGCGCTGGCTATAGCCCTGGCCGGGCTCACAAAAAGTGTGGCAGGACTGGCTCCAATGGCGGGAATTGTGGTGTTCTTTTTTACACAAAAGAAGTTCTACAGAATGCTTGCCGATTGGAAAATCCACTATACATGGATATCTGCAGCTCTTCTGTTTGCCGCTTACTACTTGATAAGAGAAGTCTTTGACCCCGGGTATATTGAAAACAGCATAATGAGAGAGCTCTTTTTGGCAAAAGACTATCCCAAAGACCCCAAGCATCCACAGTTTTCTTTTTACGTTGACTACCTTAAAAATATAGGTCTTTATCCCTTTTTTTACATCCTGGCGCTGCCCCTTTTGCTTATGCCCTTTCTCAAAAAGGAGAAAATTAAACTGAGAAAGTTGCTGCTTTTTGGATTTTTGGGCGCTGTATTCTTTACCCTGGGACACTCACTGTCCGTAACAAAAAACCAATGGTATATCGCTCCCGTTTATCCGTTTCTGTGGATACTGATAGCTGCATCTCTGGATGAAGTATTCTCCATCATTAATGATAAACTCAGGAATAAACAACTGGTGCTTTATAGTGTTATTACCGTCCTGCTTACCGGAATGACCTGGCTGTATATCGACCGTTATATAAAAGTACATGACACCAATATGGCCTATCAGGAAGGACTGTATTCCCCTGAAAAAGAGGGTGCCTTTTTGGATAAGGTGAAAGAAGCATTGCCGCATCTGAACAAATTGAATATCTACTCCAACCAGCATGAACGCCAGATGTTGTTTTATATAAAAAAGCATGAGTACCTGGATGGAACACAGGTTGATATTTACCGGCAGCCTCATTCTGCTTTTCTGGAAATCCCGTTGTTGGTTTCTCAAAAAGAGCTGATGGAAGAAATTGAGTCAGGCTATGATTACTCGGTAATTATGGAAGGGGAGTACGGGCGGTTGTATGACTTGAAAGCCCGTCTGGATAAGAAATAAAAGCTTTTCCTTATTCCTGGATTTCAACGCTTTTTTCCAGGTAGTCTTCGCTGTTTATTCTTTGAACAAAACTGGGAGACAGGGTCCAGCTTTCTTTGTCGCTACTTTCTAGGGCCACGGCATACACATGTTCGTCCGTTTGGGGATCTCCTGAAAACAGGGCAAAGGCGTAGTACACATCTTCAAAGGTGATCACTTTGTGATGGTAGCGTACTTCTTTGATCTCCCCGTTCCAGTTGCGGACCTGCTCTTTGTGGGAGGGTTCTTTTACGGCATCTTCGTCCAGAGCCATACGCATCATGCTGGAAGCATAGCTCTTTAGAAGGTCCAGGTCCTCAGTGATAAATGCATATAGCACCTGTTGGGCCGCCTCTTCCCCGGGAGCATAAAATTCTTTTTCCACCAGCTCAAAGGTGGCTTCTGCCTCTTCTCCGGATACGGCTTTCCCTTCACCCGATGCGTCACCATTGCCACAGGAAATGGCGATAAAAGAAATAAGCATCAATGAGATAATCTTGTTTATAGACTTCATGATCAATTGGTTTTTTTGGTTTGTGCAAAAATAAGTGATTATTTTATAAAAAATAAACTTTTTTCTGCAACCCAAATGACAAATTTTTTGTCCTTAGTGATGAGTATAATTTATAAACCCTTTAATAAATGTATTTATGAAGCGTAAAATCTATCTACTATTTTTATTATTTTTTATTTTTAGTTATGTTGGGGGGCAATGCTACATTGACATTATAAGTCCTTCCGGCGGAGACACCACCATTATGCCGGGCGATTCGGTTCACCTGCTGGCGGATGGTGATTGCAACCTGCTGACCGATAATCGTTTTTTGGATGGCACCATTGGGGCGGGGTGGTCCTCTACGGGCGCCAGTCCTGTATTCAGCAATCCATGCGGCCGCGGTTTGGACAGCACCTACCTGTGGGTGAGCACCACAACTGATGCCCCTCGTATTGTGGAGACCAAAGACTTTGGGGTGTATTCCACCTCATGTAATATCCGTTGGTATATGCGTTATGGTGCTCAGCCCCATGTTGGCCCTTGTAAAGATCCTGACGGGCCTGATGAGGGGGTTGAACTTCAGTTTTCCACCGACAGCGGAGCCTCCTGGACTACTTTTTCCGGTGTTAATGAGTATGCTGTAGGGCAAAATTATTACACTGATAACGGGGGGCCTCCCGGGGATGATTTTCTTGGTGTTACTACCACTCCGGGCTCCGGAGGGCAATGGCACCCCCATGGGGATGTGTCCGTTGACATGTATGATAGTTTACCATACCTTCCTTCAGATGCTAACTGGAGTTATTTGTTCTGGCATGAGTATGAGAACAGCATGCCCCCTGCGGCCATTGCTCCCCAAACACGGTTTCGCTGGGTTCAGTTTTCCAACAGTGGTCTTGGCTGGGATGCCTGGGGTATTGATCGTGTTCGGATAGATTGTCCCGGAAATTTTAGTGTGGCCTGGTCGCACGGTAGCCAGCAAATGGACGGGGGGGTGGTGTCTCCGGCAACCACAACTACCTACAATGTTATGATTTTGGACACTACCGGTCATTCTGCCATTGCCAGCGTCACCATTTATGTGGATAGCACCATCACAGAGCTAAGCCAGCAACAGTCGGGCCGGAAGCATATCCAAATATACCCCAATCCCGGTGAGGGTGTCTTCAACCTGGATATCCAGGACTTCCCCCGGGGGCATGTGAGTGTATGCGTATTTAATCTCGAAGGGCAAAAGATAATGTGCCGGGAACTGGAAAATAGCGGAGATAATGGCCATACCCATACCCTGGACCTGTCGGGCCAGCCTAAAGGGATGTATCTGGTGAGGATAAATGGCGATGATATGCTTATAACTAAACGGACAGTTATTCAGTAGAAATCGTAAGCCCGGTCTGAAAACGTTTAATTTTTACCTCCGCTGACAATCAGCTCTGCCCCACCCTTAAAGGGCGCCTGATCTTTAGCGGCTGTTTTCCGGCTTTCCCGGCTTAGAGGGCTGGGCTTTTCTTTTTTCTTTCCGATAATTTATGTAGCTTTTTGTTGTCAGCGTAAGGATAATTAGTCCGCTCAGCCCAATGAAAGCCCACTTAGCAGTAGTACTAACGGATGCCAGGGTAGCCAGAGCAGGGTTATAGCCGGGGTATGTTGCCAGCATACCCAGCATGCCCGCATTTTCCAGCAGGTCAAACAGCAGTGCCCCTGCCGGAAGAAGGCCCGTCCACTGAAGCCTGCTGCCCGGACGTACTCCGGTTTTACGGAGCAACGCAAAGGTTAATAAGGATAATATGAGTGCATAAACCACCGGCCACACCAGATCGGTGGTGACCAAAAAACGGCCATATACCTCACGGCCGGTATCCCCATAGGCATGAAGCATCTCATAGGCCTCCACAGGAGAGTAATATGGCTGCAAATCAGGCATGCCAACCCCAGGAGCCTCCTCCTGAAGCAAACGGTATGACGGAGAAAGAAAAAAAACGTTCAAAACCACGCCTAATCCCGAAAGGGTAATGATCACCTTACGGGAAGAAAATGACCGCAAAAAATTAACTGCCCTATCTAACATAATTATAACATTTTATCATCATTCATTACTCAAAACTCATCCATCATAACTCATAACTCACCACTCACCACTCATCTCTCATCTCTCATCTCTCATCTCTCATCTCTCATCTCTCATCTCTCATCCCTCATCTCTCATCTCTCATCTCTCATCTCTCACCACTCACCACTCACCACTCATCTCTCACTATTGCAGTCTGTTATTTCAAGGGCTCCGTGTATAAGGCGCGGCATTTAGCGGTGCAAAGTCTTGTTGCAGGTATTTAAAGTATCCGCTAATAGCTATCATGGCGGCATTATCGGTGGTATAGTTGATTTCCGGGAGGTACACCTTCCATTGTTGCTGTTTGCCTTCATTTACCAGGGCATGTCTCAGTTGCGAGTTGGCGGCCACTCCACCGGCCACGGCTATCTCTGTTATTCCGGTTTGTTTGGCGGCCAGGGTCAGTTTGTTCATCAGTATTTCCACGATGGTTCGTTGGATGGAAGCGCACAGGTGGGGTTTTTCTTTTTCCACAAACTGTGCATCTTTTTTCAGTTGGTCGCGGATAAAATACAGCACTGAGGTTTTCAGTCCGCTAAAGCTATAGTCCAGGTCTGGGATTTTGGGTTTGGCAAAGGCAAATTTCCAGGGGTTTCCACTTCGGGCCAGCTTGTCTATCACGGGTCCTCCGGGGTATGGCAGTCCCATAATCTTGGCTGCTTTATCGAAGGCTTCTCCGGCGGCATCGTCGATGGTACGTCCAATGACGGTCATTTTTTCCGGGCTGTCCACCCGGACGATCTGGCTATG
>PWNQ01000208.1 GCA_003557725.1 Bacteroidales bacterium | reverse complement strand
CAGCGGCTTTTTGCCCCGGACCCTAAAGGGTGAAGCCGCTGAAAATCAGCCACCCTTTAGGGATGGGGCAAAGCTGATTTTCAGCGGATGTGAAAAATGTGTGTTTTTAGACTGGACTCAAGTAATATATAAAGTTTTAAACATATAATAACCCATGTTTTTCGTGCATTTGTGGCAACGAACAACAAACTAAAGAGTAAAATTATAAACTTATGAAAATAGGCGTTTTAGGTGTTGGTCATTTGGGAAAGATACATTTACGTTGTATTCAGGGCATTGAAGCTTATGAGTTGGTGGGATTTTTCGATACCGACAGAGAGACGGGGGAGAAGATATCCAAGGAGTTTGGCATTAAGCAGTATGATCGTTATGTGGATCTCATTGATGATGTGGAGGTTGTCAGCATAGTCACGCCCACTTCCTCTCATTTTGAGTATGCTCGTGCGGCCATTACCCGTCGTCGTCATGTATTTATTGAGAAGCCATTGGTTAACAGTATCCATGAGGCCAGTGAGCTGATCAAGCTGGCCGAAGAGGCTGGGGTAAAGGTTCAGGTGGGTCATGTGCAGCGGTTTAATCCTGCTTTTTTGGCCGTCAGGGATTATGTGCAGGACCCCAAGTTTATGGAAGCCCACCGCTTGTCGCAGTTTAATCCCAGAGGGGTAGATGTGCCTGTGGTATACGATCTTATGATACACGACATTGATATTGTACTGGGCCTGGTTAACGCGCCCATTAAGCGTATCAGTGCATCTGGCGTGCCGGTGATCAGTAATACACCCGATATTGCCAATGCCCGCCTGGAGTTTGACAACGGGGCAGTGGCCAACTTAACTGCCAGCAGGATATCCCTAAAGAAGATGAGAAAATTGCGATTTTTCCAGAAGGATGCCTATATCCTGGTGGACTTTTTGGATAAGAAAGCACAGGTGATACAGTTGATGGACAACAATCAGAAGCAAGACCTGCAGCCCGGCGCCATGGTTATTCCGCTTCAGGGAATGGAAGACCGGAGCATTCATTTGTATGAGCCTCGTGTGGAGGAGATTAACGCCATACAGACCGAGCTTAAAGGCCTTTATGACGCCATTGTTAATGATACAACCCCCATAGTCACCATCAATGACGGGTATAATGCGTTGTTTGTAGCACAAGAAATTATGGACAAGATAGAGTATTAATCCATCCGGTGGGTGTTCTGATAGGGCCAATTTCTTTGGTTGCGGCAATAATTGGTTCCTTTAACCGTTTTATCATATTATTATTCAGCCATAAATATTGAGGATGATCAACAATAAACAAAAAGCGCTTTTTGGACTGGTTTTCTTGTGGGTTTTGGCCATGGCTTGTGAGAAGATTAGCCCTGAAGGTCCGGTTCCTGCGTACATATATATTGAATCCATCAACACCCAGGTGTCCTCTGGTGAGGGGACCGGCCGGCAGCAGTTTACCGATGCATGGATATATGCCAACAGCGAGTTGGTGGGTGCTTTTGAGCTGCCTGCGTTGGTTCCGGTGATTGCAGACGGAGAGACCCGCATACAGGTACGCCCAGGGATAATGCTCAACGGCATTGCTTCCACAAGGGCTTCTTATCCCTTTATGAAACCCTGGGAAGCTACGGTTAACCTGACTAAAGAAGAGGTGGATACCTTGTATCCCGGGGTGAAATATTACGATAATGTGGTGTTTCCCTGGGATGAAATAGAGGGCCAGGAGGGCTTCGAGCAGAGCGGCGTAACGTTGGATTCTGCTGCCGGAAGCCATGCCATGATAAAGCGGCAGAGCCAGGTGGTCTTTGAAGGGACCTATTCCGGACATATCCATCTGGAAAACCAGGAGCATAACTTTAAAGTGCAGTCGGTGGACTATTTCGACCGTCCGGAGCCCGGCGTGCCCGCCTTCCTGGAGCTGCACTATAAAGCGGATAACAGCTTCTCCGCAGGCGTCATCCTGCATACATACACCGGCGCAGTGATCACACATCCCCTGGTGGTGATCAGACCCAGAGACCACTGGAATAAAATATATGTTAACCTAACCCCTGTACTGCTCAGGTATACACAAGCAGTACGCTATAAAGTGTTTTTCTCAGGAAATGTAAATACAGATACCCTTTCAACAGCCGATGTTTATCTGGACAACATCAAGCTGCTTCATTTAAAATAAAATCGTGAACAAGGCATGAACAGGAAAATTCAGGTAGCCAGGTATGTTGTATGGGACTTTCTGGCAGCATCCATCGCATGGGGGTTGTTTTTTATTTACAGAAAATACTATGTAGACCCGCCCGCCTTTTACTGGGATAAGGTTTGGGGCGACCCCAAGTTCTATTGGGGTATTGTGCTAATCCCTTTGGCCTGGCTGGCGGTGTACGCTATTGTAGGTACGTACCGGAAGATATATCGTAAATCACGGCTAAAGGAGATGGGGCAGACCCTTGCCATATCGCTGCTGGGAGTGACTGTCATCTTCTTTTTGTTTATCCTGGATGATGAAGTGGTGACCCATACAGGGTATTACTATTTCTTCCTCGTGCTTTTCTCCCTTCACTTTCTGCTCACCTTTGCCGGCCGGTTTGTGTTATCATCCATTACGGCTCATAAGATCCATAACCGCATTATGGGGTTTCCCACCCTTGTAGTGGGCTCCAACGGAACGGCATCTAAAGTGTTTGCCGAGGTGCAGTCACAGGAAAAATCCTCCGGAAATCTGTTTGTGGGGTTTGTGCATGTGAATGGTGACCAGGATGATCACGACCATGACTTTTCCATGGCGGAGCATCTGCCCCACCTGGGTCATTATAAAGACTTGAAAGAGATCATCCAGGAGCATAATATTGAAGAGGTGATCATTGCTATCGACCAGCAGGAGCAGCCGGCCATCTTTAACATTATCACTGAGCTCCGTGGTACGGGGATGGTGATCAAGGTCATTCCTGATATGCATGATCTGCTTTTGGGAACGGTGAAGATCAGCTCCATTTTTCATGCGCCCCTGATCCATGTTTATCCCGACTTAATGCCTGCCTGGCAGCAAACGGTGAAGCGTGTGTTAGATGTGGTGGTCAGTGTAGTGGCTATCGTGCTTCTTTTGCCTGTGTATTTGGTTACCGGTTTGATCGTCATGCTAACCAGCAAGGGGCCCGTTTTTTATTCCCATGAGCGCATCGGCTTGAATGGGAAGCCCTTTACCATGCATAAGTTCCGATCCATGTACCAGAATGCCGAGGCTGCCGGGCCTCAGCTATCTTCTGAGAACGACCCACGCATCACACGGTTTGGTCGCTTTATGCGTCAGATACGCCTGGATGAGACGCCCCAGTTTTGGAATGTGCTCACCGGAGACATGTCGTTGGTGGGATATCGCCCCGAAAGGCAGTACTATATCGATCAGATCATGGAGAAATCGCCCCATTACCGGTTGTTGTTTAAGATCAAACCCGGAATAACCTCCTGGGGCCAGGTGAAGTATGGATATGCTGAAAACGTAGCCGAAATGGTGCAACGCCTGCGCTATGATATGCTTTACCTGCAGAATATGTCCCTGGGTATGGACTTTAAGATTATGATATATACCGTGCTTATTGTAATAATGGGCAGAGGCAAATAGCCGCAGTTCTCTGCTGTGGCTATATGGCGCCCGCCTCGATCATGCGTACAATGGTTTCTATCTGATGGTCAAAGTCGTTGTTATCCGGATCATAACCCTCGCGAAGATTGTAGCCGAACAGCCGCCCCAGACTTTGCCAAAAACTGGCCGATAACCGCCCTCGCATATCCTGAAGAAGGGCATAGCTGGTGTGAGAGGTCTCACGGTCAATAAGCTTGATGAGAATGCGACCCTGGGTGAACGTGAGGCGCTTTAAATCATCCTTATATCGCTTCTCCAGCTTCTCCTCAACCTCTCGCGCAATCTCACGACGCTCCCGATGACTGGATGCACTGTCTAAACGACGCTCTACCTTCTGAAACTCAATGCCAGCCAAACGAGCATAAGGGTAAACCTTCTTTACATGACGCACCATACGGTAAAAACGACGACGCTCACGGTTGCTCTCAAACTCCAAAGGTGGAAAAATTACTACCACAGGAAGATCAACCATGGCTACCGTGTCTCCGTCTATGATGCGCGCAGGCAATACAATGCGATCATCTCCCCCACGCTGAGCATGTAAACCCAAAGTACATATGATGGCGCAAAATAAAAGGAAAATACCTGAATACTTCATAGCATGTGGAATTTGTTACAAACTTCTAAATCAATCTCCCATCAATCT
>PWNQ01000042.1 GCA_003557725.1 Bacteroidales bacterium | reverse complement strand
GGGTTGGCCCGGTCCTCCCCTTTAGGGGAGTTAGAGACTCGTGCGCGGGTTGGCCCGGTCCTCCCCTTTAGGGGAGTTAGAGACGCGTGCGCGGGTTGGCCCGGTCCTCCCCTTTAGGGGAGTTAGAGGGGCGTGCGCGGGTTGGCCCGGTCCTCCCCTTTAGGGGAGTTAGAGGGGCGTGCGCGGGAGCTTTCCGGTAAGGAAATAATCATTCCCCTGTGTGTCGAAAAAATTTTCGTCATGGATGTTTCATTTTATTTCAATATAAATATAAGGATATCCTGGAACATGACAATAACCAGCCGCGTTTTTTTTTTCGCTTAACGGAAAAACCCCTACCTCCTTTAACTTTCCTCCATAATAATTTTACTAACTGTATTACAACGTATTTAAAGCATCAAGCAAATAATTGAACTTTTTTTATTTTTTATTTGGTTTATTTAATTTTTGCTATATTTGTCCCGGTGCTTTTTTTAAAAATATTCTACTGGTTATCTTAACACTATCCAATGTTTTTTATAAATATATATAGTTTTAATATTTATATTTGTAATTTTATTATAACAGATTGACCATATTTATTAGAGGAATATGCTATTTTAAAATACTTTACAAACATTTAGAACCATACAAAAATGAAGCATTTACTACTATTATTTTATCTATTATCCTGTTCTTTTTTGGTTTATTCTCAAACCTTGTATGGGATTACCGGACTGCTACGTATACCCACTGCTCACATTATTGAAGACGGTAAAGCTTCTTCCGGATATCTTCATTTCAGGGATTATACGGGAGAGGGTGATCTTCATGAGCAGTTCAGCATTCACTTTTCTTTGGGTTTGACCAGTCGTCTGGAACTAACGGCCAGGCTGGTTGGATTTCCGGGTATTGATGGGGGCGACAATGATATTTATGGTATTCCATTTGATCGTATGTTAAGTGGAAAGTTGGTGATATTATTCCAGGATGGTTGGTGGCCTCAGGTTTCGGTGGGCATTCAGGATGCTGTTGGCACGCGGCGGCAGCACTCTATCTACCTGGTGGCCAGCAGGGATTACACGCCTTTTACCGGCTTTCGCCTGGAGGCCAGCGCCGGCTATGGCAGCCGTGCCATCGGGCTGGTCACCGAAGAGGCCCGGGGTTATGCCTATAACGGGCCTTTTGGCGGCCTGGAGGCATCCTGGAAAAACAGGATATTTCTCATGGGCGAATATGATGCCAGCACTCTCAACGTGGGCTTGCGCCTGGCGCCCCTGCGGTGGTTGCTCCTTCAGGGGTTCCTGTTAGACGGCCGCCGCCCTGTGGCCGGACTGGCATTGTCCTTCCCTTTATAAGCTCTTTTTTAACCTTGTCCGCTAACCCAATATATACCCTTTAAACCATTACCCCCATGCGTAATACCATTTTCACTCTGCTGATCATACTGGCGTTCCCGCCTATGGGGCACACGGCCGAAAGGGCGCGTACCCTGCCGTTTTTCGTTCCCCGCAGCTCTTCGCTGCAGGCCCATTCCAGCCTGTACTGGCCCATGTACGAGGGCCTGGATGGCTGGTCGGCCCACCGCACCTACCTCCATGCACGCCTATACTTTTCTGATGCCCTCAGCATAGAGGCACGAAATATTACCACCCACAGCAAGCTCCCAATGGAAAACCGTTTTGCTACGGCCTGCTTCCGCTATCAAAACGCCCTCTTCAAAGGACAGGAAGTGGCCCTGATGCCTCACGGGGCCCACATAGACCTGCGGGTTGGCATGATAGAGTGGACCCCGGTGGTCACCGATACCCGGATCATTATGGACAACGCCCAATCTTTCCTCTCCCCACCGGTTGTTTACGGCGCCACCGCAGCGGTCACCATCCCCATATTGCAAGACCGGTCTCTCACCCTGTTCGCCGCCGGACACTCTGGTGACTATCTGCACGGGGAGCTGCCCGCAGAACTTACCGACCTGCACCTCAACTACAGCAAAATATTTATCCACAACCTGGGAATACAGGCACAGGCCGGAAAGGCATTCGGCAGCAAACACCTGGTAAACCATGCCCACCTCTCCTGGCAGCCCCGATGGGAAAAGCTGACCATCACCATAAAAGCCGGAAAACTGCCCGCATACGACCAAAGCCCATACGGCATTCACCTGGGCGCATACCGAAACTTCAAATACGTGGGACTGGGAGGATACTACGAACGACGAATCAACCAAAATACCAAAGGAAATATCGCCGGAATACGATGGAGCATCACCGGACCTCCTAAAGTGGTGAGGGTGGTCAATGAGTTTAACATTATCTTCGACTTTAATACCACAAGCTGGTGGGTGATGATACCCCTGATCAAATTGAATATTGACCATGAATAAAACATAATGCCCGCACACGCTTAACACCACAAAAAAAGAATACCCATGAAAAAGAAAAACTTGTATATCATATTGGCACTATCCACACTGCTTATGGTGCAGTGCAAGTCGGTGAACGTAACCTGGCTGGGATTGATAAACCAGGAATATACCCGGGACAAGGGAGAGCTGGTCACCACCTTTGGCCTGAAAGACCCCATTACCAACGGCCATGAACACGTTGCACCGGATACGCCGGCAGTAAGCATTACGGGCAAAGTGACCGACCTTGAGGAACACCCGGTGGCCGGCCTGGAGGTGATGGTCTTTATTGATAATGCAGAAGCATTGACCCGCCATACCGACTCCCTTGGCATATTCCAACTGGGACAAACCCCCGCAGGTATATATACCTTTATCCTCCTTGACCAGCATGGCGGAGATACATACGCCTATGACCTGACTCATATGAGCGGAGAACTGGAACTGCGATTGATATTTTATACCAATGATAAAGAGCCTTAACCAACCGGAACCCTTTGAGCAACCAGGGGCATAAACCCTCCATGTAAAACACCAAAAAAACTATTAATGATTGAGTCCAGTCTAAAAACACACATTTTTCACATCCGCTGAAAATCAGCTTTGCCCCATCCCTAAAGGGTGACTGATTTTCAGCGGCTTCACCCTTTAGGGTCCGGGCAAAAAGCCGCTGAAAATCAAAAGTAACCTTTTTAGACCGGACTCATGATTGAAAAAGAAACAAATAATTATTTCCCAAGGATAAAAAATAGCATCAATTCCTGATGACAATAACTGACTCCAATAAAATAAAAACACAATACCGATGAAAAACAAACTACTATTCCTTGCATTTCTAATGATCGCTTTGGTCACCCAGGGCTTTTCCCAACCCGACTGGCAACAGTGTGGCCGCAGAACTTACGATGCCAACAATTTTGACTGCATTGAGTGTGGCGGAAGAGAGGTGGTAGTCATCCAGGGATATCATTGCTGCGAAAACCGTATTTGTCCGCCCGGCACGGATTGTTGCCACAGGCACTGTATGAACCCCGACTTTGTCTGCTGCGATGGCAATATCTGCCCCACGGGTTTCGACTGTTGCGAAGACCAATGCATGCCCGCCGGATGGAACTGCTGTGACGGTAGAATATGCCCGGCAGGATTCGACTGCTGCGAAGACCAGTGCATGAACGCCGGATGGGTCTGCTGCGATGGTACAATATGCCTGCCCGGAAGCGATTGCTGTGGCGACCAATGCATGAACCCCGGATGGACTTGCTGTGATGGAAAGATATGCCCACCCGGGACAATATGTTGTGGAAAAGACTGTATTGATGAAACCTGGGTGTGCTGTGACGGAACTCGTTGCCCACCAGGATCCGAATGCTGTGGCAAAAACTGCATGAACCCCGGATATGTATGCTGCGATGGAAGAATATGCCCCCCGTGCACCGAATGTTGCGGCAGACAATGTATGAACGAAGGCTACACGTGTTGCGACGGCCGGATTTGCCCACCCGGCACCGAATGCTGCGGCAGAGACTGTATGAACCCCGGATATGTCTGCTGCGATGGTAAAATTTGCCCCCCGGGAAGCGAATGTTGCGGTAAACAGTGTATGAACGAAGGCTACACGTGCTGCGACGGCCGGATTTGCCCACCCGGTACCAAATGCTGCGGCAGAGACTGTATGAACCCCGGATATGTCTGCTGCGATGGAAGAATTTGCCCCCCGGGTACCGAATGTTGCGGCAGACAATGTATGAACGAAGGCTACACGTGCTGCGACGGCCGGATTTGCCCCCCGGGCACCGAATGCTGTGGCAGAAACTGTATGAATCCCGGATATGTATGCTGCGATGGAAGAATATGCCCCCCAGGTACCGAATGTTGCGGCAGACAATGTATGAACGAAGGCTACACGTG
>PWNQ01000194.1 GCA_003557725.1 Bacteroidales bacterium | reverse complement strand
CGCTGAAAATCAGCTTTGCCCCATCCCTAAAGGGTGGCTGATTTTCAGCGGCTTCACCCTTTAGGGTCCGGGGCAAAAAGCCGCTGAAAATCAAAAGTAACCTTTTTAGACTGGACTCATCTATTATAACAAAAACAATATGAGTCAGACAAGTGAAAAGTTTCTACAGAGAATGGTCCTGGGCAGGATACCTCTATTATCTTTACTGGGGTTAATCCCGGGGATCATTGGAGGGTACCTGTACTTTTATTATATAGGATGTGCCGGAGGCGGCTGTGCAATAACATCAAACCCATGGTCAAGTATGATCTGGGGTGCACTTTTTGGATACCTGGTTTTCGATCTGGTGGGCAGTTATTTCCGCAAAAAAAGCTAAGCCCGGTGTACCTCTGGGTTAGTCAAAAGCACACCGCAACAAGGCATATTTTCACTTTGTTGTTGTGATACTTACAGCGAAGTGGCTTGAAATTAATGATTTTTTGGCGTACTTTTGTGGGTTAGTAATAAATTAATGCTTTACTTTGACCCGCTAAATCACAAAGGATTTCTTTGTTAAAAAATATTGCTTATGTCTTTGAAGAGTAAAACCTCTGATTTGAAGAAGCGCATGCAGGGTGTGCTGCAGGGTGGTGGCGACAAGGCCATTCAAAAGCAGGTAGCCATGGGTAAGATGACGGCCCGCGAGCGTATTCTGGCATTGCTGGATAAAAATTCCTTTCACGAGTACGACCTTTTCGTGGAGCATGCAGGAAAAGATTTCAATATGGAAAAGAAATACCTTCCTGGTGATGGTGTAATCACGGGCATTGGCTCCATGGGTGGGCACCCGGTTTGTATTTATGCCCAGGATTTCACGGTAGCCGGAGGGTCTTTAGGTTACATGCATGCCAAAAAGATCACTAAGATCATGGATCATGCCATGAAGCTCAAGGTGCCCTTAATTGGCATCAACGATTCCGGGGGCGCCCGTATTCAGGAAGGAGTAAACTCGTTGGCCGGGTATGGAGAGATATTCTTTCGCAATACCATGGCTTCCGGGGTAATCCCTCAGATATCCGTTATTTTGGGGCCATGTGCCGGTGGTGCAGTATATTCGCCGGCCCTCACGGATTTTGTATTTGTTGTGGACAAGATCTCCAAAATGTTTATTACCGGCCCGGAGGTGATCCGCACCGTACTGGGAGAAGAGATCAGTATGGAAGACCTGGGCGGAGCCAAAGTACAGGCAGAGATATCCGGGAATGCCCACTTCTATGCCATTAGTGAGCAGGAGTGTATAGAGCAGATAAAGAGCTTAATGAGCTATATTCCCTGGAACAACAAAAAGAAGGCAGATATTTTTCCCAAGAAGCCGCCTAATACCAAGGATTATAAGGTTTCGGAAATTTTCCCCACCAACCCCAAGCAGCCATATGATGTGCGAAGCATCATCCGCTCCATTTCCGATGACTCCGAATTTCTGGAAGTACAACAGCGTTTTGCTGCCAATATTGTTATTGGCTTCAGCCGTATGAACGGTGAAACGGTGGGGTTTGTAGCCAATCAGCCTCTGGTGCTTGCCGGCGTATTGGATGTAGACTCCTCCAATAAAGCAGCCCGGTTTATCCGGTTCTGTGATTCTTTTAATATCCCTCTGGTTACTCTGGTTGACCTGCCCGGCTATCTGCCCGGCGTAGACCAGGAACATGCAGGGGTGATACGCCACGGAGCAAAAGTGCTTTATTCATACAGCGAAGCTACCGTGCCCAAAATTACCGTGATCCTGCGCAAAGCCTATGGGGGAGGATATATTGCCATGTGCTCCAACCACCTGAGAGCGGACTTTGTATTCGCCTGGCCAACAGCAGAAATTGCCGTTATGGGGCCCGAAGGAGCTGCCAATATCATCTTCCGTAAAGAGATCAAAGAAGCTGAAGACCCCGACACTATCAGAAAACAAAAAATCCAGGAATACAAAAAGAAATTCGCAAACCCATACGTGGCTGCTGCATTTGGATATGTGGACGCCGTGATCGAACCGGAAGAAACACGGAAATTTATAAACCATGCCCTGGAGATTTCAAAAGATAAATCAGAAGTGAGACCAGAAAAAAAACATGGTGTCCCACCATTTTAAACCAAACTCCCATATCCCATGAAGCATCCAAAGTATGATAAAAACCTGGAACATATCAATATTGATATGACAAAGTACAAAACCAGGCTCACCACCAAGTTCAAAAACCGCAAATTCTACACCAAGGCCGACCCAAGAATGATCAAATCAGTCATTCCCGGAACCGTGCGACGCATTTATGTGGAAGAAGGACAAAAGGTGGAAAAAGGAGAGCGATTGCTGGTACTGGAGGCTATGAAAATGCGAAACTACCTCAAAGCCCCATTCCTGGGCAAAATAAAAAAAATCCACGTGGAAATGTCCAATGTGGTGTATAAAGACCAATTATTGCTTGAATACGAGTAACCGGAAATATAGCAAATATTAAACGCCATGGCCAAAATGCCATGGCGTTTTTTTTGTTATTGGCACCTGCCGTTAAGCAAATTGTTTGTACCTTTAAATAAAAAAAAGAGTATTATGCTTATAAAAACCTACGGTAGCGCCATTCGGGGTATTGATGCCATCCCCATAACCATAGAGGTAAATGTTGATCAAGGGATTAACTTCTTGTTGGTGGGTTTGCCAGACAATGCCGTTAAAGAGAGTCAGCAGCGCATTGATGCGGCATTAAAAAACAATAATTATAAAATCCCGGGCAAAAAGATAGTGATCAATATGGCCCCGGCAGATATCCGTAAAGAAGGCTCGGCCTATGACCTCCCCCTGGCAATAGGTATTCTGGCCGCCTCGGGACAAATAGACAAAAGTCTTGTTCATAAGTATATTATCATGGGAGAGTTATCACTAGACGGCAGCCTTAAGCGAATAAAAGGAGCCCTTCCCATGGCCATTGGAGCCCGAAACCAGGGCTTTAAAGGGATTATGCTGCCCGCAGAAAATGCCAAAGAGGCGGCCATTGTGGATAAAATCCAGGTGTTGGGTGTGGACAATATAAAGACAGCCATAGACTTCCTTAACAATGAAAAGGATCTGGAGCCGGTAAAGGTGAATACCCGGAATGAATTTTTTTCCGGAATAAACGACTATCCCTTCGATTTTGAAGATGTTAAAGGGCAGGAAAATGTAAAACGGGCGCTGGAAGTATGTGCTGCTGGAATGCATAATGCACTGATGGCCGGCCCCACCGGAGCAGGAAAGACCATGCTTGCCAAACGGATCCCTTCCATACTCCCTCCCCTTAACCTACATGAAGCATTGGAAACCACAAAAATACACTCAGTGGGCGGGAAGATGAAAAGGGGAGAGTCCCTGAAATCCATCCGCCCCTTTATTGCACCGCATCACACCATCAGCGATGTAGCACTGGTTGGCGGCGGAAGATTTCCCCAGCCAGGAGCTATATCGCTGGCGCACAATGGCTTACTTTTCCTTGATGAACTGCCTGAGTTTAAACGAACCGTACTGGAAGTGTTGCGACAACCTCTGGAAGAGCGATTTGTAACTATTTCCCGTGCACGATTTACCGTCGACTACCCCGCCAGCTTTATGCTTATTGCAGCCATGAACCCTTGCCATTGCGGATATTACAACCACCCGGCAAAAGAATGCGTATGTTCATCCGCCGAGGTACACCGCTATTGGAACCGCATATCCGGCCCCCTGCTGGACCGCATCGATATCCATATGGAAGTGGTTCCCGTTGATATTAACGAACTTAGTAAAAGAAAAAAACCGGAAAACAGTAAAGCCATACGGGAAAGAGTGGCCATAGCCAAAGAAATACAGGAAAAACGCTTCCAAAATTTAAAAGACGTACACTGCAACTCCCAAATGGCACCACGGCAAATCAGAAATATCTGCCAGATTGACCCGGCCGGGGAAGCCTTACTGAAAAATGCTATGGAAAAGCTGGGCCTTTCCGCACGGGCATACGACCGCATCCTGAAAGTATCACGAACCATCGCCGATCTGGAACAAAAAGACCATATCCTGGCGGAACATCTGGCCGAAGCCATACAGTATCGAACCCTGGACAGGGATACATGGGGAAAATAAGCAGATGAAACGCCCATGACAGGTTTTTTGACACACAGAAGGATGATTATTTCCTTACCGGAAAGCTCCCGCGCACGCCCCTCTAACTCCCCTAAAGGGGAGGACCGGGCCACCGCACGCGCCCCTGTCCAAACCCTTCGGGGCCTGGACGAACAACGAACAAAATTCTAAACAGATAAAACCCCATATTATTCGT
>PWNQ01000193.1 GCA_003557725.1 Bacteroidales bacterium | reverse complement strand
CCGAAACCCGAAACCCGAAACCCGAAACCCGAAACCCGAAACCCGAAACCCGAAACCCGAAACCCGAAACCCGAAACAGCCTTCAAATAATATCTGCAATATTCTTTTGCATTTTGTTAAATGTCAATATTCCGGTGATCAATACCAGTAGTGAGCATGCGGGGCTCAGGTAGAATATTTCCCTGACGGTTTCATGGTTGGGCATCACTCCGGTTTTCATCAGTTCTACGGGAGCCGACAGGGGGTTTATAAGTATGATAAGCCGGAATATGTTATTGGAATCGATGGTGGCCGGATAGATTACCGGGCTGACGAACAGCATGATCATCATAAAGAAGGGGATGATAAAGCTGATATCCCGGTATCTCACGTTTAGTGCGGCAAAGAGAACGCCAAAGCCCAGTATTGGCATCATAGTAAGCGCCATTGCTCCTATGGAGAATAGGAAAAACCGGGCGGGGTGGATGTCCTGACCCATGATGATTAGCAGGGCCAGCAGGATGACCAGGGAGGCCAAAAAGTCTACCATGGCAGTGATTACGGATGAGCCGGGAAGCAATATGCGGGGGAAGTAGTTTTTTTTGATGATATGGGATTGGTATAACAGGGAGTTGCCTGCTGAAGATACGGCTCCGGAGAAGGTGTGGTATATCAGTAATCCGGAGAACACAAACACGGCATAATGAGCTATTCCTTCGTCCTGGGCGAAACGTCCGGAGAATATGCTGGCAAAGATCAGCATTAACAGCAGGGGCTGGAGCAGCATCCAGGCAAATCCCAGCACAGTCTGCCGGTATTTGAGGCGGATATCCCGCCAGGCAAACACATACAACAGTTCCCGGTAACGGAAAAGCTCGGCCAGTTGGCTCTTTAACGACTGTCTCCGGCCGCGGGTGTAATGGATAAAATTGGTGTCTTTCTTTTTTTCTTTCATAAGCGTCTAAGGGGGTTATTGATGGCAATATCTTTTTATATAACTTTGTGCAGCAGTGTTTCCATGTTTCATTGCATTCATAAAATCGCGGCATGCCGCTTGCCGTTGGCCCAGGTTCATCCGGGCAAAAGCACAGTTCAGGTAGATATCTCCCTGGTTATGCAGCGGAGAGACGTGCTCCAGCACATAGTTGTAGGTTTCTAAAGCATCCTGGAATTGTTGAAAGTTAAAGTGTATCCAGGCTTTGTTTATGTGTGCTTCCAGGTTGGAGGAGTCCAGGGATAGGGCTTGATTAAAGTCAGCCAGTGCCTTTTTATACTGTTTCAGTCCCACGTGCACCATTCCCCGTGCCAAATATGTTTGTGAATTACCGGGTTTCAGCTCCAGGGCCTGGTTGACAGGGTTCAGGGCTTCCTGATGCTTTCCTGTGGTAATCAGTATGTAGGCAATATTATACCAGGCGTTGAACATTTCAGGGTTCATGTCCACGGCAATGCGGTAATGCTCCAGGGCTTTTTCATAGTCCCCTTCTTCGCGGTATATCTGGCCCAGGTTTAAATATTTGCTTGGGTCTGCATCGGGATGAATTTTGATAAATTTTTGGATGTCAGGCTTTGCTTTCTGGTATTGTCCTGTGATCATATAAATTGCGGAGCGGTTATTGAGCGCTTGTGTAAAGTGAGGTGCCAGCTCTATGGCCCGGCTATAGTTTTTTATTGCTTTTTCGGTTTGGTTGTTCTCGGCGTAGTAAAAGCCCAGGTTATAGTAAGTGATGGGGTAGGTGGGTTCTTTTTCCATAAGGTCTCTGAGGATGGTGCCGGTATTTTTCCATACGGGTATGCGTTGGGCCGTTGCCACGGTGAGCAACAACAGGAACACTGCTCCGGCCATGATCAGTGGGGCGGGCCTGGCTCTACGGTGCTGTACCAGTTGCCGTCCAATATAGAACAATAGCATGGCCAGGGCAATAAAGGGAATATATCCGTAACGGTCGGCAACCACGGCCCGCCCGCCAATGGGAAGCACATGGAGCAAAACACTGGTGGTAGCCAGGTAAAAAACCATGATAAAGCCGGCGGTAGTGGAGAGCCGGGCAGGGTGTTTGATAAAATATACTATAACAACAGTTATTAGCAAAATAGCGGCGGCCGTAGCCAAATAATAAACCAATGGCAGATGGCCTGAAGGTAGATGATCAGGATAGGGGTAGATCAGCTGCTGATTAACAGGGAAGAGAAATTTTAAGGGATAGGTGATAAAGGCGTATCCGCCCAGAAAGACCTTTTCCAAAAAGGAAAAGTCATGGTAATGGGTGACTATCTCGAACTTTTCGCTGAAGTAGCTTATTCCCGGGTTGTAGTCGGTTCGGGGAAGTATTCTAATAGAATCGGGGTAAAATGACCGGTAAAAGGTATAGGCCGGCAATAGTAGGAAAGGGATGCTTTCAGCCATCACCCTCCATATATCTTTGCGGTTTTTCCATAACAAAGCCAGTCCAATATATAGCACAGGAAAGGTTGCGGCGGAAAACTTGGAAAAGTAAGACAGCAGGAAGGCGGCAACGGCTCCGGCATATAGCCATCCGTTGCGGGTATGCCAGAAGCGGACCACCAGCCACAGGGCCAGGAGAAAGAAAAAGCCATAGAGCAGGTCTTTGCGGGCAGTGACCCAGCACACGGCCTCCGTATTCAACGGATGAAGTGCAAAGACCGCGCTGACAAAAAGGGCGCCCCAACGGTTGCGCATTACTTTCCATGCTAAGAAAAAAACCAGCAGGATGTTGAGCAGGTGCAAAAACACATTGGTCATGTGGTAGGGACCCGGGTTCAGCCCACTAAAGTGGTGGTTGATGGCGAAGGAAAGGATGGTGAGGGGAGGGGCCACCAGGTCCGGATTAAAGGGGTGAAAAAAAATATTGTGTGCCCCCTGAAGAGAAAGGTTACGGATGTCTTCATTCATTACAATATGCGAAGGGTCATCGTAATGGATAAAATAAAAATTCCGGGTCTGGTGGTACAGGGTAAAGGTGACCACCAGCAAAGCCACCAGCCCGCCGTAAGGAAGCCAGCCCGGCAAGTGTGAATTTTTTTTACCGGGCTCATTCTTTGTGAGTGCCGGAGAAGACCGGGTAGGGCGGCTTGTGCCGGCTTTATGTCTTTTTTTGTTGAGGGTAATGTGGCTCATAAGTTAGGTTATTTATTGTCTGCTTTTTGGCGGTATTTTTTGAAGGAAAAGGTGTAAAATATTGCTATCCAGACATTAAATTTGATCATTAGAAATTGGGCTTTAAAGCTAAGGGGGAGGCTTCCGGGCAGTGGGATGTTTTGCAACCGTCGGCGCATCCGGTAATAAAAAGCTTTTTTTTCCACTGCTTGCAGTTGGGTACACCAAAAAACGGTGTGTGCGGAGAGCACCAGCTGCCGCACTTCAAAGTGGTCCATCTTTGGTGATGCACGGTTTTGCGATAGCTCCTCTTTTATTTGTGACCGGGTGTTATCCAGTACATCAAAGATAATGTTATAGTTATGGCGTGTTACCGTTCCCATCACCGAATCGTTCCGGCATGCCCGGTAATAGTATAGCTCCTCGCCAGCGATGGCCAGGCCATTGGTATTCATTAAGGCTTTAAAAGAAAAGGGGAGGTCTTCATATTTTTTCGCATGGTCAAATGTGGCCCCACAATTGATCAGCCATTGCCGTTGATAAATCTTATTCCAGCAAACCATGCTAATATAAGGGATAAGGGCCAGGATATGCTTTTTCTTCAGGCAGGACAGCCCGGATTTTAGCAGTAGTTTTTTTTCGTGATCATAGTACTGCAGGGATATCAGCTGTTGGGTTTTGTCATGGAATGGCTGTGTAAAGCACATGGCCATATGGCTATCATGGTGTTGTGCAGCCTGATATAGGCGGGAATACATTTTTGGAGAAATAAGGTCATCGGCGTCCACAAATCCAACGTACTCACCCCGGGCCATTTGCAGCCCTCTGTTTCGGGCTGCACCCTGGCCGCAGCGGGGGCTGTGCACCACCCGGAACCGGGGGTCTTTGGAAGCCTGATGCTTCAAAATATGAGCAGTGAGGTCTGTAGACCCGTCATCGATGCAGATCACCTCCATATCATCAAGTGTCTGACCCGATATGGCCTCAAGACACGCAGTCAGATGCCTTTCACCGTTGTAAACAGGTAGAATAATGCTGACCTTCATGTGTTTATTTTTTGCCACGAATGCACGAATAATATGGGGTTTTATCTGTTTAGAATTTTGTTCGTTGTTCGTCCAGGCCCCGAAGGGTTTGGACAGGGGCGCGTGCGGTGGCCTGGTCCTCCCCTTTAGGGGAGTTAGAGGGGCGCGCGCGGGAGCTTTCCGGTAAGGAAATAATCATCCTCCTG
>PWNQ01000198.1 GCA_003557725.1 Bacteroidales bacterium | reverse complement strand
GCGGCTTTTTGCCCCGGACCCTAAAGGGTGAAGCCGCTGAAAATCAGCCACCCTTTAGGGATGGGGCAAAGCTGATTTTCAGCGGATGTGAAAAATGTGTGTTTTTAGACTGGACTCATATTTGCCATGAGCATTATGAATATACGTCTGGCAGAGGATGTTTACTTTTTTTGCCCGGCGTCTTTTAAATATCAGTAATACAGTTCTTACAAATTAAAAATCAAGACCATGCGTTACAAATTACTCTTATTTCTTTCGGTATTATCAGCGGGAATTTTCTTCGGTTGCACCAGTCATTCTTCCATGCAAAAAAATGGTTATGAGCATGTTTCCAGCTACAAGTACAATGATGGCCAATGGGCACATTTTATTAAAAACGGGTATATGGGTATGCTTGACCGCCAGGGAAAGGAGGTGGTGAAAGCCCAATACCAAAGCATTAAGTCGTTTGATGTTAATGATGGGGAGTGGGCTCTGGTGGTCCGGCAGGGATATCTGGGTTGTATCGACCGCCAGGGTGATGAGGTGGTGAAAGCCCAATACGAAAGCATTAAGTCGTTTGATGTAAATGATGGGAAGTGGGCTCTGGTGGT
Organism: Bacteroidales bacterium; assembly: GCA_003557725.1. GTDB lineage: Bacteria > Bacteroidota > Bacteroidia > Bacteroidales > PWNQ01 > PWNQ01. Next base: position 15,696 of record PWNQ01000198.1, on the reverse strand, counting down.
GCGGCAGGGGCTTCTGGGTTGTATCGACCGCCGGGGAAAGGAGGTGGTAAAAGCCCAATACGAAAGCATTAAGTCGTTTGATGTAAATGATGGGAAGTGGGCTTTGGTGGTGCGGCAGGGGCTTCTGGGTTGTATCGACCGCCAGGGAAAGGAGGTGGTAAAAGCTCAATACGAAAGCATTGATGATTTTCAATGGAATGATGGCCAGTGGGCCCAGGTTATTCAGAACGGATCAATCGGTTTTATTGACCGTAAAGGGAATAGGGTCAGGCAATAAAAAAACACACCGGGCATACTCCGTTGTTATTTTTCTTTCTGATGTTCTCTGGTATTCCAGGCATAATACACACCGTATTTGATCACTTTATTATGGTCCAGCAGCCAGCTCAAGACGCTCATTACTTTTTTGTGGTCTTCTATATCGGCATATTTTATCATCTCCTGCAGGGTTATTTTTTCTTTTAGCATGGCGGGTTTAATTCTATCCAGCACCAGGTCAAATTCATATTGTGAGAGGTTCAGCTTATTACGTTCTTTACACACGTCGCATTTCCCACACCGAGGTGCATTTTTTTCGCCGAAATAATCCAGTAATATATGGCTCCTGCACCGGGTTGATGAGGTAACATAGTCCTTTATTGCTTCCAGTCGCATTCTGGCTGCTTCTTTCCTGTATTGGTATGTCTCTGGTGATATTTGCAGGTCACGGTAATGGTATCGCTGTCCCACAAACACCAGTTGTGGATTTTCACTGGAGGCCTGATAGTCCAGCACATCCATATGGCTTAATTTATGCAGGATATCCTGTGTTTTCTCCACGGTTATTGCTGCTCTTCGTGAGATTTCATATTCATTGATGCGCACATATCCGGAGAACAGCCCGGGATATGACCGCAGGAGGATTTTAATAAACGGGTCATAATAAGCGTGGCGCACTTGAAATTCATAGAGTTGGTTTCGGTTAAGGGAGATAAAGACCCTGGAAGTATTTTTAATGGCATCACTAAGTATAAGGTATCCTTCCTTTTCCAGGAATTTAATGGCATTAAAAGCGATTACGGGGTGCAGGTTACAAGTTTTCACAAACTGGCTTATTTCAAAGTCGTATGCGGCGTTCACGCCTGTTCCTACGGGTACTTTAAGAAAGTTACCCAGTTCATCGTACACCTTTTTAATGGTTTCCAGGGGGGGGTATGCCCATTGGAAGTATCTTTGTGCATCCAGGAGGTCTTCTTTATTATACATGAGTACGGCCCAGGATTGTTTTTGGTCTCGTCCTCCCCTGCCGGCTTCCTGGAAGTATGCTTCCAGGTTGTCGGGGACGTCCATATGGGCAACAAATCGCACATTGGGTTTATCAATACCCATTCCAAAAGCATTGGTGGCCACGATTATTCGTATTTTCCCTTCCATCCATTCCTGTTGTCGTTTTTCCCGGATTTTTTGATCCAGGCCGGCATGATAGTATCCGGCCGGGATATTTTTATTCTGCAGCCACAGGGCTATTTCCCGGGTTTTTTTCCGGTTTCTCACATAAATAATTCCTGTTCCGGGGACATTGGTAACCAGCCTCAGCAGTCGCATTAACTTGTCTTCCTCATGAATGACCACATAAGTAAGGTTTTTCCGTTCAAAGCTTTTTTGAAAAACATTATGGGTTTTAAACTCCAGTTTATTTTGGATATCCTCAACTACCGGGGGTGTTGCGGTTGCGGTAAGTGCGATCACCGGGGGGTTATTTTTCATCAGTGGCCTGATATGGGCTATCTTCAGATATGGAGGGCGAAAGTCGTAGCCCCACTGGGAGATACAGTGCGACTCATCCACGGCCAGCAGGTTTACCGGCATCTTTGGCAGGCGCATTCGGAACATTTCATTTCGCAGCCGTTCGGGGGAACAATAAAGGAACTTAAGCTCTCCATTAACGGCCTGTTCCAGCACCTTGTCTATTTCCTTCGGGGGCATTCCGCTGAAAATTGCTGCAGCACTGATCCTGCGGCGTTCCAGCTGGTCCACCTGGTCTTTCATAAGGGCAATAAGCGGCGTAATCACGATACATATGCCTTCCTGTGCCATGGCGGGGACCTGAAAGCAGATGGACTTTCCCCCGCCGGTGGGCAGCAATGCCAGGGTGTCACGTCCGGCAAGCACAGAACGGATTATATCTTCCTGCAGGGGCCGAAACTGGTTATACGCCCAGTGGCGGTGCAGCACCTTATGAATATGGTCATGTGACATGCTATAAAAGTACTACTATTTTTTTATCCTGAGAAGCAGCAACACCAACCCCATGGAGGCAGGCAGTTACCTCAGGATCACCTTTTCCACAGCTCTTTTTCCCAGTCCTTTATTGATAATATCCCGGATCTTCTCTTTTCCATAGCTTAGCTCCTGGCGCAGGGCCGGTGAATCCAGCTCCACCATCAGCGTGTTGCCGTTCAGATGCACGGAATTGGTATGGCGGGCGATCACCGGGCCCATGTTATCATCCCAGATCTGACGGATGCGAACCCGATCAACCCCTGAGGAAAGGCGGTAATAATGAAGCACCTTTTGGAGCACATCACCAATAAGCTGATGGTTGTCTTTCTTTTTCATGGGTTACTACTTTTTTCCACTGGCACACAGACAGCATTCATGGCTGCATGGGAGCAATGGTACCACTATCTACTTTAAAAAATGATTTGGAGGCAGCGATACTATCAAAAACCTGCCTTATTCGATTGGGCTGGGTGTCAGTAATAAATATTTGACCAAATGTGTTTTCCGACACCAGCTCCATAATCCGGCCCGTGCGGTTCTCATCCAGACGGTCGAAAATATCATCCAGCAAAATAATGGGGTTGTAGCCCTTAACCTTTTTCATATGCTCAAACTGTGCCAGCTTTGCGGCCACCACAAAAGACTTTTGTTGCCCCTGAGAAGCAAACTTTTTCAGTGGAAAGCCATCAATTTCAAATATATAATCGTCTTTATGTATTCCGGCACCCGTATATTTTAATACCCGGTCCTTATCATTTCCGGCTTTCAAAAGACCCTCCATAGTATCATTATTCAACTGACTATCATACCTTAGGGTCGGCTTTTCCTTACTACCGGCAATATGCCGGTAATACTCCTCAAAGGTGGGAACAAAGCTCCTGAGGAAGTCGCTGCGGTATGTGTGTATCCTGGGGGCCAGACTAATAAGCTTTCGGTCCCAGATATCCATACTGACCGGGTCATAGCTGTTTTGTTCTGCAAATTTTTTCAAAAGGGCATTGCGTTGCTGAAGAGCCCTCTGATACTGTAAAAGAAGGGATAAGTAGGTGTTGTTGAACTGGGCCAGAATACCGTCCACAAACTTCCTGCGAAGCTCACTGCCCTCATATATCAAAGAAGTATCGGCGGGGCTCACCATTACCAACGGATAAAGCCCGATATGATCAGAAAAACGACCGTATTCCTTGCCATTTTTCCTCAACTGTTTCCGTTGCTGCTTCTTCAAAGTGAGCTCCAGCTTATCCGATGAGGGCCGTCCATTTTTTGAATATTCGGCGCATAAGCGAAAATAACCCTCTCCCCTGCGGATATTTTGACCATCCAGAGGGTTAAAATAGCTCTTGCAAAAGGATAAATAGTATAGTGCATCCAGGATATTGGTCTTTCCGGCTGCATTTGACCCAAGCAAGCAGTTTATCCGGGGGGAAAACTGCAACCGGGCATGGTGATAGTTTTTAAAGTTAGACAGCTCAAGGCTTTTTACAATCATTACTCCTGATTTTATTGCTCAGCAAAATTAGGGAATAATTTCAATACTGGTATATAAATGCGGCCGTCCGAGAATCACAAATGTTTACGCCTGCATAATATATTGCCTTCTCCGCAATGTACTTCCCCATGGAAAACCCAGGCAATTTTATATGGAAAAATATAAGTCCGAAATTATTGCTCCGCGGTTGAATAAAAAGGATTACTTTTGCAGTCTAAAACCAAAGATCATATGGCAAAGAAAGACAAGAAAGGTTATAAGGCCGAAGAGAATCTGGCTACCGTTGAGGAAGCGCTAAGCAAAACGGAACAGTTTATAGACAATAACAAGAACACCTTGTTATATGCCCTTGGGGGTATTGTGGTTTTGATACTGGCGGTGATGGGTTATCAGCGCTATATTGTTTTGCCCAATGAGCGTGAGGCGCATGAAGAGATGTTTAAAGCAGAGATGTACTTTGAGCGTGACTCTTTTGAGCTGGCCTTATATGGCGATGGGGCCTATTTAGGTTTTCTGGACATCATTGACGAGTATGGCCGCACCAAGTCGGGTAATCTGGCGCACTACTATGCCGGCATGAGCTATCTGCACCTGGGAGAATATGATGGAGCCGTCGATCATCTGAAGCGCTTCAAGAGCAAAGATATACTGGTACGTCCCATGGCATTTGGCGGCATTGCCAATGCCTATATGGAAATGGGCGACCTGGAAGAAGCTGCCCGCTATTACAAACGGGCCGCAGATGCTTCAGATAATAACCTTACCACACCCGAATTTCTTTTCCGCCTGGGCTTGACCTATGAGTTGCTGGACCGCCACGAAGAGGCCCTGAAAGCCTACCAAACCATTAAGCAAGAATACCCAGATAGTCCTCACAGCCAGGATATAGAAAAATATATCGCCCGGACAGGGGCCAAACATTCTTAATTTATCAAGTTATGGCTACTAAAGACATTTCTCCATTTGAGTTTAAACAATCGGAACCCCTCACCGATATCAGCATCGGTATTTTGGTTTCCCAGTGGAACAGCGATGTAACCAATAAGCTTTTATCCGGTGCCATTAATACGCTTGGCAAATATGGTGTAAAAGAGGACCAGCTTCAGATTGAATATGTTCCCGGCAGCTATGAGCTTCCCCTGGGTGCTCAAATGCTTATTGAGTATGCTGAGGTGGATGCTGTGATTTGTCTGGGAGCCATTATCCAGGGGGAAACGCGCCATTTTGAATTTATCAGTCAGGCCGTTTCCGGCAGCTTGAGCCAGCTAAGCCTGGAGTACTCCACGCCGGTAATTTTTGGCGTTCTTACCACTGATAACCAAGAACAAGCCCTGGATCGGGCCGGCGGAAAGCTGGGCAACAAAGGCGATGAAGCGGCCATCTCTGTGCTGAAAATGCTTGCCCTGGAATATAAGCTGCTCAAAAAGGGACTGCCGGAGGAAGAGGAACCGCAGGCATAGCGCACTTCTGCAGCAACCGGATAGCTTGCAGCGCTCACTTAAAGAACAGAGATAATGCCTAAAAGGGATCGCATCATTTTTTACGGCACACCGGAATTCGCGGTTGCCAGCCTCATGGAGCTCTACGAAGAGGGATTCAATATTGTGGCTGTGGTAACCACCCCGGATAAGCCGGCAGGGAGAGGTCAAAAAATAAAGGCATCGCCGGTAAAGCTATTTGCCCGAAGAAAAGCACTGCCCGTTCTGCAACCGGCCAGCCTGAAAGAAGAAAGCTTTCTCAGCCAATTAAAAAAGCTGAAGGTTGACCTCCAGGTGGTGGTGGCCTACCGGATGCTGCCCAAAGAGGTATGGAGCATGCCCAAAAAAGGCACCATCAACCTGCATGCATCACTGCTTCCCGCATATCGCGGAGCCAGCCCCATCAATTATGCCATCATCCATGGCGAAAGGTATACCGGACTTACCACGTTCTTTATTGATGAAAAAATGGATAACGGAGCCGTCATCCAGCAGGAAAAAACACAGATACACCCGGAAGATAATGCAGGAATGCTCCACGATCGCATGATGCTGCAAGGAGGAAAGCTACTGGCAAAAACGGTGAAAGCCGTAGAAAACAACAGATTTACCACCACCGTCCAAAAAGACCTGTTCAACGGAACAAACGAATATAAAGCCGCTCCCAAAATCTACCGGGAAAACTGCCGCATCCGTTGGAACAATAAAAATATGACCCAACTGAGAAACTTTATCCGGGGCCTGAGCCCATACCCCGCCGCACACACCTGGCTGGTATCCCCGGAAGGAAAACGCCATATGCTGAAAATCTTTGAGGTATCCACCATCACGCAAAAACACCATTATCAGAACGGGCAACTAGTGACCGACGGAAAGAAATACCTGGACATTACCTCCGGCGATGGATACATTCAAATCATGGAACTGCAACTGAGTGGGAAGAAAAAAATGACCACCCAGGAATTTTTGCGGGGATTTCCCATTGATGAGCGATGGAAATTTGACTGATTACCGCGTCATACGGGGCAAGTTATTAACAAAAGCACTCATTTTTCAACAAAATGAACGATTTCCATAGAAAACACTTGATTATTTTTGAAAATCCCTTACATTTGCGGTTATTCTTAACCTTTTAACCCATAAAATCAAATCAACATGAACAAAGCAGATTTAATCGAAGCAATTGCCAACGATGCCGGTTTGAACAAAGCTGATGCTAAAAAAGCATTGGATGCTTTCATCGACAATGCATCAAAGGCACTGAAAAAAGGAGATCGTATCTCGCTGGTAGGCTTTGGCTCATTTGCCATTAACAAAAGGTCAGCCAGAACAGGAAGAAACCCCCAAACCGGAAAAGAGATTAATATTCCGGCTAAAAAAGTGGTTAAGTTTAAAGCAGGTAGCGAACTGGCAGAGATGGTTAAGTAAAGCGATCATCTCTACATTTCTGATGCAAAAAGCTGTCTTTCATAACACTATGCAGGACAGCTTTTTTTTTCCCCGGCCACACCACAGCCTGTGGTTGCCGGGACGGTATATTTTTGTATCACCATGGATTATCAAACCAGACTTAAATTAAAGGAATATCTGAGGGGCTTTATCACTGCTGAGCGGAGAGCAAAGATGGATGCAGTGCTGAAGCAAAGGACGCGCCATGTTACATTTGCCCTGGAGAATATTTATCAGCCTCACAATGCCAGTGCTGTTCTCCGAAGCAGTGAGATCAACGGCATTCAAGACTTGCACATCATTGAGAACGAAAATCGTTTTTCACCCAGCAAAGAGGTGGCCATGGGGTCTGCCAAATGGCTGACCTTAACGCACTACAGGGATTCTGACAACAACACCCTGCATTGTATGGACCAGTTGAAGGCCAAAGGATACCAGCTCGTTGCCACTACTCCGCACCGTAATGACTGCTGTATTGAGGATCTGCCGGTTGACAAGCCCCTGGCATTGCTATTTGGGACTGAGCTGGAAGGACTTAGCCAGGAAGCCATTGACCATGCACACCAGCACGTTCGCATCCCCATGTATGGCTTCACCGAAAGCTATAATATCAGTGTGTCGGCAGCACTGTGCGCCTATGAGATTATGCGACGCCTGCGGCAATCAAAAATTCCATGGACCCTGAGCAGCGAAGAAAAAACGGACCTGCAGATTGAATGGTGCCGAAAAAGTATAAAGCATGCCCACCTGTTGGAAAAACAGTTTTTGAAAACACTAAAATAGCAACGGTTCCGTTTTCATCCATTCATCTCCAGTAGCTCTTTAAACACCTGTCCTTTATGGGCATAGTCGCGAAACGCATCGTAGGAAGGAGCTGCAGGAGATAGCACACAGGATTTTCCCCGGGGGGTATTTTCCAGGGCAAATTGTACCGCCTGGGCCAGGTCTTCTGTAAAAAGAATATTATGTATTATCCTTTTGGAGCATGATTTCAGGGCCTCCAGCATTCTCTTTCCTGCTTCTCCCATAAACACGTAATTCTCTATAGGCTGGTTGCTGAGGAACTGGGCAAAAGGTTGGTAATCCACCCCGCGGTCCTGCCCGCCCAGGATAAGGGTTCCGGTATTCTTCAATGCTTCCACCGCAGCCATGGAGGCTTCAGGAACAGTGGCAATGGCATCATTATAGAAATTCACCCCTCGAAAACTACCCACATACTGCAGTCTATGGTCCAGCCCTTTAAATGCTTCCAGGGTTTTTCCCAGCATAGATAGTGGACAGCCTGTTTCCATGGCGGCCAATGCTGCCGCCATAAAGTTCATAACATTATGCTTCCCTTTCAGGTGAGCAGCCCGGTGGGTATATGTAACCACCTGCTCCTTTTCAGCGTCTCGCCAAAGGATGCGGGCTCCATCAACGCCCATGCCTGCCACCCGGGGCGGGGCCCAGGAAAAGTAACGTACCTTTCTAACTCCTTGGAGTGATTCCAGCATTGTTTTAATGATCATGTCCTCATAATGAGTGATAATCACATCTCCCTCCTGCTGCAAAGCCGCAATGCGAAACTTGGCCCGTTGGTAGTCTTCAAAGCTGCTATAATGGTCCAGGTGTTCCTGAAAAAGGTTAAGGAGCACCGCCACAGCCGGGGCTGTGGTAATATGTTCCAACTGATGGGACGATAGCTCACATACCATCACCGTTTGCGGAGTGACCTGCTCCCAGGAGTCTAATGGGGGCTTGCCCATGTTCCCGGTTAAAATGGCCTTCCTGCCACATCGGCAGAGCATATCATAAATCATAGATGCCGTGGTGCTCTTTCCCTTGGTGCCGGTAACGCCAAGGCATTGCCGGTGAAACTGCCGTAAGAACAAATCGGTTTGCGAAGTAATCTTTTCTGCAGGGATGACTACCCCGGAAGACACCAGGTTCACCCCTGGCGACTTGATAATTATATCGCACTGATTAACAGTACTAAGATAATTCTCTCCCGTGATTATGTGGCAGCCTTCCAGCTCGGGGTTATTCTCCCTGGTTATTGCCGGGTTTTTATCAGCTACAGTAACCGTGTGAACCTGCTGGCGGTAGTGCCTAAAAAGCCACTTTAGTGTAGATCTTCCCTCCCTTCCAAAGCCCAGGATGCATACACGCTTTCCACTAAGCAAACTACTTATCTTCTCCATGGTAACAATAGACTTTAAGCAGGTATTTTCTCAGCTTTACGCATAGTTTTTCGGGGATATTGTTTTGGTCAAAACTGCTGAGCACCCAACCTGCTTCAGCGGTGGCCTCATATTTTAAATAATCCCGGGTTTGTAAAAAATCTTTAAGGATCAAAGGCATATCAACTTTTTGGCCCCAATTTTTCAAAGTATGGGTAAGGGCTCCGTTCACTTCTTTAATAGTTCCCACACATTCAAAAGGCTTTACGCTGGTCTGTCCGGTCAGTTTTTTATAGTTTTCAGTCTGTTCCGGATCGTCCAGCAGGTCACCGCCAAAGATATCCACCAGTGTATTATAAGGTATAAATGGTGCCAGGATAATAAAAGTAAACAAGCACTTGGGGCATTTTTTGCACCATATACCGGTTTTACTGCCCACATTACAACTTTTGAAAACGGAAAAATATTTACTGTGGAGGGAGAATATTTTTGCGATCTGAAACTCGGTGAGGGGCCTTAAAAAGCTAAAATAGTCGAACTGGTCTGAGATATATGTGTTCACATAAGCTCGGAAGTCATTTTCAAATTCAAGGGACTTGCTGTATTGGTGGTTAATTTTTGTTCCGGGTACAGAAGGTTCATTGGCGCTGCTTTCGTTGGAAAGGGCTATATAGCGGTGGCGGGTGAGGGCCGAGACCACCAGTGAAGAGAAAGCCAGCAATGCAGAAAAGGGGGTATGGCCGTTTAAGTATCCTTTATCATTGAGCTCCAGAAGGCGTGAGTCCAGGATGCGATCAATAACAAACATATTCTTTTTTTTGAACCCTGCCTGACTAATACAATCCAGCGCTGCATTTCCCGGGTTCATCACCAGGGGGATCACATCGCATTGTTCCCCACAAATATTTTTGATCAGTTGCAGTGTAACCACTGAGTCCTTTCCTCCACCCACCGGCACCAGGTAGTGATTGGTGGTAAAATACTTGAGTGGGTCGGGCACTTTTCCGGTGGAGGCATTGATCTCCATAAAATCATCCAGGCCGGTATGGATGCCATTGAGGTAAAAGAACTCCCCCAGCCCGTGATAATACAGCTTTTTCCAGAATTGGATTTGCCCGGGGGTTAATGCATAGGGTTTTATCACCACCTTTTTAGGGCATGCTGCCTTCCAGTAACTGATGAGCTCCACCATTCCGACCTGAAACAACAGTAAACTCAATTGATCATGGGATAAGGGGTGCAGCAAGCTGGCTTCATTGAGTCTGAAGCGCATCTGAGGGGAAAAGTGGTGAACATTATCCAGGGAGAAATAAAAAGTAACCCTGATCTCTCGCTGAAAACGCTTTACCTTGAAAGATTCAAATGAAAAAGTTTGATATTTTTCCCGAAATGCAATAAATTTGTCCTGTTTGTTTGCCTGGCTCATTTGTTTTGCTTTATAATAAATAGGAGTAACCTTAATATGGCCCAAAAATACTACATTTGTGCAAAATAATAATATAAGAATATTCAAGCGATGATGGATCATCTATTTTCATGGAAAGGGAGCAACTTGCCTCCAAAAGCGGGGCGCTTGCTAGTCTCCGAGCCGTTTCTTGATGACCTGTTTTTCAAACGCTCTGTAGTTCTGCTGACGGATCACCAGACAGACGGCTCTTTTGGTGTTATCCTAAACAAGCCCTCAGGCCTAAAATTCCATGAGGTGGTGGAAGGGTTTCCAAAGTTGAAAGCCCCTATTTACCTGGGCGGCCCGGTGAACACCGGCTCCCTTTTCTTTATTCACCGGTTTGGAGAAAAGATCAGTGGCAGTCAACCCATAATTCCCGGCCTGTACTGGGGAGGCAATATAAATGATGTCATCACCCTGCTGGGATCAGAAAAAAATATTAGCCGGAATATTAAGTTTTTCCTGGGCTATTCAGGCTGGGTGGAACGCCAACTGGACGGAGAACTGAAACGTCAATCGTGGGTAATCACCGATACACGCACTGAGGAGGTGATGAATACCCCACACAAAACCATGTGGACCAAAATAGTAAAAAGCCTGGGGAAAGAGTATGAGATATGGACACGCTTTCCCACTAACCCTCAACTGAACTGAACAAATAGCTCCACCACACCCGTTGGTTGTTCACGGGCTGTCAATTGACTCTTAGGGGCATCTCCTTTCAGTGAGCGGCGGTTAGTCTTTAACACAGCGCACAGAGAATCCTGACCGGATGGCATAGTCATAGGAAAAAATACCGGAATGGCCGTCTGTAATGTTATAAGCTGTAGCTGTATTCCCATCGCCATTGGAGGAACTCCAGAAGTAGGCATGGTATCCGGCGTTACTGTAGGCACCGGCGTGAGCACGAAGCCCTCCAGGCTTAGCACCAAAGCCAAATTCATTGCTTCCGTTTCCATTGGATTCCCAGCCACTGGTTGACTTCAGGGCATACCCTTCTTCGCCGGAATGGCCCTGGCCACCCACATGGTTGATCATGGCATCCCATTGCTCTTCAGTGGGAACACTCCAGCCATCAGGACACAGGTTTCCTGTTTCCACGGCTATAAAGTTGTACAAAGCCCCGTACTTGGCTTTATACTCCGACTCATCATTCTCGTACCATACGTAAGCACCTGTGGTAGCATCAGACCAACCCGGATAGTCACCAATAATGTTGTCTATTAAAGATCCGTCGTTGTAGCTGGTCACTTTAAGATTCTCAGCCATCCACTCTTTACCTCCAATAGTAACCGTATTGTAGCTGTTTCCCTCCACATCCGATACTGTTCCGTATACATGGTCATCGGGGGGTGGCTTATCACCGTTACCGCCTGTACCATTGTCATCGTCATCGCAAGCAGTAAACATAAATGCTACGCTCAACGACAGAATAACAACGCCTGTGTTTTTGATCAAACTCATTGCTTTTTTCATAATCTGATTTTTTGTTAAAGGTTTATCCTAACAAGATTGCAATATTACAAAACTAATAACGAAAAAGCAAGCATTTTTTTCCCTGTATGAAATATGGCCCATTATAACCGTGGCAGGCAATTTACTTTTGACCATCAACGGTTTTGTTTTCGGGTTCTAAAATGGCTGAGATCCTCTTTTTTCCATCCATTATGATGGTCATAGGCCTGTCAAAACGTACATGTCGAAAGAATCTGGTTTCTTCCACCAGTTTTTGCTTAGCCAGGGTCTCATAATTGATAAACTGTCGGCTGTTTTCATGTTTCACAGAAAGGTATCCTATGTTCATGGAGGTCACATTATGGAAGAAGTGTGATCCCGATGAGGCGTCCAGGGGGAAGTCTTCCAGGTTGGTTTCCACAATAACGCGGGCATTGGAAATTTGTGGCCAGTCGACGGGAATTCCCAGCCATTTATCCCGGGTTCCCCACCTCCCCGGGCCAATGAGTACATATTTCCGGTTTTCTTTTTTCATTTTATTGTTCAGCGTTTCCATCTCCCGGGCCATTATTTCCGTTTCCCCTTTATCAAATTTTTCATTATCCACATATATCACATCCTGCACATCATCAATTTTCCCGTTGCCCATTCCCTGGTCGGTGAACAGCACCATTTTTTCTTTGTTCAGTTCTTTCTCATTGATTGAAAAGTCATTAACGGCCCCCATCAGGGGCTTGATCTGCATCAGATAAAAGGATGTCAGGTTTTTATCATCCCGGGTAAGGTCTGTGGCCCATTCGATTTCCACGGGTGATCCCAATGCTTCTTCCACGATCTCCAGCACCATTTTTATGGTCTTAGCAAGGGGTATATAATTATATTTCAATATATTAGCAAAATTAACCACCCGTGGACCGTCATAACTGATACCGGGTTTTATGGTATCGCTTTGGGGGTCATACACGGAAGCACAGTGTTTAAGTGTTCCATGCTTTTCGGCTTCCATTATTTCCAGTCGTGATAATCCGGCCATATCTCCTTCTCTCAGGTCGGGGTCATTTTTTTTCAGGTTTACAGCATAGAAGTGTGTTTGGGAGTTTTTCACCTGGTCTTTAACAGAGTGAATCTGTGTTTCAGGGTATTGTGGTGAGAACCGGAAGCTATTTCCTCCTTCTACCACATGCTTTCCCAGGCCCACTGCGGCCACAGCAAATCCTTCTTCCGGCTTCATATGGGCGATGGGGTAGTAATTATAGGACTGAGCCACACCGCTGATGTGGGGGTAAAAGAAGTCATCCTGCTGTTGTCCTGCCACTTCCTGTATAACCACAGCCATCATTTCTTCTTCAATCTTATAGTTTATGGCCTCCACATATCCCCGTGCGGTTTTGGAAAATGCGGAGGCATAAACCAGTTTAATAGCCTGTTCCAGTTGCTTTTGGCGTACCGACAAACTGGGGTGGTTATTGGGTAGCAGGTAGGTTTCAAAGATTCCGGCAAAGGGTTGTTGCAGGGAATCCTCAAACATTCCGGATGAGCGCACCGCCAGCGGCTTTTTTAATATGCGCAATAAGCGCTTGAGGCGCCTCTGCAAGCTGAATGACAAGCTATTTTCCAGGAACCACTCCTTGATCACGTGCTGGTCGTCCTCCTTTAAAACCTTATTGAGCAGGTTTTTTCGCTCCATAAAGGCACTGAATTCATGGGTGCCGATCACCGAGGTTTTGGGGGTAATAATATGTATATCCGGAATATGCTGTTTAAAGTCGTAGTTATATATAAGGTTATTCACAAATGCCAGTCCCCTTCCCTTTCCGCCCAAATTGCCTTCAGACAGGCTCACCACATTGGTAGGGTCATCAATGGCTGCAGCTTCAAAGGGTACGATCTTGCCCTTATTTTGCTCGTTGCGGTGCTTTTCAATGATCATCATAAGGTAATCACGGATCTCCCGGGCATTGTTAAAGTCTTTGATCCGTGCGGGATGAAGAATACGTGCCACCTGAATTTCTCCCCGGGCCATAAGCCACAAGGAAAAGTGGTTTTTCCGGGCATGATACAGGATGGACTCATCGGGAATGGTGCGCAACTGGGTTTGAAACTCCTTTAACGACCGGGCTGAAGCAATCTCCTTACCTTCTTTATCCCGGTATACGAAGTTTCCAAAGCCGAGAAAATGAGTGATAAAGCTTTTAAAATCCTCCATTAAGGTTTGGGAGTTTTTATTTATAAAGCTGGCTTTCAGCTCATATGCCACATCAGCATATTGGCGGTCAGACGACTGTATCACCACGGGCAAGTCGGGCTGGGTGCGGCGGATGGTCTTTACCAGGCTTATCCCTGCCTGACGGTCCAGCTTTCCCTGCTTCTCAAATTCCACATCGGAAATAAGACACAGCATATTGTTCTTATACTTCTGGTAAACATCCATAGCATCTTCGAAGCGAGAAACCAAAATAATCTTGGGCCGGGCTCTCAACCGCAATACTTTATATAGCTCATCGGTGCTCACATCTTCGATAATCCGGGTGGTTTGTTCCATAACAATATCATAAAGCAATGGAAGATACCGCGAGTAATACCGGGAGGAGTCCTCCACCAGCAAAATTACCCGTACCAAACCCAAACGGGTGTCATTATCCACATTAATCTTGTCTTCTACCAGCTTTATCATAGCAAAAAAGACCCTGGAATCCCCCTTCCAAAGAAATATACGGTCTATTCCCGGAAGCTTTCCTTTCTGATTTTCAAAATCATGAGCATCTTTATCATTGTTCAGCAACAAAAATACCGGTATATATGGGAATGCATCTTTCATCCTGTTACTCAAAATAATGGGCGCTTTCTTATCCACACCCATCATTAGTATGACCATGTCAAAATGTTTGGAATGAAGGTATTCCATTGCCTCATCATGGTCGGATACCCCCGTAATACGGGGCACAGAGGTAAGATTAAGTTGCTGATACTGACTGAGTACATATTCGGAGAATCGACCACCCTGTTCAATGCTGAAAGCATCATACAGATTAGCCACCAGAAGTATCTCTTTCACCTTAAAGGGCATAAGATCATGATAAATGTCCCGGTCATAATTGTTTTTATTGAGAAACAACTGCAACAGTTTTTTCCTTCCCGGCCTTTCCTTTTCTTTTATACGCTGCGCATAGCTATCCCTGTCCTCTTCTTTTCCGGCTGCCTTCCCGTCCAGATACCCTTTGATCAAACTGGCAAGGTTTTGAATGAGGTCAACCTCTTCGCTTAGGAATGGCCCACGATCGATCTTGGGAAACTCCTTGTTATAGAATATCTCTATGGATCCCAAACGCTTATCAACCGTTTCAAAAGTTTCACGCAAAACCCACGGGGACCCCTCAAAACTGGAAGTAGAAAAGGTTTGACCATTAAATCCAATCCGGGCAACAGTATTCTCAGGATATTGCATAGCCCGGGGAATGATCAACACGGTCTGCTGCAGGGACTCCTCTATGGGCTTACCTTGCTTCAATATACTGGTTGTCTGATTGATACATGCCAGCTCCTTAAGACGCTCCGTGCTTTCAGCAATAATCTTCTTGTAATCATCAGGAGAATCTGAAGTAAATTTTTTCGGAGAATAAGGACCTTTGGATGATGGGTGCCGGTTAGCCATTGGATATAAAGATTTGATAAATGCTGTGATGATACGGGAAACAATTTCCCCATGCAAATATAAGCAATTATGCGTCCGGGAAAAACTCTCATCATTCAGTTATTTTCCTTTTTGATGATGGGGATTGCCCTGCTTATTATCTGGAATAATTATAAATTGCAAATATTTTTTTCTTTTTTGCCCCATATATAGCCATAAATAATTAATATTGCTGTGTCAATCAATCAATCAAAATTAAGTGTAATTAAATCAACATTGTATTATGACAAAACATGCTTACGACCAGAAGGTCGAGGAGTTTATGG
>PWNQ01000227.1 GCA_003557725.1 Bacteroidales bacterium | reverse complement strand
TACCTTGAGCTTCATGTTTAAGAATACAGCTTTTTATGCTTTTCAAAATTAATCATTTTATTTCTATTTGCAAATAATCCAACGGACTTTTTATTTTTTGCAATTGTTTGTTGGTTACATGTAAATATATTTCCGTGGGCTTAAGTGAACGATGCCCTGGAAGAGCCTGAACTATAGAAATATCAACTCCATTTTCAATTAGTTGCGTAGCAAAAGAATGCCGCGATATGTGGACCGAACCACGGTTTTCAACCCCTGCATTTTTTACTGATTTGGCAAAAAAGTTACCCCATAAAAACTTCCTGCCTGGTACAGCTCCGCTCCGTCAGTTACATGACCCTTTTCGACAAAGTAGTGATATTTCTCGACGAAAATATGTAACGACAAGGAGCTGAAGCTCACTATTTGCTCAAATACAAGGGGTTAATCCTGAAAAACACCGGAAGACAAAATGCGTTTACCGGCTGAATGAAATGCCGGCCAATAAGCTTTTGTAATACCAGTTGTTAAAAGTCTTTTAGTAATAACCAACTTGCAGTTTGAAAGGCAAAACTACAAACTTTTATGAGATGTGCAAAAAAAAAGGAACACCCTTCAGCGATTTAGGCATAATGCAATATCATGGTATTATATGCCTGGTCCCGGAAAAGATGAAGTTACAAATGTGTTAGCCCGGTAATGGTTAGGACTCGATTAGTGATTATTAACACCAAAGCATCAAACGTTGATGTAAAACTTCTTGGGGGCAAAAAAGTTTCAATTATCAAAAAAACCATGGCCTGTTGATATTCATCCCCAAAACAGTATTGACATTCTCGCAGCGGTTTCAAAAGACAGACCAGGAAAAATCACCCTTGGGTTCTCCTGGCAAGCCGGATATTCTGGAAGGAAGCTTTAACGATCACTTATCCCAACTGATTTTTCCGTTCAAATTTTAATACTCCTATGCTGGCTTTATTAATTTATATCCTTCTCCAGTTTCTCCGCACTTGTTCTTAGTCCGTCGTCCGGCAAAGTGTTTATATAATTTTGCGTAACTATCGGTGAGCTATGCCCTGGCATTTGTTGGATATAAGTGATATTTTTCCCGCTGGCAGCTTCATAGGTTGACCGTGTATGTCTGGCATAAATACTGCTGATATGCTCAATATCCAAATCCTTGGCAAACCCCCTGGGAGTATTGGGGTCACAAATGTGTACACAAATATAATAAATTTTGAATAACTAAAACATAAATTTTGATAAAGGTATCATTATAAAATATTGTCTTATAGAATTATCTCATAAGTATAGAAAAAGAAAAGATAAGCATTAATAAGTAAAAAACTCTGCTATGGCATCAGTGGTTCCTTTCATACTTTCCGGAAGCAGGTGGCGGCCCTTTTGGTTGGTGTAGTAATTCCCTTTGCAAAGGATCATCATATTGGTATATGAGATGCTTGTAGGCATGCCCAAAGTGCGTAAGAAGGATCCGGCTACCCCTGCCATTGTCAAAGCAAAACAGGGGATTTTTATGAGCATGGGATGGTGTGGTGAGGCCGTTCGCACTTTTTTAAAAAATGCTTTATAAGAAAGGTTTTCGTTGCAGAGCAGAAAAGCACTTCCTGCAGGGGCTTTTTCCAGCGCATTGATTATTCCGGAAGCGGCATCGGCCACATGTATAAAGTTCTTTCCCCCGGGAGGATAAAATACAACCCGTTTTTTAAGTCCCATAAATACAATCTTCCCTGATCCATCGGCGGTGGCATAAGGGCCAAGCATAAATGTGGGGTTGACCACTACGGATGGCACCCGTTGCCCCCACTGCCGTACCAGCTCTTCGCCCTTGATTTTGCTTTTCACATAATAGGAGCGGGTAAAAGGAGGGCCGGGAAGCAAGTCCTCACTGCCGGGGTGGCTCATGCTCCCACAGCCCAGGGTATTGGCCGTGCTCACATAAGCTAGCTTTTTGATCTTAAGGGCTTCAGCCGCTTTTAACACATTAAGGGTGCCGGTCACATTGACCTGCTCGTAGTCGGAGTACCGGGGGAAGTGCTGGCCCGTTAGTGCTGCAGCATGGATAACATAATCACAGCCCTCCATGGCCGCACGAACCCCATCTGCATTGCGGATATCCCCCTCAACCAGCTCCAAAGAAGCGTGATGATCACCACGAAATTTGCTGCGCTGGCGCAAATAGCCCCGAACAAAATACCCCCGGCGCAACAGCTCCACGCAAATATGGGTGGATAAAAAACCATTGGCACCCGTTATAAAAACCTTCATCGTATTGTTATTTGTTCGCTCTATTGATCTCCCGTTTTACAATAAAGGTGGATAAAGAAACACCCAATCTTAAAGGGATAACGTACATTATCAGATGATTTATGCGGTTTGGGGCATTGAGAAAGATCTGGCGTTTCCCTTTAAACATTTTTTTCAGGCTCATTTCAGCCACTGTTTCCACCGGAAGCTTTCCCATCCGGGCAATTAAGCCCTGGTTCCGGATGCGGGTAGTGACCTCTTTATTGGTATCCATGGGGCCCGGGTTGACCACGCTCACCGTAACAGTGCTATTTTTCAGCTCCTGGGAAAGGCCGTGGGAGAAGCTGTTAATAAATATTTTGGTGGCAGGATAAACGGTCTTGTAGCCCGTTGGGCTGAAGGCACAAATACTGGAAACATTCAGGATATAGCCCCGTGGTTGCTTCATTAAATTGGGGAGAAGCTGATGGGTCATTAGGGCAGTAGCGGTGACATTCAGTTGGATAATCGCATTTATTTCCTCCGGATGGCTCCGGATAAACTCCTGGGTGCCGCCGGCACCTGCATTATTGATCAATATGGATACGGAATAGCTCTGGTTGATCTGCTGCGCCAAAGCTATCACATTCTTTTGATCGGTCAGGTCTGTTTCAAAGGAAACACTTTTAGTGCCGTATCTTGTAGCGATTAGATCAGCAGTTCGATCCAGGTTTTCTCCGGGTAGGGAAACCAGGATGGTGTTAAATCCCTGTTTCGACAGCGCTGTAGCAAAGGCCTGTCCAAGCCCGCGGCTGGCTCCTGTGATCACAGCATACGGCTGATTGCTCCCTGATGATGCCATAATGCTATACTTTTATGTGGTTCATCAATAAATTCCTCATCCCTTTTCAGGCCAGACTCATATATGCCAAAATCTTTTCCCTGTCCTTATCCGATAGCTTATGATGGTATCCTTGTGCTTTATTTTTGTTCATAGATTGGAGCAGGGCTTGTCGCTGGTCGGGGTTGTTAATGCCGATGTCGTCCAGCCGTATGGGAGCTTCCATTTTAGTAAAAAAGGACTCCAGCTCTTTAATGGTTTGGGAGTCATCGTCTGTATCGAATAAGGCCTTGCCCAGCATGCTTATACGATGCTTAAGTTTTTGCTGGTGGAGCTTTAGCCAGGCAGGATAGGCGATGGACAGTGATGCGCCATGGGGGATATCAAAGAGCAGTGACATCTCGTGCCCCAGGGCGTGTACTCCCCAGTCTCCGGATACCCGCCCATTGTTAGTAAGCCCGTTTAGTGCCAGTGTGGCGGCATACATGATCTTTGCCCGGAGCTCATAGCTGTTGGGATCATCCAGTAGATCCGGGCCATACTCCATGGCCTCTTTGATAATGGATGTGACGATACGGTCGGATAAGCTGGCATCACCCACGCCAAACCACGCTTCCAGGGAGTGTGCCACCAGGTCCACAACACCAAATGATGTATACGAACGGCTTACGGAGAATGTGTTGGCAGGGTCCAGAAAGGAATGGGCCGGAAACATAGAGGGGTGGCCGTAGCCAATTTTCTTTCCGGTATCGTGGTCTTGGAGCACAGCCAGAGGGTTCATCTCGGTTCCTGTAGCTGCTAATGTTAATACCGCCAGCAATGGGAGCGCCTTTTTGGGTTTGGCTTTCCCGGAAAAGAAGTCCCATACCTGATGCTGCGATGGGGCGGTGATGGCAATGCCTTTTCCCGAGTCGATCACACTGCCTCCTCCCACTGCAATGATCATCTCTGCCCCAAAGTCGCGGGCCTTTTGGGCGGCAATATCCACATCCGATGCCAAAGGATTGGGTTTGACCCCTTCAAAATCCACAAACCGGATGCCATGCTCTGAAAGCTGATCCACCACCTGGTCGTAAATGCCGTTGCGCCTGATGGATCCACGGCCATACACCAATAAGGCCTTGCTGCCATATTGCTTTGCTGATTTTCCCAGCTTGCTTACTACTCCCTTCCCGAAATGAAGCCGGGTAGGGTTATAATATGTGAAGTTCTCCATAACAAATGTTTTTTATGTAAACAGGAGTCATGTATAAATACTTTTTACTTTCGCTCCCGCTGAAAATCAATTACGCCCTGGTTCTTTAGGACCTGCCTAATGAAAACAAATATAGCAATCTGCCTCCGACGCCGGTAAAATACCCGGACCCGGAACAACAGTATATAAACAGCCGGGTCGCTGCTCTTGTTTAAAGAATTTGATGGTTAAGTGGTATTTTGTTAATTGCCATGTTTTTATAATGCAAAAAAAAAGGCCATGCAGTGATAACCGCATGGCCTACCCTAAAAATCCATGAATTGCTTTATGGAAGTCTTTTTATTTAACCATGAGTTTTTTGGATACCTGTTGCTCATTGTTGGGAGAGGCAATCCGGATAATATAGGTTCCAGGCTCCAGGTCACTGGTGCTAATCTCTGTGTGATTCTGGCCGGGGGTAAAGCTGCGGATCAACTGGCCCTGCATGTTGTAAATGCCTACCGCTGCATTATCCAGTGAGGTGTGAACCGTTACGGGCTCACCGCTGATTGCCGGACTGGGAAAAACATTGGCAGTCATGTTAGACTCTATGCTCACATCCACCACCCAGGAGTAAGAGAAGGTGCCGT
Organism: Bacteroidales bacterium; assembly: GCA_003557725.1. Classification (GTDB taxonomy): domain Bacteria; phylum Bacteroidota; class Bacteroidia; order Bacteroidales; family PWNQ01; genus PWNQ01. The sequence goes on along the minus strand of PWNQ01000227.1, from coordinate 11,665 downwards.
CGTAGTCGGTTTGCTTTACCCGGTAATATGCCGTTGCCCCGGGAGTATAACCATGATCGGTAAAAGTGTAATGAATAACCTGGTTGGTGTTCCCTGAGCCCTCTACGGTGCCCAACTCGTGAAAGTTGCCATCGCCGGTGGAACGCTCAATGGTGAAATAGTCGTTATTGATCTCTGATGCGGTAGTCCATTGCAATTCAATGGCCTGACCTTTTGAACTGGCGTCGAATGCGATCAGCTCAACAGGCAAGACATCATCGTCAGGCTCCAATAATGCTCCTCCGTTAATTTCAGTAACTTGGCTGGCGTCGTCAATATCCCCGTTGTTTTCCAAAGTCCCTCCGTCAATAATAATTTCCTCGGCATCAATATCCCCGTTGTTTATAAAATACCCAATAACAGTGATTTCCTCGGCAGTAATATCCCCGTTGTTTACGAAAGTCCCTCCATCTTCGATTACCAGGATAAGATGCTTCGAGTTTCCCGGAGACACAAAAGAGCCACCTTGCTCAATGATAAGGGTTCCTTGTGGTTCCACAGTAAGTGAATTGTTACCCCCCAGGAATTCCATTGCGTTACTTACTCTAGCCTCATCGCCAGCTCCAATCACTGAGCCTGGGGAATGGCCATTCCAATTGGCGTTTTCATTCCAGTTCCCATCCCCGGAAGTTGTATAGTTGTTTTGCGCTTGCAGGGCAATTGCTCCTGTCAGGGTTATAAGGCTGATGGTGAGAAAAATTCTGTTAAGATCTTTAAGGGCTTTCATAATAATTATTTTTTATTGTTTTGGTTAAGCCAAAACAATAGCAATTGGCATGCCAGCTATATAGGTAGATCGGTAAGATATAGAAAGACAGATGTATAATAAATGAGACGTTACTGCAAAGTTTCCCAAAACGGGAAAAATTTTACAAAGCAGGGAATTGGGGTTGGTAAAAGCAATTTATTTTCCTTTAATCATGGGCCCGGCGCAAAAAGGCCATGCAGTTTTCACCGCATGGCCTACCCTAAAAAACCATGAATTGCTCCATGGAAGCCTTTTTTATTTAATAATCAGTGAGTCCAATCTAAAAAGGTTACTTTTGATTTTCAGCGGATGTGAAAAATGTGTGTTTTTAGACCGGACTCATCATTTTTTTCGATATGGTTTGTTCGTTTCCGGGAGATGCAATCCGGATAATATAGGTTCCGGGCTCACCGCTGGATAGCCAGGCGGAGGGCTGTGATTTGTTTTTCCATACGTTTGGGCTATTCCAGTTCCCATCCCCGGAAGTTGCGTAGTTGTTTTGAGTTTGCAGGGCAAACACTCCGACATTGTTAATCGTATCTGTGTTGGCTATGCCAATTTAAACTCAATTGGCATGCCATTTATACAATGGTGTTTGGAAAAGCCAGAAAATCAAACGAATAGAAAAGTATTCAATATAGAAAAATTTCCCAATACGGGAAAAAATATTGAAAATTGGGAAAGTTTACCATATAAATGTTCCGCCAGTTGGACAGAATACCACCTCAGAATATTGTGGTTGCTGTGTATCTGTTTTTATCCTATTTTTGCATATAATAATACGATCAGGCCTTCGGGGAGCGCAAGGTGAGATAATAGAGTATTTCTTAAGCTCCCGCATGGTATAGTAGTAAATATTAACTCTTATTTTATGAAATCGTTATATCCTTTTCCCGGGTTACTTTTGGTGGTGGTGCTGTTATTCCCGGTTGGTAATTCTTTTGCCCAGACCTCCTATCATCATATCAGTGATAAGGGTTTATATCGTTTTATGGACGAGTTGGCGGCATTGCACATAATTGATTTGGCCACGGTAGTTAAGCCATATAGTCGTCAGCAGATAGCTGATTTTCTGGAAGAGGCCAACGAAAAGCGGGATGGGTTAAGCCCTTCCCGGCAGGCCCAGTTGGATTACTACCTTAAAGAATTTATGCTGGAACGGTGGCAGTTAAAAACCTCCCGCGGGCAGCTTTATCAGAAAGACACTTCTTTGTCTGTTCATTTATTCAGTCCTGAGGTTACCTACCATGACAGTTTATTTTCATTTTTGTTCCGTCCCGTATACGGATACAGAAATTTCAGCGGGGGCAACAAAGACTTCTGGGTTACTTATGGTGGTGCGGAGGTGATCACTTCCGTGGGGGACAACTGGGGGGTGTATGCCAGTTTGCGTGATAATTACCAGCCGGGCCAGCGGTTGGCTCAGCCTTCATATTATACACAGGAGCCGGGCGGGAATTATAAGGGGCTTACCGGTGGGGGCGAGGGTGGAGAGTATAGTGAGATGCGTGGGGGCATTACCTACACCTGGGACTGGGGCAGTATTGGGTTGGTGAAAGACCATGTACAGTGGGGGGATGCCCAGAACGGGAGCAATATTTTCTCCGGGCGGACACCGTCCTTTCCCATGGTCAAGCTTCATGTCAGTCCGGTAAAGTGGCTGGAGTTTGACTACCACCATGGCTGGCTGGTATCTCAGGCTGTGGATAGCCTCAGGTCATTCTTCCCTTCCAACGGCAGGTCACGTACCGTTCAGCGAACCAAGTATATTGCTGCCAATATGTTTACCTTCAAGCCCTTTAAACGGTTTCACCTGGCCATTGGAAACTCCATAGTCTATGGCGATATGGACGTGCAGCCCGTTTATCTCATCCCTTTTGCCTTTTATAAATCCAGTGTGCACAGCACCCACTGGGGGTCTTCCTTTCAGAATAATGCCATGTATCTCAACATTAGCTCCCGGCAGATAAAGCACCTTCATCTTTACGCCACCTATTTTATCGATGAATTCTCTGTTCGCAGGGTAGGCGACCCCAACCGACATAACTTTACCAGCTTTAAAGGAGGGGCTTCCGTGACCGGATGGCCCGTTGACGAATTGTTTATGGGGCTTGAGTACACCCGCAGCAATCCCATAGCCTTTTTGCATGATGAGCCCACCACCTCCTTCCGCTCCAACCGGTATAACCTGGGCCATTATCTGGAAGACAATGCGGAGGAGTATTACGGAACGCTGCGCTGGTATCCAATCAGCACCCTTCAGGTGGGAGTGTCCTATGTTCATGCCCGTAAAGGGAACTATTATGAATATATCCGTGGGCAGCGCGACCCCCGCATTGATGAGCTCCCCGTTTTGGATGATATTGTTTGGGAGAACAAAAGCTTATCCTTTGAGGCAGTTTATAACCCCTTGCCTCAGTTGCGATTATATGCCTCCTATACCCTTTCCAACATTCATGGGTATGATGCTGACGGAATGACCGGGCAGGAGTATCTGGATAAGTTTACTGCCCCCTATCTTCATGGCAGCAACAATATCCTGGAGGTGGGGTTTGGGATGGGCTTTTAATGCTTTTGGATGTGCACTTTCAGTTTTTCTTTTTCGGATGATGCGATAATCGCTGCTCCCGAGCTGTCGCTCCACACGTTGGTTGCGGTTCGGAACATATCCAGGATACGGTCAACCGCCAGGATCAGGCCCACCCCTTCCAGGGGGATCCCTACCGCAGACAGCACCACGGTGATCATCACCAGCCCGGCCATGGGTATGGCTGCTGCGCCGATGGATGCCAAAAGGGCCGTGATCACAATCACCACCTGATTGGTAACGGTCATGTCCATACCGTAAGCCTGGGCAATAAACATGGCAGCAACACACTCGTATAATGCGGTGCCATCCATATTTATAGTGGCTCCCAAAGGAAGGGTAAAGCTGGTGACTTTATTGCTCACTCCCGCTTTTTCCTCTGCAGCTGTCATGGTTAATGGCAATGTAGCACCCGAGGAAGACGTGGAAAAGGCCGTTAAAATGGGAGTAGACATGGCTGAAAAATGACGGATGGGATTGATTTTCCCTACAACACGTAACAATAACGGAAGGGTGAAGAAAGCATGGATCATTAAGGCAGCGATCACCGTAAACATATAGCTGCCCATGCTTCCCAACAGCGAAACAAAGTCGTCCTGGTCGGCAACCACCTTAGCCACAATACCAAAAATGCCCAGAGGGGTAAAGCGGATCACCCACATGGTGATCTTCATCATCACATCAAACACCGCATTAAAGAAATTTTTAAGGATGGTTTGTGTTTTGCTGCCCGCACGGGTGATAAAAAAGCCAAACAGAATGGCAAAAAAGATAATGCTTAGCATATCACTGCGGGTCAGTGCATCAAAGATGTTTTCCGGAACGATCTCCAAAAGGGTTTGCCCCAATCCTTTATATTCAGGAAGGCCTTCTACTTCCTGTACCAGGTTCAGGTCGGCACCTACGCCGGGCTTTATAAGGTTGACCAGAAGTAATCCGGTTATGATGGCCAGCGTGCTGGTCATCACATAATAAAACATGGTCTTTAGCCCCAGCCTTCCCAGGCTTTTTTCGCTGCCAATATTGGTGACTCCCGAGATAATGGAGCTAAGGATAAGGGGGATGATCAGCATCTTCAGGGCCCGGAGAAACAAGTCTCCAAGCCAGCTCACATTCAGTACGGCCTGGTTATCGTACGCGGCTTTAATGACCGGCTCCCGGTAACGCTTGTACTGCGCTTCTCCAAGGTGCTTCTCCATGGCTGCAGTGAACGCAGAGCGACTGTCCCAGGTGCGGGTGTCAAAATGGGCCAGAGATGACACCAGCTGCTCATCCCCTGTGGTCCGTTCCAGTTTTTTCAATGATTCCTGATCAATGGTATAATTGGTGGAGTAAATTAAACCATAAACCACAGCCAGGACCAGAGCGGCCAATATCTGCCAGTGCAATGCCGGTAGCTTCATCTGTTTAAAATTTTGTTCGTTGTTCGTTGTTCGTTGCCACGAATGCACGAATAATATGCGGTGAAATTATTATAAAATGAGTCCGGTTTAAAAACACACATTTTTCACATCCGCTGAAAATCAGCTTTGCCCCATCCCTAAAGGATGGCTGATTTTCAGCGGCTTCACCCTTTAGGGTCCGGGGCAAAAAGCCGCTAAAAATCAAAAGTAGCCTTTTTAGATTGGACTCATATATGGATACGGTATTTTTCGATGACAATAATACAAAAAAATTCAACAGTTGTAATACGGGTTTTGGGCGGGTCATGCCTGTGTCATTCTGCAGGAGGGAGTGTATTGAGTTTGGTATACCGGAGGCTCCATAAGTTAATGGTGGTTTTTATTTTGTTGCCAATTTGGGGAAGGTTATTGAAATTGGGGTTATGGCATACGGTAGAAATGGTTATTTTTGCCGTTTTAACCAGGTGTTTTTATGAGTGATCCGTTAAAGCATGAATGTGGGATAGCTTTTTTGCGCTTACGCAAGCCCCAGGAGTATTATTTATCCAGGTATGGAAGCAGCATATATGGGCTGCGTAAGTTATATTTGCTTATGGAAAAGCAGCATAACCGGGGCCAGGATGGGGCCGGGGTTGCTTCTATAAAGTTGGATATGCCTCCGGGGACCAGGTATATGGACCGCTACAGGTCGGCAGAGGTAAACCCTATTAAGGATATTTTCTCTCATATTTTTAAAAAGATAGATGACCATACCCGTGGAAACCCGGGCCGTCTCGGGGATATCCAGTGGCTTAAGCACAATGTGCCCTTTGCCGGAGAGCTTTTTATGGGGCATTTGCGGTATGGTACTTTTGGTGGAAATGATATAAACAGCATCCATCCTTTGATTCGGAGTAATAATTGGCTCACCAAGAACCTGGTTTTGGCGGGGAACTTCAACCTTACCAATGTTGGTCAGCTATTTGACAAGCTGATAACCCTGGGGCAGCATCCGGTGGAAACCACCGATACGGTAACCATACTGGAAAAAATGGGTCACTTCCTGGACAGGGAGAATGAGGCTTTGTATCAGAAATATAAAAATCAGGGCTATACCAAAGGGGAAATGTCGGGGCTTATTCAAGACCACCTGGACATTGCCAATATTGTGAGCCGGTCGGCCAAATACTGGGACGGGGGCTTTGTTATCTCAGGGATGACCGGCCATGGTGACGGCTTTATTTTTCGTGACCCCTCGGGCATTCGCCCAGCTTATTATTATCAGGATGAGGAAGTTGTGGTGGCCGCTTCCGAGCGACCGGCTATCCAGACCGCCTTTAACGTCCCTTGTGACAGCGTTAAAGAAGTGCCGCCGGGAGAAGTGTTGGTGGTAAGAAAAAACGGGCAAATGGAGATCACTCCCTATCAGGAAAAACGAAAACCCCGCCCCTGCGCTTTTGAACGGATATACTTCTCCCGGGGAACCGACCATGAGATCTATCAGGAACGGAAAAACCTGGGGAAATCCCTGCTGAAACCTATCCTTAATGCCATCAATTACGACCTGGAAAACACCGTTTTTTCCTTTATTCCCAATACCGCTTCGGTAGCTTTTAACGGACTGGTGGAGGGGCTTAACAGCTTTTGTGACCAGGTGAAAATGGAGCAAATACTCAAAACAGGAGAGGCCATCAACCGGGATAAACTGAATAAAATATTGGCAATCAGACCCAGAGTGGAACAGGTGGCGGTGAAAGATGTTAAGCTGAGAACCTTTATCACCCAGGATCAGCAAAGGGATGAACTGGTAGCCCATGTATATGATATCACTTATGGAGTGGTGAAGAAAAACGATACCCTGGTGGTGCTGGATGACTCCATTGTCCGTGGAACCACCTTAAAGGAGAGCATCCTGAAAATCCTGGACCGCCTCAGGCCAAAAAGCATTGTGATTGCATCTTCTGCACCGCAAATCAGATATCCTGACTGCTACGGAATTGACATGGCCAAGCTCAATGACTTTGCGGCCTTCAGGGCAGCTATCGCATTGCTTAAAGAGAAAAAAATGCACCAGGTCATACAACAGGTGTATGTCAAATGCAAAGAACAATCATACGATGACGGCAGTGTGGCTCTTAACCATGTGAAGGATATCTACAAGCCCTTCACCACCCAGCAGCTGTCAGAAAAAATTGCAGAAATCCTCAAACCACCGGGAATGCATGCGGATGTTCAGGTGGTTTATCAGGGGATCAGCGACTTGCATAAATCGTGCCCTAAAAATAACGGAGACTGGTACTTTACCGGAGACTATCCCACACCGGGAGGAAATAAAGTGGCCAATAATGCCTTTGTGAATTTTATTGAAGGAAAGGATAAAAGGGCTTACTGACCAATGCTATATGGCTATGCCCCGGGTAGCTCGTTTGCTTTTAATTGCTCCGTAACCGCTGGCAAAAGGCTTTGCAACTGACTCATTAATTCAGACAACTGTTGCGTATCCTGGCTTTTTATGCTGATGGTTTCCAGCTCCTGAAGCGCATGACTGATCTTTTCCATCCCCAGTAATCGAGTGCTGGACTTCATTTTATGCGCCAGGTTCCCTAGCTTTTCGTAGTCCTGCGTTTTAAAAGCACTCTCCATTGCTGCCTGCGTTTCCGGAGTAAGGTCCAGAAAGAGCTCCAGTATCTCCCTGGAATCCGGGGTCCCTTCGCCCAGCATGTCGTGAAGCTGAGACAGATCGTAAAGCTTGTTATCCATAATTGATAATGTCGTGTTATGAGCCCGGTATAAAAATACAAATTTTTTTACATCCACTGAAAATTAAAAGTACCCTTTTTAGACCGGACTCTGTTATTCATTCCAAAAAAGAAAAATAGGCACATGCCCGGAGCAAAAAAAATGCCAATCAGTAGTTAGCAAAGAATGCACTTTAAAGTGCGTAACCAGGCATGTTCATCCAAAAACATTAGCAAATAAACTAATTCCTTAGATTTTAGACGGGCAAAAATACAAATATTATGATTGGGCGGAAAGGCAAAATGTCAAAGCGATCCCATTCGGACTGTACATATTACCCGGTATTAACCGCCTGGTTATTGTTGGATGGGGCCAGTGGTGGCGTTGAACAAAAAATACAGATGCTTGTTGAGATAGTTGATAATTTCATAACAAACCTAATAAATATTCAGAAATGGAAGAACAAAAAGGAATGCCATTGCTTGGGGATATGTTTCCCGAAATGAAAGTAGACACCACACATGGACCCATGACACTCCCAAAGCACTACAAAGGGAAATGGGTTGTATTATTTAGTCATCCGGGTGACTTCACTCCGGTATGTACTACCGAATTTATTGCTTTTGCCAATCGCAGGGAGCAGTTTGAAGAGCTGAACACGGAGCTGTTGGGTCTTTCTGTAGATCAGGTGTTTTCACACATTAAGTGGACCGAATGGATCAAGGAAAAGATGGGGGTGGAGATCCCTTTCCCCATTATTGCCGATGAGATGGGTGTAGTTTCTAAAAAGATGGGGATGATCGCACCGGAGAAAGGCAGCAACACCGTCAGGGCGGTATTTATTATTGATCCCGAAGGGAAAATAAGGTTGTCCATATATTATCCTCAGGAGATAGGCCGCCAGGTTGATGAGATACTTCGTGCGCTAAAAGCCCTGCAAGTACATGAAAAAGAAAAAGTTGCTCTTCCCGAAAACTGGCCAAACAATGAGATCCTCAAAGACCGGGTCATCATTCCGCCGGCAAAAACGGAGAAAATGGCCGAGGAACGGCGCGGAGCCAAAGACTGTTACGATTGGTGGTTCTGTCATAAGAGCTTGTAATATAGTGGAAATATAAACTGGGATAAATGCTATTCAGAAAATATTATCGGTAGTGGTTTAATATTTTCTCTGCAAGCACCTTTCCCAGTTTATATTTTGATTCACGGGTCCATCCGGCAATATGCGGGCTCAGCAGCACCTTGCCGGTTTGGCAGAGGTCCTGAAACACCTGTGGCAATTCATTAAAGTGGAGCCTTTCAAACGATGGGCTTTCAAATTCCAGCACATCCAGGGCTGCCTGCCTCACCTTTTCTCTTCTAATACTTTCCAGCAGGGCGTGGGTGTCCACTATTTTGCCTCTTGCTGTATTGATCAGGCGAATAGGCTTGTGAAAGGACTCCAGGTATTGGGAGTTGACCATGTAGCGGGTTTCGGGAGTGAGGGGGATATGCAAGCTCAGGATATCCGTTTCCCGGAATATTTGTTCACTGGTCACTTCTTCCACCAGGGAGCTTCCAAAGCCGGTTTTGTATTTATCATAGGCCAGCACATGGCATTCCAGTCCCTGCAGTTTTTTTGCAAAAGCACTGCCGGTGTTGCCATAACCGACTATTCCGATGGTTTTTCCTTTTATCTCTTCTCCGCGGTTTTCTTCCCTTTGCCATATACCCTGGATTACCTGTTCATGTGCTCGCGGGATATGGTTCATCATAGCCAGCAGCATCCCCAGGGCATGTTCTCCCACGGCATCCCTGTTTCCCTCCGGGGAATTAAATACGGCGACGCCTTTTTTTTGGGCATAGAGGGTGTCGATGTTTTCCATGCCTGCACCCAGTCGCCCCACAAACTCCAGGTTTTCTGCAGCATCCAGTAAAGCCTTGTCAATGGGGGTGCGTGATCGCACGATAATCCCACAGCAGCTTTTTACCATCTTTTCTGCAGGCATCTTGCCGTCATACGGGTGGCACTTAAAGCCGGATGACTCCAGGGTTTGTAGAACTACCGGGTCTACAGGGTCCAGAAAGACCACTTTTTTCATGTGCTATTCCATCAGCTTTTTTGCCAGGTCTGCCAGGCGCCAGGAGTAGCCGGCTTCATTGTCATACCAGCTGATCACTTTTACCAGTTTTCCTTTTCCTCCGTTGACCGAGGTGAGCTCTGCATCGAAGATGGCAGAATGGGTGTTTCCAATGATATCTGTGGATACCAGGGGTTCTTCCGAGTATTCCAGAATGCCTTTCATTTGGCCTTGAGCGGCTTCTTTAAAAGCCTCATTAATTTCTTTTTCAGATACTTCTTCTTTAAGCAGGACGGTCAACTCTGTAATGGAGCCATCCGCCACGGGCACACGCATGGCAGATCCTCCCAGCTTTCCTTTCAGCGAAGGAAAAATCTTACTTACCGCTTTGGCTGCACCGGTGGAGGTGGGAACAATGTTCATGGCGGCGGCCCGGGCACGGCGCATATCCTTGGAATGGGGGCCGTCCAAAAGGTTTTGATCAGCGGTATATGCATGAATGGTGGTTAAAAACCCGCTGTCAATGCCCCAACGATCGTCCAGGACTTTAACCATGGGAGCTACACAGTTGGTGGTGCAGGAGGCATTGGAAATAATGGATTCCTCAGGGTTCAGATCATTATCATTCACCCCCAGAACCACAAAATTGATGTCCTCACTCTTTGCCGGTGCTGATAATACTACCTTTTTGGCTCCCGCTTTCAAATGCTTCTCTGCTCCGGAACGGTCCAGAAAAATCCCTGTAGACTCAATAACCACATCTACACCCAGCTCCTTCCACGGCAAATGCTCCGGGTCTTTTTCCGAATAAACCTTCACCTTATGGCCATCCACCACAATGTGGTTGCCTTCTGCATGGATATCATTGGGCAAACGACCGTGAACCGAATCATTCTTTAACAGGTGGGCCAGAAATGCAGCATCCGTAAGGTCGTTTACCGCTACTACATCAAAATCCTGACGACCCATCATGGCACGGTAGGTGATCCGCCCGATACGGCCGAAACCGTTAATGGCTACTTTTATCTTTTTCATAACATATGACATTTTTCAATCAAGCCCCAGGCTTGAACAATTTGAATTAATAAATATTGATAATGCTCTAAATAATAACAAGTAAACATCATTTTTCGTGATGGTGTACTTTCAGCAAAAGTAATAAAAATTACTGTATGTAATAACACAAGGCCGGCTTAATTGTTAATACTATTATAAACCATTTAAGAATACAGCCGCGAAGAGGGTGCATAATGGGTGTGTTTTTATAATATAATATTTGTCCGGATGAATTTTTGCATGTCATGCAACCCTGCCAAAGGTAGAATAATGTGCTAAACAGTATTTTCTTTATGCTGTTATTCAGGAGTTAGGGCTGATTTGGAAAAGAAATACTTGATTTTACCACGGGGATTTTGTAACTTAGCGAAAAATTTATTGCATTTTTTTGGTTTATTTTGCAACGCTACCGGGTAAAATATTGTCTGGACCATCATGGGGTGAAAAAGTATGCCTCCATATTTTGAGAAAAAAGTTATCATTAAAACAGGAAAATATGAAAAGGAAAAAATTAACATCATCCGGTTTAAGCCAAAGCGAACTTGAGTTAAAGATTTGGAAGGCAGAGCGATTCAACAAGCTGCGGGAGGCTTACTTGTCGTATATGCTTCAAAATATTCGCACACAGATGAATAATATTACCGGTTTTTCCAAGCTGCTGGTTGATGAAGAGGGCAACCCGGAAAAACGGGGTGCTTATTATGAGCAGATTGAAACCAGTACCGACAAGCTTAACGGCTTGCTTTCTGAGAGCCTGGATATTGCCATGATGTCGTTGGATAAAATTGATATTAAGAAAGAACCCTGCTACATCAACCATCTGATGGATGATCTTTATAGCTATTTTTCACAGCAGAAAAAACTGTATTCCAAGGCCTACGTGGAGATTTACATGTATGCAGACGTGGAGGATGAAGACTTTAATATTATTGGCGATTGCAGCCGGGTGCGGCAAATTATGGCCCAGCTTATTGGCAATTGCTTATCCAACTGCTCCGATGGGGATGAGCTGGAATTTGGATACCGCATCCTTAAGGAGGGAAAGAGCAGATTG
>PWNQ01000148.1 GCA_003557725.1 Bacteroidales bacterium | reverse complement strand
TTTCGGTGATGGAAGGATAAACATGCGCGGATTCGATTCCAACAACATTGGTGTTTTAATAAACGGAGTACCGGTAAATGACATGGAAAATGGCAGGGTTTACTGGTCAAACTGGGCAGGCCTTTCAGACGTAACACAAAAAATGCAGGTTCAGAGAGGGCTGGGTGCCTCCAGGCTTGCAATAAGCTCGGTAGGTGGCACCATCAATATAGTTACCCAATCTACTGATGCTAACAAGGGAGGTACCCTTTTTTACGGAATCGGACATGATGGTTATCAAAATCAATCATTGTCACTTTCAACCGGCAAACTGGAAAGTGGCTGGGCAGTAACAGCACTGGGCGGCAGAAGAACCGGTGAAGGCTTTGTTCAGGGTGCCGAGTTTGAAGGCTGGTCATATTTTTTGAATATTTCAAAAGAGATCAATAGTGAACATACTATTAGTTTCACAGGATTTGGAGCACCACAGTGGCATAACCAAAGGTGGCCCCGCCAGTTGATTCAAACCTATCGCGACCATCCCGAAGGCATCCGTTACAATCCTTCTGTAGGAATTCTTAACGGTGAGAAATATAATGCCTCGTTTAACCAGTACCACAAACCCCAATTATCTTTGAACCATTACTGGTCTGTTAGCCCTGCTACAACTTTATCAACAGCTCTATATGCCTCCATTTCTTCCGGTGGAGGAAGAAGAACTGTTGGAAGCCAGGCCAGTTGGCTGCAATATGACCGTGATACAGGATTACCAACAGATAATACTAAATTAACACCCGATGGTTATTTAGACTTTGATGCTGTAGTTGCAGAAAATGCTTTATCAGAAACAGGCTCAGAGGCCATAGCCGCTATGGCAGTTAATGCACATGACTGGTTCGGGGCTTTATCTACACTACAACATGATATCAACAACTTTAAAATAACCGGAGGGCTTGACCTGAGATACTACAGAGGCTACCATTATCAAGAGATCACCAATCTGCTTGGCGGAACTCATTATGAAGATGTTATAAGAAGACAGGACACTGCAATTTCACGCAACGTCAACAGAGACCCTTCCACTAGATTACAAGTAGGTGACAAAATAAGTTATCATGACCTTGGGGAGGTTATGTGGGGAGGACTATTCCTACAGGGTGAATATATTACTGATGTTTATTCTGCTTTTATTTCAGGAACAGCATCAAGTACTTACTATCGCAGAACAGATTATTTTTTATATGAGGATGACGACCCTATGCAACAAACTGACTGGGTAGACTTTTATGCCTGGAGCGTTAAAGGTGGAACAAACTATAACATTACTGAAAATCATAATGTATTTGCAAACGCAGGATACTTTACCCGTGCACCTTTTTTCAGATGGGCATTTCAAGGTTTTACAAATATTATTAATGAAAACGTAAAACATGAAAGAGTCTTTTCAAGTGAAGTAGGTTATGGTTATCGCAGCCAGCTTGTTGCTGCCAATCTTACTGTTTACAGGTCTGAATGGCTTGATAAAGCTTTAGTAAGAAATCTGGGCCAGGGCGTTATTGCCAACATTACAGGGCTTGATGCTTTGCACCAGGGCGTTGAAATAGATTTTGAACTTAGGCCTGTTGACAACCTTCTGATAAGAGGAATGTTTTCTTATGGTGACTGGACATGGAAAGACGACCTTATTGCTGAAGTATACGATGACCAGCAGGTGTTCATTGACAGCATAGAGGTTTATGCTGGAGGCCTTAGTGTAGGAAACTCAGCACAAACTACTGCCGCACTCGGGGTCAGCTATGAAATATTACCCGGACTTAGAGCAGGTTTTGATATAAACCACTTTGACAGGCTTTTTGCTGATTTTAATGTTGAAGACAGGGGAGATCCGGACAACAGAGGTATAGACTCATGGCAAATGCCATCTTATCAAATTATGGATGCCAACATAAGGTACAGGTTTAAAATAGGCGGACTGAATGCCACTCTGATAGCTAACGTAAACAATCTGTTAGATACAGAAGCTATCAGAGATGCTACCGACGGACGAACATTTGATTATGATTCAGCTATTGTATACTACGGCTGGGGGCGGTCATGGACGACATCCTTAAGAATACAGTTTTAATAAATTTGTTTTTAATAACTTCTCAAATAAATAGAATAATATGAAAAACATAAAAAAAATATTTTGGGCATTTTTTTTGGCAAACATCCTTTTTGTGTCATGCGATCCCAACAAGGATTTATATGATAAAATGGATGAAGCTAAAGAACCTCATGAAGAAACCATAGAATATACTCTTACCGAAGCAGATTACAGCCGCTTTGAAGGTTTTATTGCAGAATACAAAGCCTTTAGTGACAATTTGCCTGCAATGGATTATATACCCGACATTTTAAAAGTAAGATATGTAACTTTGCAAGAGGAAAGCAGTGCTATGGTTACTTTCAATCATTTTCTGCTGCACCCGGACTGGTGGGATTCAGGGTTTGGCTATAAGCTTACCGATGATGATTATGCGTTTATTGGCACCGGAAGTTACTTCACCCCGGAGAATCCTGCAAAAAACCACCTTCCCGATTTTATAGAAATAAAACTTGTCGATAACCCGCAAGCTGAGGACAAAATAAACGTAATTTATAATTTTAGGGTTGAGGGAGAAGAATATTTATATCTGGACACCTATGAATTTGATGGTGAAGACTGGATATGGATTGAAACTACTGAAGATATTCCATATGTGGGCTATGAGTTAACGGCAGAGGATTATGAAATTCTCGGCGAAGCAGTTGCACAGTTTAACAGTTTTAATGACAATCATCCTCCGGAGATTTATCTGCCGGCTTTTCTCCGAAACCTTATTCCATATGCCAAAGAAGGTGACGAACAAGTAGTAAAGTACAGATATTATGACGGAACTCAAACCACAGATATTGTTGATAAATACACCTTTGACGGTGTTGTTTGGAATAAGGTTTCATATTTTGAAGAAAGATCTGAGCAATATATATACGGTGATTTGGGATGGGCTTTTGATCCCACAGTAAGGTTCACAATGGGCAGCAGTGATTATCAGCATCTTGTTGATATTGATCCCATTGGCCAGCAGGAATTTCAATATGATGACTTTGCTTACTATTATGGAGCAAGCGTCTTTTATTCTAATTTTGACATAAGGTTAATAGGCCGAAGACTTGACAAACTTGAAAGCGGTGAGTATGCAGACCCTGAACTGGGAGAAATATACGAAACAGAAGGCAGTGAAGCAGCTGCAGATGAGATGCTTAGGCGAATTGTGGAAGAAGGTATAATAAAGCTTTTGCAGCATAAATACCCTGATGCTAATCCGCAAGAAGGAGGTATAGATGTTCGCCTTTTTGTTGGTTTTCAAACTTTTGCCGACAATTGGGTCCGCAGTTACCCGGAAGCTGAATATATCTGCACTGCTGCCGGAGACCCGCCGCAATTTGAGCTGGTCAGAGGACCCTACTATCCTGAAGAAGATGATGAGTAAAATATTCTAAATCATAATATAAAAAAGAGGCTGCCCAAAAACCGGGCAGCCTCTTTTTTTTGCTTAATGTTTAATTAATTATACTGCATTTTATCTTTGAACCTGCAGCTTATAGTTGAATGATTCCTGACCCGATATTACCTGGATTACATATATTCCGGCATTAAGATTACTGATGTCAATCTTCGCATTGTTGTTGTTAACAATGTTATCCATCAACATCTGTCCGTTAATATTAAATACTCTAACGTTATGTATTATTTCAGTTCCCTCTACGTTGAAATAATTATTAGCAGGGTTTGGATACATCTTAAACTCTTTCCCTTCTATTATATCGACAATATTAGGATCATCGGCAGGCTCTTTAAAGTCTGCCACAGCCCTTGGCTGAAGTCTGGTACCCTCAAAACGCTGATGTAATACTCCAACTATATCTTTAGGCTCTGTTGGTATAGGAAAGTCCGGATTATCAAAATAATCAAGCAACTCGGCTGAGTTGGGTGTACGAATTTCTCCTTCCCCGGTGGCATCATAAATATAGTATGATTCATTGTGAGTAAACAGATCTCCTTCAGAATAGTCATGCCCTTCAAATTCAAATGATACATTTCTTATTATAACAAGCATACCTTGATAATCCTCCGAAAGATCTTCAAGTGTCATTTCCATAGGTTCAATCGGGTCATTTTCGGTAGAGCTTGCAGCACCGGGATCTTCAGCAGGAATCAACTGGAGCATGTTTTGAAACTCTGATAGTGTGCCTCTTAAGCCGGTAATACCATCGTAGTTTTCATATTCAGTTTCAATTATTCCATCGTCATCATCTATCATTATAGCCCCTGACTCATCCTGAATATATATCTGCCCCCTGTATGCTTGTTGTTGATGTGTAATAAATACTTCACCAGTAACTTCATAAACAAGATCTCCAATTGGCTGATCATACAATGCCGCAATATTTCCAACCTCAATAATTTCTTTTTCTT
>PWNQ01000181.1 GCA_003557725.1 Bacteroidales bacterium | reverse complement strand
TATCCGGCTTGCCAATCTGGTCTTTGCCGTCTATTGAATCCAGGCTGCTTTTAGCAAGCTTCCCGAAATCTTTATATTTAAGCTTTGTTTTCTCATCAGGTGTAGCATTTTCAGAGTCTAAAGCGAACCCGATCTTCTTTTTGATCTTGCTTTTGTGATATTCAGGATCATCATATTTATCCATTATCTCTTCAGCATACACGATGAACGCATCTCTTTTCTCGTCATCAGGAAACACGAACCCTCGTTCTTTACCTGCTACATATCGCCCGTCAAGGCTTTTCGCTGCTTGCATTAAATCATTAAATTGCTGCTTCGTTACGCTGTATTGCAATACCGCTAAGTTTCTGACCTTGCCCTCAACCTCTTTATCACGTCCCAAAAACGGTTGCGAATCTCGCTTGTCACTGTGCATACTCTCTATTTTGGCAATTTCACGTGTCCTGCCGGGTGCGGAAAGGTCCTGAATGCGATTGAAAAAGCTGTTAATGTCCGGAGATTTAGCAACGCTATGGCGGCTCAGTTCCGGATGAAACAAACCGACCGCTTTGTCGATGATAACCACCTTGTACTGTGTTTCCCCGTCCATGATTATCTTAGGCAGTCCGATCGTTGCTACGTGATGATAGTCAAACTGCTTCGGCTCACTATCCGACCGGTTACGGTTATAGATTGACCCGCTCGGCTCATTAGTGATCTGCATAATAGCATTATTCACCTCTGCCGTATGCGGCACGATAGCAACTATCCTTCCACCGTCATATAGATGCTTAGCTGCCCTGATCAGATGCTTCGCCTCTAACCCGACCGGAGGATTCATCGCTATTCCGTGATATCGCTTTTCATTACCAAGATATTCAAATTCCACGTCAAAGGCGTGATTTCTGCCTTGCGTGTCCATACCACCGAACACACTCGCCAAAGTACTGAAGGCATCATAGTCCGGTTCGATTGCTGTGTTAAAGCAAAAGTCCGGCAAAAATCGGGCGATCGACCCATCACCGGCACTTGGTTCTAACAGCCGCATTCGCTCGTTTGCTTGCAACCATTCAGCCACTTTATACCCAAGCGGTTCAGGAGTATAATCCGGGCGTAACCCTCTTCTCTTTGCTCTGTTAAAGTAATAATATTTAGCCTTATCGAACTCTGTCATCTGATTCAAGCTCATATCTGAGACTTTGCCACCAATACCCTGCTCGCTATTTGGTACATTATTATTCGCATTGGCATATCCTTCGATGAACGATAACTCTAACGCCCTCGCTGCATCACCCGCTGCCAGGTTCTCAACAGTCCTGACCCTGTCGTGTATCTTAGCGAAAAGTCTCTTTTCAAAATTAGTTTTAAGCACCACATATTCATAAATAGCGTTACTTAAAGAGCCGTCCCGCTTGATCCTTCCCTCGACCTGGACAGCAGTTGTAGGTATAGTCGGCAATCCCACCGGCATTATAACTCTCGGATCGTCACCTCTCGTGTCGTGAGCATCGATCCCTTCTTTCACCGCCTCGCTCTGAGCTACGAGTACCTTGATCTTACCGTTAGGATCATTAAAGTCCTTTAATGCTGCAAATTTCTTGCTCTGCGTGTCACGTCCGGAGAATAACCCAACCTTGTCACCGAACCTGGTCAACATCACGTCCCGAACGTTACTAAGCCCGTATAAGTCCAAATTTACCAATTCAGGATAGTCGTTGCTAAACCTAACGATATCACTGATCACCTTCGGATCATTACTGAGAATGTCGTCAAACTGGAAAGGATGGCGTGGTATGTTCTTCACATAATAATGAACCACGATCACCTTTCTGCCTAAATCTAAATGCTGCTGCACTCTATCAACCATTTCAGTTGCTTTCATCCCTTCCAATAATTCGTTTAGATGCTGATAGTTAAATCGCTTTTGCTTGCGAAGAAATTCAGTTAAATGTTTATACGGAGATCTTTTGCCCGTTAATAGTCCAATTCCCTTATCAATCTCCCTCGCTATTCCCGGTGTATTTACAGTAATAAACTCCCGGCTGTAATCTACCTCATCGATATCCAACGTCCGGTAGCTCATTACACCTTTATTTACCATTTTTACTTGGAAATCTCGTTCTCGCTTATCTATCTCGGTACTGCTCGGTACTCGCAATTCGCTGTCGATATCTTTCAGGTTAAACGTTTCCTTCAAAAACTCCCTGAAGGCTTTCTCATTAGTCATCTTAGAGTTTCTGGCAATATCTAAAAGATAGCCTTCGGCAGCGTTAAGATTTAGCCTGTAAGAGAAAGGTGTTGCCGACAGCATTAGCACCTTGACGCTCTCTTCTAAATCATTCGTCAGCTTATCTACCGACTTATCAAGCTTTTCTCTTTTCTCCCGGTAATCCTGCTCGAGCTGATTGCTCTTTTCTCGCATCACTTCGTAACTGATCACGTCATTATCATAATCGATATATAACTTACCTTGCAGCTTATTGAGTTCTGCTTGTAATTCTATCTGCTTCGCCTCATATCCGGTCTCGGTAATCGCTTTTTGCCTTGCCTTGTCATAATGGTTAGTCAAGTGACGAAACCGATCTAATCCTTGATTGATCTTACCGTGCTGATCACCTGCCAACTTCTGGCTTTCATCACCGATGACCATATCGAAATGCCGGCTTAATATCTTCTCGTTAGTTCGCAGATTCGCAAACGTGGTAACAGTAGCTCCGCTTCCTTTGCTTTTAGTATCTTCCAAAATGTCTATATTTACTCCTAACATTCTGCCCGTCTCTCTCCATTGATGAGCGACTTTCTGATTAGGAACTATTATTAAAAATTCTTTTTGACCTTCCAACATTCTTCTCTTTATGAGTCCTGTGCCGACCCAGGTCTTGCCTGTCCCGGTCTGGTTTGTAAATAAAAACCCTTTCCCTTTCTCTACCCCGTCTAAGCCATAAAACCGCCGCTCTGCCTTAGCAACGTCTTCCTGTTGATGCGAACGCAAAGATGGCAAACTCTCCTTGATATTAGCGGCATCACCTCTCTTTATTTCTTTGACTGGCGGGATTTTTTCTTTCTGTAAACCTTTGTGAGTTTGAACAACAGCTTGCTCAATTTGCTTACTTCTGGCTCGCTCATCGGAAAGTCCCTGTTCACTAACAGTAGCCCCTCGGTTGGGGTCAGTATTTCCGGCAGCAAGTTCCTCAGATCGGGCTGTTCCGTTTTCATTATATAATGGCTTATCGCCCTGTGTTCCAGCATCAGCGGTGTCAGTGCCTGGTATGCGTTGATCATCTGTACCGTGTAGCCGTTTTTGAGCATCGTTTCCTGCTGGGTCAAGAGAACCTTTTCCACTTCCTGCTCCGTCAGCCTGAACATCTTGGCTGCCCACACCGTCCTTAATTCCTGTGTCCTTGCGATCTCGTTCCAAATCTGTTGAGGTACTTGATACACCTTTATCCTCCTTAATAATGTTCAATTCTATTGAACTTAATGGATTCGCTATGTCCTTATAAAGCTGTACGAGGTAAGGTTTTATCTTATCTCCATATCGCTTTATTAACGCTTTGTTCGCATCTTTTACTGCCTCGCCGATTTCTTTCCCTGCCGGGCGATTATTTACTGCATCCTCGATTGCTTTCTTTAAGGGTCGGTTTACTTCCTGGTACTTAGACCAAAACTCTTCTGTTAATGCAAATCCAATCTTTCCTTTACCTTTGCCACCAAAAAAGTCCAGCCCGTCAAGCTCATCAAGCGATTCTTTCGATATCTTAACGTCTTCACCAATTTCTTCCTGTTTACCTAAATGCCGCTGTAACCCCTTTATCTCTTCCTCGCTGCGTTCGTCAATATGCTCCGTGTCACGAATACTGTCCGGTAATTTCACGTCAGGAGGCTCATCTTTGCCCATTAAATGCCCTTTTACATTATGTCCCGGTATCGAAACACCAAATATACTGTAAACCGCCTCAGCTTTGCTCATTGGCTCGAATATGCCGCCCTGTGCCGATAGACCGCCGCCCGCTTCGCTGAAATAACTCATGACGTCCCGAATGAACTTCTGTTTACCTTTAAACTTATGAAGTCTCTTTATGAAATAAAAAACTAACGGATCATCGTTATACATTGCCGAAGGTGATTGCGCTGATGGATTTAAAAGCGATGGCTGATCCCACCAAGCACTAATATTTTTCTCTTTGCTTTGAATAAATTTAGCAAGCGCTTCGATTGCCTGATGTACCTCGTCAATGATCGAGTGATCACCATAGCCCGGCACTTCCGTTAATCCTTTATGATTAAGATAATAGACCGCTCCTAACAAGGCGTTTCTTGCCGGTTCCGGAAGAACACTCAAATGTTCGATTAGTTTAGCATTCTCAAGATTCCCCGTGACTGGGTTAGATAAAAGCTTGTATTCCAGGATCGCTTCCAGATCAGAATAAAAATCTTTCCGGTTACTTAACGCAGTTGATACCTGGTCGCCTCTGACAATATTATTAGAAGCAAGAAACGTTAATGCCGCCTCCGCATTAGTACTCGCTTTCCCCTGAATCTTTAAATCAAAT
>PWNQ01000031.1 GCA_003557725.1 Bacteroidales bacterium | reverse complement strand
TTGCTCTCATAGTCTTTTCGGGTGTTTAATGCCGTGTTGAGCTGTTCCATTTCATTTTCTATGGCAATGACTTGTTCAAAAGCTTTAAGTGTTTCGTTGAGTACGGTTTCTGTTGAAGTGATAAGCTTTTCCTGGGGTAAATAGCCGATGGTCTTATGGGCAGGAATGGCAATAGTGCCTTCTGTGGGCTGCATCTCTCTGCAAATAATGCGCATGAGGGTGGTTTTTCCTGCCCCGTTTTTTCCTGTCAGGCCGATTTTATCACGGGCATTGATCAGAAATGAAATGGAATCAAATATAAACTCACCGGTAAAGTGAACGGAAAGGTTATGAATGGAAAACATAGTGTAATATCTTGATTGTTATATGGATTATGTTACCGCCCGGTATCCTTTCCGCAGCTCCCGGTTCAGGAAAAAGCAAAGATCCATAAAGATAAGGTTGGCATTCCCGTTTCGTTCCACCGAATACAATGCATTTTCAACCTCCCGGGTAATGCTTAAAATATTGGCATGGTTGATCACTTTGAAAAAGCGGTCCATAAATTCCTGCTCTGCGGTGTTCATTTTGTTTATCTCCGTGGTTTGGTATGAGGCCAGAACCGCCTCCCGGAACATGCGCAGCGTATACGCCAGGAAGTTTTTTTGATATTCCCGTCCTTGCTGGCTCATAAATGCCACCCATTGAATAAGTTGTTGGGTTTTCTCCAGTTCATATTTTTTGTGAAGCTCAAAGCTTAGCCGGGTGAGGGTAGTAAATTGCTTAAGGTTATCTTCCAGCCACTGGCTGTCTCGTGCATATCTTAGGGCGGTAGAATAGCTTCCCTGGGCCAGCACCGAGGCGGCCAGTGCCCCTTCTTCATGGGAATGCCCCTTACTGATAAGGGCCTGACGGATGTCTTTGTCATTCAGCCGGGGAACTTGAATGATCTGAGTGCGTGATAAAATGGTGTTAAGAATCATTTCCTGATGCTGGGCAATGAGCAGGAAAAGGGTTTTTCCCGGAGGCTCCTCCAGGGTTTTAAGGATTTTGGGGGCCGCAGAATAAAACAGTTTTTCCGGCATATAGATAATCACGATCTTATATCCCCCTTCATAGGCATGATAGCTCACCTTTTCTATGATCTCAGTACAGTCTTCCGCACTGATAAGGGTTTGTTTTCCCTTTAAATTATAGGTGTTGTGCAGGTCATCCAGTCCGAAATAACCGTGTGTTTCCCTGATAAGTGCGCGCCAGGGCTCATAAATCAACTCATTGGCCTTTTTGTCCTTTTTCATTTTGCGCAGCTCGGCAGGAAGGGGGAAAATAAAATGAAGATCCGGGTGGGAAAGGTTGTACATCTTTTTACACGATGGGCACTCCCCGCAGGAGTCCCAGCCAAAGCCATATATTTCTTCATCCAGGCGCACCCGGTTCTCGCAATTAATAAACCGGGCATAGGCCAATGCCAAAGGGAAATTTCCCGTCCCCTCAGGGCCCAGCAACATCTGGGCATGGCTGATACGGCTATCCAAAACCGTGCGTAACAGCCGCCCAATAATTTCTTTTTGTCCGATTACATCCCTGAATAACATGGCCTCAAAAATAGAACAATATGTGATAACTACCATAAAACAACAACAAAAAATCCATTACCCATCCTGCCAGTAACCCATGACCACAAATTATCACCCCGTTTGGGAATATTTTTTATTTTTGAAGCAGATTTGAAAGCCCGTTTGAAAAGGGTGCTTTTGGTTTTTTGCTGTTCTTTACCCCGGGCCTTATAAGGTGAAGCCGTTGAAAACCAGACACCCTCTGTGATGGGGCAAAGGCGTTTTTAATCAGGCTTTGTTTATAGTAACGATAAAAATTAAGAAGCTATGAGAGTCAATGAGATAAGTGAGAAAAGAGAAATGCAGGATATCATCACAAAGAGCCAGGTTTGCTGGCTGGCTATGGCGGACGCAGAAGGTTCCCCATATGTGGTTCCCATGAACTTCGGATTCGACGGGGACTATGTATACCTGCACGGGGCACAGTTTGGACGGAAGATGAATATTCTGAAAAAACATCCCCGGGTTGCGGTGAACTTTTCTGTGGACCACCAGCTCAGGTATCAGAGTGAGCATGTGGCCTGCAGTTATAGTATGAAATACCGTTCTGTTTTGGTGGAAGGCGAAGTGGAGTTTATTGATAATAGGGACGAAAAGGTAAAATCCCTGCACATTATCATGGCTCAGTACAGTTCCCGGGCTTTCAAATACAACGAGCCATCACTGAAAGAGGTATGTGTTTTTCGTGTCTCTACAGAAAAGATGACCGGAAGAAAAATGCATTATCAATAAAAAAAGCCCGGTGGTTGCCGGGCTTAATATAAATAGGTTTACACTGCAGGAATGTGGCTGAAAAGGCCGCCCGGCGGTCAGTTGTACGACAGGTTTCGTACCGGGTTATCCCAGCGAAAATGCACATCATTCACCAAAGAACCTTTGTCCAGATGCCTTTGATAAAAGTTGGTCATCAAACTGTTCATTTGATATTGCCGGATAATTTCCTTGTGGTTGTTAATAAACGTCAAACGGATCATAACGCTGTTAGTTTTGAAAATCTTTGAGCCGGGCCATAAGCTTACGGCGGGTAAAGAAAATGCGGCTTTTTACAGTGCCAATGGATAAATCCAATTGCTCGGCAATCTCCTTATACTTAAAACCGCGGGTGTGCATCTCGAAAGGAACACGGTAATCCTTGTCAAGACTGTGGATCTGTTTATTGATCTCCTGATAGTTTAATTCAGACTCCGGAGAAGCCACCTTGCGCTCCGTGAAAAAATTCATGTAATACAGATCGTCCGTGTTGTCAATAATGGTCCTGGCTTTTGCCTTACGACGGTAATTATTAATGAAGGTGTTCTTCATAATGGTGAACAACCAGGCCTTAAGATTGCTGGAGTATACAAACTTATGGCGGTATTTCAGAGCTTTTAAATAGGTCTCCTGAAGAAGATCCTGAGCGTCACTCTCATTTTGGGTTAAACTGATGGCAAAATACTCTAAGCTCTTGTAGTAGCTGGTTATTTTCTTGTTAAACTCAATAGTAGTCATGGTATTTGGGTTTTGGGTTAGTAACTTTAATTTACATATTTATTTCTAAAAAATGTTTAACAAAAATAATACACCATTAAACATTTGTCAAGTCTTTTTTTTTACACAAAGGGCTTATTAATACTTATTCTAAATAAAATAAACACTTAAAAGTGTTGTAAATAAGCTTTTAAGGTGGGTTTGAAAAAAAATTTATAAATTAATTTTCGACGAAAGAAATGTTAAAAAGTGTTAAGAGAATCTATCAAAAAGGTTAAACAAATTGGATGGCGAAGGAAGATGGCCTATACCTTTTTTATAGATTGGCTAAACTCGTGTGCGGAAGACACTTTTCGGATATTGGAGGGGAGGGGTGTTATAAGGCTTCGTAGTTGTAGACCACTAATAAATATGGTTTGCTTATGGAAGTAGGAAGATATTTCCCTGAGGAAGTCATATAGTTGTTTTTCGGGCATGGAAGAAGTGATTGAAGTAAACAGGTAGTCAGGGTTTTTTACTTGCGAAATTTTCACCACATCACTGAGTGGGACGCTTTGTCCCAGATAAATGACTTCATGGTTTGCCGATTTGATAATAAACTGGAAGAACAGGAGCCCCAGTTCGTGCCATTCCCCGGCGGGTAAAAACAGTATAAAGCGTTTACTGTCGGGGCCCGGGGAGCTGGTTGTGCCATCGATGGCAACGATTAGTTTCTGGCGCACGATATTGCTTACAAAGTGTTCCTGTGCAGGATTTACGGAGCCGGTGAGCCAAAGCAACCCTATTTTTGTAAAAAACGGGTATATCACTTCCACCAGGGTGTCATTAAATCCCAGGCGATTAACCAGGTGGGCAAAAATACGTTCAAAGAGTTCTTCGTCCAGGTCAATGGATGCTAATATAAGGTTCTCAATGGTGCTTTCGTGGGTGCTGTTGCTTTTACTCAATTTTAGAATATGTTCATGAAGCTCTGAATCAGTCATTTTGGAAATTCTGGAAATCTTGTATCCGTTTCGGTTAAGGATAGATACGCTAAGGATTTTTTTCAGGTCGTTGGCCGAGTAGTACCGGATATTGGTCTTTGTGCGCATAGGAGTGACGATACCATACCTTTTTTCCCACATACGGATGGTATGCGCTTTAATACCAGACAGTGTCTCAAGGTCTTTAATGTAATATCGGCTCATTTTGTTAAAGTTCGCAGGGTGAAGGGTAAACAAACTGCTGTTAAAAATGTTTCAGATCGGGCAAAGGTATATTAAACGGAGCGGTTTGCTTATTGTTATTATCTTTGGTCCTATCAAACCAAAGCGTGGCATGTTATGTATCTTTTATCCTTATTTATTTTCTTGCTATGCTCTTTTATTCTGATAGCAATTGTAAGTGACAGGTATTTTATTCCTTCTTTGGAGTCCCTTACCCGTCGATATGGCATGCGTTCTGACACGGCAGGGGCTACGTTTATGGCAGCGGGGTCC
>PWNQ01000152.1 GCA_003557725.1 Bacteroidales bacterium | reverse complement strand
GCCCTGTCTCTACAAACTGTTATTACCCGTCAAAACATGGGCAGTGACAGCAGTGGATTAAATATAAAAACAAAAAACTGTACATTGTATTGTACAAACAACCATGTTTTTTTGTTCAATCCCCGGCGCTATTCTTCTCTTCAGTAATCAGGAGTAACGATAAAGCCCTGTTCTCCAGTCCTTATCCACGGGTGCCGGCGGGAGCTGTCATGCATCACCTACCAGCTCATCCACGATCTTCCGGGTCACATTCATCAAAAACCGGCTATACGTACTTGTGTTTAAATGCTTATAATCCTCTATCATCAGTTCAAAAACCGGTTTTCCGGGCAGTCGATTAACAGCGAACGCCCCATGCAGTGTGAGCAGGAAAAAAGCCTTTCGGACCATAGGCTTGCTGTTTCTCACCAGATCATAGTCCACATCAGCATTATTGCCTGTTAAAAAAGCATAATCACTTTCATTAATCCGGGGGTGGTCTTTCAGAACCCCGTTTACTATTAACGAGGTAAAGCTATGCTTAAGCTGCTGAATAGAAAAAGCATCCTTATGATTATTATTTAAAAACACCCCCCGTTCCAGGTCATGCATTATTTTAAAAAACTCATACTGTTGGATAGTCTCGTAAGCATCGGGGCCTATTAGCAGCTCCTCTTCCAGTTCTCTGAGGGTCCATGGTCTGTTATGCCATGACTCCAGCCTTTTAACCCGGTCCTCTCCGGCCAGCTTTTGCGCATAGTCAAAGTCTTTCAGTGGTAATTCCCGGAAGCAAATATGATCAAAGCATTTTAAAAAGGATATATTATACACCTCTTCCGGCTGGCACAACAGGTGTTTAATATCTACCGGCTTTCCCTTATGTTGGCTCCACGCCTTTTGTTTTAGTGTATTCACTTCTTCTATGGGCAGGAACATTTCACTGAGAGAGATGTTCACAGGGTGGTTATCCGTATTATTATGCCGTATGTTTTTGAGCAGGTCATTGGCTATAAGCTTTAACACCACGTCATTTTGCATGCATTTACGTATAGCCTTATCGGTTTTATAAATAAAGTGGTTAAGGTGTTTGTATTTTTTCTTGTCCCAGATAACGTTATATGCTTTTGTATAGTCACGTTCAAGGTCATAGAATTTTTGATGGTCTGTTTTAGCTTCTTTACGAAGATATACCAGCCAGGAAGCAAACCGTTGCGGGTTATTTTCCAGGGAAGTTCCTTTAATATAAGAGGGTTTAGGGTCAAACAGTCCGCGGGGGAGCACCACCGGTTGGTTCAGCAGTTTTTCTTTTTCTTTGTCCATGCTGTTGATGGTGTATATCCTTGGTTTATAGAGGATAAATATATATTCCAGGGCTTGTTTGAGCAGTTTTTTGTTGTTTCGGGTCAGCTCTATGGTATCCAGCAGTTGTTTAAGCACGCTGCTTTTTAAGTGTAAATAATTGAGCAAAAACGACCAAAGGTCTTTATTTTTGAATAGGTTTCTCAGCTCCCGGCTCCAGAATGGTCCTTCGGAGGTCATGTTCCATTTTGATTCCAGCAGGGTTCGCACCTCCAGCCGGCCGGATTGGTAATTGGCGAGTCCGTTTTGCAGTTCTTTTTGGTCATATAACTTCCACTGCGCTTTGGTTTGTGGTGGCATCAGGTTTTTTATATCCCGGGCTATCCATTGGGCCATGTCGTGGATTTCGTAGATAGACAGCAGGCGTTTTCGCTTTCCCTGCCGGTATTGTCGCTTCATATCCCTGAGCTGTTCCCGTTGGTCTATTACGGCTTGCCAGTCTCTTGCAATGTGATTTTTCAGCTTTTTCAGGTTCTTTTGGTCCTTTTTTGCTGCTTTTCTCAGGTTATCCGGCAGTTGAGCATCCTGTAACTGCCCGGGGGTGCCTGAAAAGTCACGGATCTTTTGGTATTGGGATACCACCTTCCCGGCCAGGGTCTGCTCAATCTCTTCGGGGCTTTTTTTATTGACTAATAGCTCATACAGCAATGCCGGCAATTCATTTAAGGATAACAGAGCAGTGGGTTGGCCCTGATATCCCTGATCCCCGGCCAGTATATGAGCGACTATTTCCCTTTTGGGTATTCGTTTTTCCCGGCAGCTATCTCCGGGATGCCGGCCGGCCATCTCCCGGGCCTCCCGGGGATAGCCCAGCTTTTCCAGCTTTAAATGGATATAAATACCTCCTTCAGTGATGTTGTATTGAGGTTCCTGAAAGGGCTCCCACAGTTGGCTCCCGGTGCCGTCGGCTCCGGTGCCGCAGAAAAGGTCCCTTTTGGCTTTGATCACTCGTGACAGCCTTCCAAACACATTGACCCTTTCCTTTACCGTCCGGTGGATTTGGCGGCCGGACAGGTCCCTGGTCTTTACCCGCTGGTCGTGGATGTAGTCTCCCACATATACCTGGAACCTCAGGTTCTTAAAGCCCACCACCTCATCCAGGTAGCGCAGTGCCAGAGAGGGGAAGCGCTCTGTGGTCCGTTTTCTCACGGTGTGATCAATGGCCGGATCGTGGTTCACCCCGTTGGAGTCCCGGAGGTGGTGGGCGCAACAGGGGTTTATGGCCAGAAAATAGGCTCTCTTGTCTTTGGTCACACGGTACAGGGGGTCTGGTACCTTGCTCAACTCATCCATCACACGAACCAACAGGCTTTCAAAATGATGAACGGTATTTTGCTTTAAACCCCGGAAGGTTAAATGGTTATATACCCAGTGGAGGGCCATGAGCTTTAGCTTGCTGTCATTGTCATCGCCTTTGGCATGAAACATATGAACCCCCTGCTTCATACGCTCCATCTGGTGCGTGGATAAAAAGCAGGAACACAAAAATAATAGGGAAGCGGTGGATGTGGGATCGCCGGTGCCGGCAGGTTCAGCACGGTAAGGACTGCTGCTTATACCCATGGAAATGTTCTTGCCGATCATAGGACTGAAGGCATCGTATATTACCGCATTGGATAGCATGCGCCAGTTCCTTTCCGGAGTCTTTGTGCTGCCTAACTGCTGGTCTTTACGGTGCAGCTGATCCCTTTTTTCTGAAACCATCTCTAAAAAATCCAGGGTAAGGTTTTGTTTCAAAGCTTCTTTGGTGGAACTGAACCTTACCCTTTTAACAAATACATCCCGGGCCACATCGGTGAACAGATCATCCATCAACCGGTAAAAACTGTGGGGGTCAGGATGTAAGGTTATTGGATCATGACGGTAGTAGGTGTAATAACTGCGTAAACGGTCTAACGTGATGATCAGCGATGAGAAATTATGGATAAAGGCCGTTCTCATGGCCTCTTCGCAGGTGAACTTCCGGATCAATGCCCGGCTTCCTGTGTTGGCTTTCTCCCTGATGCCATTTATTTCCTTTTCTATTAGCATCCCGTTGAGATAGCGAACAACAGGGAAGTACTGACTGATGAGTTTAATGCGTTTTTTCCAGTCGGCGGTGGATAACTGCTTGTGAAATAAACTTGCTAACCGGTCTGACACCGTGGCCTCCCGGTTTTCAGGCGCCTGACCCAGTTGCAGCGCCAACGCTTCCATGACGCTGGTGAAATTGCTCACCGACAGGTTGAGAAAAGGAGCAAAATAATGCTTGTCACCCCAGTTCCCCGAATGGTACGTGACTTGCTTCCTGACTTGAACCGGTTCACACATGGAAATGGATGTTTTTTGATATACCGCAGTTGCAAATATAGAGGTTTGTTTATAATTTTTACGACGAAATACTGGTTTTTCCCCTTAAATACAGAACGCAATCCATAACGTGCCCCAATAATCCCCAAATACAGGCTCCATTATCCAAAAGCGTGACCCCCGACCGGAATGCCGGCCAGTTTTTCTAAACTATTGGTGGGTTGAGTTGTTTACTTAGCTAAAACTCCTAAACTATAATGATCATGAGAAAACTATCTTTAACAATTTTGCTGGCAGTGTGTTGCTTTTTTATTGGTAATGCACAGGACTACAGGACAGGCGTGGGCGTCAGGGGAGGGTTTAATAGCGGAATAACCGTTAAACACTTCCTTTCATCCAGCTCAGCCGTGGAAGGGATAATCTCCAGCCGGTGGCGGGGGTTTCAACTGACCGGCCTGTATGAGATCCACAAGGTGGCCTTTAGTACGGAACGACTGAAATGGTATGTGGGCTTCGGTGGACACGTGGGCTTTTATGATGGCAGTAGAACAAAACATTACTGGGGAGATGATGGGAAATCTTATACGGTTGTAGGAGTGGACGGAATCATTGGTATTGAATATACTTTTGAGGAATTCCCCTTTAATATCGGCCTGGACTGGAAACCCGCTTTTAACTTTATTGGACACTCCGGTCTATGGGCTGACGGTGGAGCAATATCTATTCGATACCTGCTGTAAAGCTAACTTACTGTAAACAGTTTCGGATTTCGAGTTCGTTTGTCGTAGGCTGTGGTGGTTGGGTAGTGGGCGATTTACGGGTGATTGACAGTTTCGGGTTTCGGATTTCGAGTTCGTTTGTCGTAGGCTGTGGTGGTTGGGTAGTGGGCTGATTACGGGTGATTGACAGTTTCGGGTTTCGGATTTCGAGTTCGT
>PWNQ01000156.1 GCA_003557725.1 Bacteroidales bacterium | reverse complement strand
CAGTACCCTTTCACATTGGGATATATAGGATAATGATAGGGTGTAAATAGATGAGATTAAGAGAAAAAGTAAAAGACGGTAAATAGATCATAAACATGTATTTAAACTTTTTTATTATCTAAATATATTATACATTTTGGTATAATAATTTAACAAGTGAAACCCATCTAAATGATTATCCAAATTTATTATCCCAAACGGAATTTCTCTGGATTTGATATTCCATTCAGTGGTAGAATTACCGAAAGAGAATATGATGAAAAAGGAAAGTTCCTACAATTCCACTACAATATCCCATCCATTGAACACTATGAGAAAGTATCCACGGTAGAATTTCAGAAAGGAACTTCTAATGAAGAAATCTTCCATCATATCGTTTCTTCACACAACATTGGAAACCATCCATCTACCATTTCAGAACGGATACGAAGTGGAGAGTTAAACACTGAACATTCATCTTTTTCATCCGGTGATATTATCCAAATCGGTGGATGTTTCTACATCTCTAATGGAATGAATTTTGAATTACTTCCAACTGAATTTTCACACTCACTTCAACCCAACTGATATGAAAAATAAAACACAGAAAAACCCACAGTTCAAATCTTCTGATATTCTATACTTATTAAAACAAAGTGGTTCCATCGGTATGAGTTGGGGAATCAGTAGGATAAAAGACCACACTGATTCTCTATCAATTTGGGTAAGTGGATTCCAACACAAAGGAAGGGTTAATATCTCACTTAGTTGGAGTGATCTGTTTCAGTTGGAATTTTATGATGAATCCGAACAGATGGTGAAATTCATTGATGATGTATATATAGACCAACTCATATCCGTGTTGGATTCCGAAATTGAAACAGGAACCATCCCATTTGAAGAATATAAATCTAAAGTAGAAAAAGAGATCTATCACTTAAACTGATTAACTAATTCCAAATTCCATTAATCCCCCCTTATACAACTCCCACCACCGTATGAGGGGGTTTTTTATGTCTATGAATTTCAGTTTGAATATTTTTCCATTTTTCCCAAATTACAGTATTAATTATCAACGAATTAAGATCAAATGGAATGGTATAACAATAAAGGAGAAGAAGAAAATTCTGAAGTTATTAGAACATACTACGATAATGGAAATCTCAAATCAATTGAGACTCTTGTTGATGGATTAAGAAATGGAACTTATATGTTCTATTACGAAAACGGACAGTTACAAGGTAAAGGAACCTTTAAAAATGGAGAACCGGATGGACTGATGGAAATGTATTATGAAAACGGACAATTACAGAAAAGAGTTACCTTTAAAGATGGTTTTAGAAATCATTTTGAATCGTATTACGAAAACGGACGATTGGAGAATAAGGGAAACGTAAATAAATATGATGAACCAGAAGGTCTTTGGGAGGATTACTACTACAACGGACAGTTGAGATGGAAAAGAAGATACAAAAATGGGTTATTAGATGGACTTTATGAGTCATATCACGAAAACGGTCAGTTGGAGAATAGACTAACCTTCAAAGATGGTGAAGAAGATGGTCTTTCCGAGGTGTATTCCGATAACGGACAGTTGGAGATGAAAATAACCTATAAAAATGGGGAAATGGATGGTCTTTATGAAGAATATTTCAAGAACGGACAATTGAAGACAAAAGGATATTACAAAAATGGGAAATTCGATGGTATTTTTGAAGATTACAACGAAGATGGAGAGTTAATAGTAAAAGGAAGATATAAGAATGGTCAGTTAATCAGTGATTTACAGTATTGAAAAATCAATGAATTGGGAATAGATGGATTGGTATTACAATAAAGGGGATGAAGTAGTAGGATCTGTTTCAGAAGAAGAGATTCTAAACCTTATCAAAGAAAATATAATTGGTAAGGATACTCTTGTTTGGAATGAAAAAATGGAAGATTGGAAAGTGATTTCCGAAGTATCAGTATTCAAAAGTTCAGTTCAACGAAAACAACCACCACCACTTCCAAAAGAATTAATATCTCCAGTAGAGAGTGATGAAAATCAGAATCCAGTAGTTATTAACACATACAACGATGATGGAGTTTTGAAATCAGTTGAATCTCGAAACTTTCGTATTGATGGTTTGATGTATGGGAAATGGGAGTCCTATTACAAAAATGGTAAGTTGAAAGAAAAAAGAGTTTACAAAGAGGGTAAACTGAATGGTGTATGGGAGAAGTATTCCGAAAACGGACAGTTAATGTGGAAAAGAATCTACAAAGATGATGAGTTGGTTGATGAAAAAAGTGGAGATAATGAAAATATCGAAAAGAGTAGATTTATAGAATCACAAGATAAAATGAAGTGGTTCAAAATCTACATTTATGTAGTTATACCCTTTGGAATACTCCAAAGTTTAATTGAGATTACAAATCCACAATTTCCAATATCTAATTTCTATTCGGACACATACATCGTTTGGAATGGTTTAAATATCATCGTACTCATTATTATATTTTATGGATTACTAAAAAGATTCATTGAGGTTTGGTATTTAAACATCATCTATATCGGAATTATTTCTTTTACAAGTCCATTGATGTTGAGTGATACTATGGACATTATCATACTCTATATATTTTGTATCATATATTTTTCATTGAACTTAATTTATTTTTCCAATAGGAAAGTTCTATTCAGTTAATGTAGAGTATTTCAAATTTCAACCCAGAAACCCTATCTACCCCTTGTCTATAAACTATATCACTTGATGATGTGTCGGTTGACCTACGGAAAATTTGATGGTGTCATTACGATTAAACTATGAAGGGTTATATCAGTTTTAGAAAAGAGATGTTTTTGACTAAATTAACCTCTATGTAATTAAAAATTATATCAACTTATGTCCAATCATCAAGAAATTTCCTCTTTCATCTGGAACGTCTGTGATGACGTTCTACGTGGTCTGTTCAAACCAACTGAATATGGACGTGTCATTCTACCATTTACTGTCCTTAGACGGTTAGACTGTGTGTTGGAACCCAATAAGGATGAAGTCTACGAACTCTACCAAGAATACAAGGATAAAGTAGATCCATCCCCAATCATTCAACAGAGAACGAACACTCCATACTATAATCATTCAAAGTATGACCTGACTCGACTGAAGGGTGATCCTTCCAATGTGTTGATGAATTTCCGTAACTATATCAACGGTTATTCACCACAGGTTCGGGAAATCATTGAGGACTTCAACTTGGATATTCTTGTGGAAAAACTTCACAAGAACAAACGACTCTATGAACTCATTGATAAGTTTACAGAAGTGGATTTACATCCTGATGTGATTAACAACCACCAAATGGGTCAGGTCTATGAAGAACTCCTTCGTAGATTCTCTGAAATGAGTAATGAAGAAAGTGGAGATCACTACACCCCTCGTGATGTCGTAAAACTATTGGTGAGTTTGGTTTTTGGAGGGAATACTGATGACTTGAAAGGGTCTGGTAAAATCCGAAGTATGTTTGATCCCTGTGTTGGAACCGGTGGTATGTTAACGATTGGAAAAGAATGGGTTCAAAAAAACATCAATCCGGATTTAAAAATGGTTCTTTATGGTCAGGAGTTGAATGATATCACCTACTCCATTTGTAAATCAGACTTTTTGATTACAGGTGAAAATCCTGACAATATTAAAATGGGGAATTCTCTTTCAGATGACAAGTTTCAGGGTAAGACCTTTGACTATATGATTACCAATCCACCTTTTGGGGTCAGTTGGAAATCCGATAAACAGTTTATTAAGAATGAAGAAGGTGACCCAAACGGTAGATTTTTTGTGGGAACTCCACGAACATCTGATGGATCTCTTTTATTCCTTCAACACCTCATTTCCAAGATGGATGATAATGGGTCTCGAATTGGGATTGTGTTCAATGGATCTCCACTCTTTACGGGTGACAGTGGATCGGGTGAGTCTGAAATACGTAGATGGATTATTGAAAATGACTGGTTGGAGTGTATTGTTTCTCTCCCCGATCAATTGTTCTTTAATACAGGAATTTCCACTTACATATGGATTTTATCCAACAAGAAAGACAATAAGAGAAAGGGTAAAATTCAACTCATTGACGGTTCTTCATTCCATTCCACTATGAAGAAGTCGTTGGGTTCAAAACGAAAGTATATAACCTCACCTCACAGAAAAGAACTCTTGGAGATCTATCAAAACTTTGAGGAAGGAGATCACAGTAAAATCTTTAACAATGAGTTTTTCGGATATACCAAAGTTCGGATTGAACAACCTGAAGTGGATGAAAACGGAGTCATTCAACGAAAGAAAGACGGTGACCCCAAAAATGACACATCCAAACGAGATTATGAACGAATACCACTAACCGAAAATATTGAGGAATACTTCGAACGTGAAGTTAAACCCCACCTACCCGACTCTTGGATGGATGATGACTACAAACGTGTAGGATATGAAATAAACTTCACCAAGTATTTCTATAAATATGAACCTCTACGTTCATTAGAGGTAATCACCCAAGACCTTATGAAGTTGGAAGAAGAATCAGAAGACTTGATGAAAGAGAT
>PWNQ01000066.1 GCA_003557725.1 Bacteroidales bacterium | reverse complement strand
TACGAGCTTCCACCAACGGAAGGAGCTTGTGAATGCCATACTGAACGTCCTTTTTCCCTTGACGGGCCGGCAGGTCAAGCTCCCCCAAAGGAACTGCTGCAAAGTCCATCCCTTTAGGCCCGTCCACATCTATAAACTTCCGGGCAGATAAATTAGTCTCCAGAGTCTCTCTTGCTTCTTCATATATCTCCTCCCAGGCCTGATCGGATATGGGTGCCAAAGATTTTCTTAAAATATCCATACTGTTTGCCTCCTATTTTTTTATTTTTCCAATTCCAAGATCCGTGGAACTATCTTCCCCGTCATGATCATGATGGGCAATATCTCCCTCTTTAAAAAGATATGTACGCAACTCTTCATCCCAACCGGGCATATTGCGGCGTAACCACTCAATGGTCATGCAGGCGTGCTCAATCTCTTCATCCCGGTTATGAGCCATGATCCCCTTAAGATCCTCATTGTCGCTCAATGTTACTCGCTGGTGATACCAAT
Organism: Bacteroidales bacterium; assembly: GCA_003557725.1. Lineage (GTDB taxonomy): Bacteria > Bacteroidota > Bacteroidia > Bacteroidales > PWNQ01 > PWNQ01. The sequence goes on along the minus strand of PWNQ01000066.1, from coordinate 48,269 downwards.
CAACAGCTTCTATTTCCTCCTTAAGGCTGTTCAGAGCCCGGGAAAAATCCCGTGCTTCCTTACTAAGCTCTTCAGCAGGTTCATGATAATTTGACATAATTATTATTTATTTTTGGTTTGCTTCAAAAATACATTTTATTGTGATACACTTAACTCTATTCAACAAAATAAGCTTAATAATGTTTAACCCATATACTTCATTTTCCATTCACATAATAAAACTTGGATTTATGTATATTTTGATTAATTTTGCTTACCAATGCAGGACCATTCATTTTGGCATTCCCTTGCCGATTAAATGATCCACCTCACATAAGTTTATCAACAACAGTAATAATTATATGACCAACAGAAAAAAAGGGCCCCGGGGCAGCAAAAAGAATATTCTTTCCGAACAAGTATTATATATATTTGCCGGAGAGCCCTTTTCCAAATTCAATTACAAGCAGATCGCTTCCCGGCTGGGCTTTAACGATCCCATTACCCGTAATCTGGTAAAACAACTGATGCAAGAGTTAGTATCCGATGGGGCCCTGGAACAGGAACGAAGAGGTAAATACAAGCTTAATCCAGGCTATATCGGGGCCCATTCGCAAAACCGGACGATAGAAGGTATGGTGGACATGAAGCAAACGGGAAAAGCGTATATTATCACCCCGGAATTGGATGAAGATGTATTCATCTCCGCCAACAATACCGGTCATGCACTGCATAAAGACCGCGTTAAAGTCTTCCTCTTTCCCCGAAGAAAAGGGAGGAAGCTGGAAGGACAGATTATGGAAGTAATGGAGCGGGGAATCCGTCAGTTTGTAGGAAAGCTGGAGGTATCCGGGAAGTATGCCTTTCTTGTTCCCGATAGCTCGTCCATTACTGTAGACCTTTTTATCCCCCTCAATGAATTAAAAGGAGGAGAAAACGGGGATAAAGCCATTGCCACCATTACCGAATGGCCGAAACATTCCAAAAATCCTTTTGGAAAAGTGATAGACCTGCTGGGAAAACCTGGTGACAATGATGTAGAAATGAAATCCATACTGGCCTCCCTGGATTATCCGCTCAGGTTCCCCCAAAAGGTGCTTGAGGAGACTGAAAAAATCCCTTCCACTCTTTCCTCAGGTGACCTCAAGGGGAGAAAGGACTTCCGGGACATTACCACCTTTACCATTGACCCTTTAGACGCCAAAGATTTTGACGATGCCCTGTCCATAAGAAAACGCTCCGGTGAAACCTGGGAAGTGGGTATTCATATAGCAGACGTATCCCACTATGTGGAACCGGATTCCCCCCTTGACCATGAAGCATACCGCCGGGGGACATCCGTATATCTTGCCGACAGAGTAATCCCCATGCTACCGGAAAAGTTGTCCAACATGGTATGTTCCTTGCGCCCCCGGGAGGAAAAACTAACTTTTTCAGCTGTTTTTCAAATAGATAACCAGGCAAAGGTTTTGGATAAGTGGTTTGGGAAGACCATTATTAGCTCAAACGAGCGATTTACCTACGAACAGGTCCAGGAAACTATTGAAACAGGAAAAGGAAAGTATAAAGAGGAAATACTCAAACTTAATGAGCTGGCTAAGATCTTGCGAAGCACCCGATTTGAAAATGGCTCGCTGGCTTTTCACTCCACAGAGGTCCGCTTTGAACTGGACGAGAATAAAAAGCCGATTAAAGCCTTTATTAAGGAACAAAAAGAAGCTAACCACCTGGTTGAAGAATTTATGTTGCTGGCTAATAGAAAAGTGGCTGAACATATTGCCCGGCCAGAAAAAAAAGAAAAACCAAAAACATTTATTTACCGCATCCACGATGAACCCAACCCGGAAAAACTGGCCAATATGGCCGACTTTGTGCAACAATTAGGGTATAAAATGAGCATTGGATCCAGAAAATCCATCACCAATTCCATCAACAACCTCTTTGAAAAAGTAAAGGGAACCAGCGAGCAAAACCTGATTGAAACCATCGCCGTAAGAACCATGGCCAAAGCAGAGTATTCAACCCAAAATATTGGACACTACGGATTGTCTTTCAAATATTATTCCCACTTTACCTCCCCCATTCGGCGCTATCCGGACCTGATGGTTCACCGCTTGCTTTTTCATTACCTTTCTAATGGCAGCAGTATGAACGCCACCGAATATGAGGAAATGTGCCAGCACACCTCCCTGATGGAACGCCGCGCAACAGAAGCAGAACGGGAATCTATTAAGTTTAAGCAGGTGGAATTTCTGGAAGATAAAATAGGGCAGGGGTTTGTTGGAACAATTACCGGGGTGAGCAAATGGGGAATATTTGTGGAACTACTGGAAAACCACTGCGAAGGGATGGTCCCCCTGCAAAGTATGAAGGACGACTACTACTTCCTGGATGAAGATAACTATCGCGTGGTGGGACACAAACATAAACAAGTTTATCAGCTGGGAGACATTGTAAATGTGGAGGTTAAAAAGGTGGACCTATCCAAAAAACAAATGGAATTTGTTCTTTCCGAATAAATAAACCCATCAATACCTGCCCAGATTCTTCCTTTGTAAATATTTCTGGTGCTCTTCGCCGGCAGGATAAAATGTTCCGGCCCGTTCCACAGCAGTGGCAATTTTTCCCTCATGACGCCCGGAAGCCTGCTCCCTTTTCATTGATTCCAAAGCCATTTCCTTCTGTTTCCCGTTATGATAAAAAATAACTGAACGGTATTGACTGCCTGTGTCCGCCCCTTGCTGGTTCAGCAGTGTGGGGTTATGGATATCCCAAAAAGTATCCAACAACTCCGGGTAACTGATAACCCCGGGGTCATACACCAAGTGTACTACCTCTGCATGCCCTGTTTCTCCGGTACAAACCTGATCATAAGATGGATTATCCACCGCACCACCCATAAAACCTGCCGTAGAAGAAATAATTCCTTTCAAACGGTCAATAGCAGCCTGAACCCCCCAAAAGCATCCGGCTCCAAAAGTCGCTTTTTCCATAATTCTTTAAATATTAACTAAAGTTCCATTATATGCTAAGCCGCATCTGTCAGCTGTCAGTATTAAGCCCGGTTCAAATAACACGAATTTTCTCGAAAAGAACATCCTTGTAAAGGCCTCCCACAGGTATCTCTTTTTCCCGGCCATCAACAAAGAGTGAAGGAAATTTCAGGTAATTGATCTTGTCCAAACGTACAATAAATGATTTATGTACCCGGCAAAAGTCATTCTCAGGCAACTCATTCAAAATCTTTTTCATGGACAGGTTAACCGTCACTTTCCTGTCGTGGGTATGGATTCCAATATAATCTTTTAATGATTCTACAAAGAGGATTTGGTCCAGATTGATCTTAATGAATTGATAGTTTGACCGCACAAAAATAAAATCTTTACTATGATTCTCTTGTATTCTATGTTGCTTCAAATCTGTTAGTTCCTTATTCTGACTCTTTTTAAAGTTATTAACTGCCAGGTGTATACTTCCAAAAAGGTGAGCCTGGTCGAAAGGTTTGGAAACAAACCCATATACATCCATCTCCACCGCTTCCTGTATTATCTCATAATTGCTTTCCCCGGAGAGAAAAATAACCGGAATATCATGTTTTTCCTGCAGGGTTTCAGCCACTTTAATTCCTACTTTCGCTCTTTCCAGATGAATATCTGTTAACACTACATCCGGTGATCGCTCACTGACCGCTTTAAATAATTCGTAGGTAGAGTGAACAATGGCTGTCACTTCAAACCCCATCTCACGCAACCGGTTTTGCACATCTATCTCCACCATTTGAACACTTTCAGCCAATAAAACCTTTATTCTTTGTTTCTTTTCCATCTGACCTGTATTTTACCAATGCTTAATACTTCGATTGCTTATCAGTCCATTTCCAATAATCCTGGTGAAGCGCTGATATATTGAGTTATCATTCAGGGCCGGCGGTGCGGTCATACTTGATTTGGGCATAATTGTACTCTACCTGACGCCCAAAGCGGTAAGTGACCACCAGAAATAGTTGGCCGTCGGGAAGGTATCTTCTCCATGGTCCGTTTTTTTCGCCCATATTATACTCACCTTCCCACTTAAGGTTTCCACAAAGGTGGTAAGATTTGTGTATGCCGTCGGGAAAACCGTCCTGGAAAGTCCCCTCATATACCAGGATGCTATCGGCAATAAACTCCCAACGCCCCTGTCTTACGTCATTTTTATACTTTCCTTTTTCCTTATTACCCATATAAGTCACCAACCACTCACCCTCCCGGCTTCCCTCAATATATTCTCCTTCCGCCCAAAGTTTTCCTTCCAGAGTATATTCCCTGTACCCCCCATGCAACACCCCGTCATGGTAGTGTTCTACTTTTCTCAATTGTCCATTAGAAAAGAACCACTCCCATTTCCCCTGTTCTTTTCCCTGTTCATTAAACGCTCCGCGTTGTTCCACGTCTCCGTTTTCAAAATAGTACACCCATTCTCCCACGGGAATACCGTCCTTATAATCCCCCTGAGATCTTAAAGCCCCCGATTTGAAATAATATTTCCATGGTCCTTGTTTTCTACCCTCCAGATCCATAACTCCCTCCGCCACCTTTCGGCCATGTTCCATGATCTGAGAGGCTGCCACATTTCCCAGAAAGTCAAATTCCCTTCGCACACCATGAAGCTCTCCATCCAGGTAAGAGGCCATAACCCGGATTTCTCCCGTAGGATAATAGTTTCTTTTTACTTCCGAATCAGCAACAGCCGGATCGCGTGTTTGCCTTTCGCCCATAACCCATTTTTGTATACCCTCCAGTGAACCATCGGGGTTATAACTTTTAAAGATCCCATGCTTTTCCCCCTCCAGGTAAACGCCTTCCCATTTAAGCGTTCCGTCTTCATAAAATGATTTCCAGGGCCCCTGCTTGCGCCCCTGTTGATCCCTCTGGTTTATATACTCCCTGCTCACCAAAAAACCCCGGTCGTAATTCATAATGGCCGTTATGTTTCCCTCCCTGTCATACACCTTTTCCATGCCATGCTTCCGGCCATTATCCCAAAAAACTTCCCGCTTTAAGGCAGAATCCGGATAAAATACTTTCTCCCAACCATGTTTTACATCATCTATGAACTGCTCAGTAACAATCTCCTCTTCTTTATAGTTAACACGCAATCCATTCTTTAATCCTTCCTGATAATTGATGATCATATCCACCGTCCCTTCCGGGGTATAAAACACCCAGGTGGAATCCAGTTTAAAGTTTTTCCTGTTCCCTTCAGACCTCAGCGTACCGTCACGGTAATAATTTTTCCAATAACCATTGGGCTGACCATCAATAAGCAGACCCTCAGAAGAAACCTGACCATTGTGGAAGGTAAACCGGTGATAGTTCTCATCGGTGGTGTCTGTTTGAGCATATAAGCTGCTAAAACAGAAAAAACATACAAGTATCCATATAGCTTTAACCATAGCTGGTATATGTGTGGTTATTCATATTTTCAATGGGCCTGTTCATATAATATTACCATTCATTAACAGGGTGGAAATAATGAAAAAGACCATTGATTACCATATTGTTTGCGTTACACTAAAACGATAGTGCCCCCGTGCTTATTGGCCGGGGATCAGTTTTTTTGATATGTGTAGCATTCGCTCAATAGGTACTCTGGCTTTTTCAATGGTTTCCCGGTCCAGAATGATCTGTGGTTTTTCATCTTTCATACACCGATAAAGCTTTTCCATGGTATTCATTTTCATAAACCGGCAGTCGTTACATGCACAGGTTTCATCAGCTGGAACGATAAAAAACTTTTTTTCCGGTGACTTCTTCTTCATCTGGTGGATTATTCCGGTTTCTGTGGCCACAATAAACTCCTTTGCCTTACTATTTACGGTAAAATCAAGCAACATAGTGGTAGACCCTACAAAATCAGCAGCTTCCAAAACCTGTGGCTGGCACTCTGGATGAGCAATAAGCGGTGCTTCGGGGTTTTCGACTTTCATGGTAAGAATACGTTCGGTGGATAAAATATCATGTACCTCACAGGTGCCATCATATAAAACCATGTTTCTACCCGTCTTTTTGTTGATCCATGCCCCCAGATTCTTATCCGGAGCAAACAGCAGCTTTTGATCTTTGGGAAACGAATTGACCACATCCACAGCATTGCTGGAAGTGCAAACCATGTCCGACAGGGTTTTTACATAAGCGGTAGCGTTTACATAAGAGATGACTTTATGACCGGGATGGCGGTCCACAAAAGCTTTAAACTTATCGGGAGGTGCTGCTTCCGCCAGTGAACAGGATGCTTCCATGTCTGGCAAAACCACCTTTGCCTCCGGCTTAAGAATCTTGGCAGTCTCTGCCATAAAATGAACACCAGCAAAAGCAATCATCTGAGCATCCGACTGTTTTGCTTTAAGAGCCAAACCCAAACTGTCTCCAACATAGTCAGCAACATCCTGAATATCGGCAGTTTGATAAAAATGAGCCAATACTACTGCGCCTTTTTCTTTTTTGAGTTTTTGTATGGCTTCGGCAAAAAAATGACTATCCTGTGACATTATTATATTATATTTTTAATTAAATTTTAAAAAAAGATATGATGTATATAGCTTGTTAATACTGTGAAGAAATATATGATTTATTTGTTGTTTATGTCAATACTAACGTTTTGTTAACAAAATATTATTTTATAAACTACTGGTTTGTTATTTTTTATTGTTTATTAACAATGATGTTGAAAACGGTTTTGAACTATTCATTTTTCATGTAATTTTGCCTTTTTATTGTTCACTTCATGTGGATTTAATTTAAAATCTCTTGATTTGGATCACAAAGGTGTTAATAAAACGGCAATTGTTCATAACCGGTGTTAGTTGTTACCAAATATTGGCATACTCTTAACAAATATGGTCATGGGTTTGTTAATAAGTTACAGGCGTCTGACAGCCGGATATATGAATGGTTAATGGGCAGGGAGTTTTTTCTTTTAACACTGGTGTTTTTAAGCATGGTAAATGGATTTATCTTCGATAATAACATATAAACATATTAACAATGGTTGATAAAGAGAAAATTTTTGCTATAGGGAGTGATCATGCGGGGTACGCACTTAAAGAGGTTATCAAGCGCAAGATGTCTCAATCGGGGTACACGGTTTCTGATTATGGCACTCACAGTGAGGAAAGCATGGACTATGCGGATGCCATTCATCCGCTTGCCCGGGATATCCATGAGGGAAAGGTCACGGCCGGGATCATTTTGTGCGGGACCGGGAACGGGGTGAGTATGACAGCTAACAAGTATTCCGGTGTGCGAGCAGCTTTGTGCTGGATACCCGAGATTGCCAGTTTGGCCAGAGCGCATAACGATGCCAATATCCTGGCTATTCCGGCACGTTTTGTGGGCAAAGAGGTGGCCCTGGAAATGGTTAATGCCTTTATTGATACAGACTTCCAGGGGGGAAGGCATGAAAAAAGGGTGAAAAAAATACCCATACCCGAGCGTATGTGAATCACTTGCTGTCATCCCTGAGAAAATTTTCTGGTAATGCGCTCCACACTGGATAAGTAAGCCATTCCAAAAAGGTTTACATGAACCAGCAACGGGTAAAGGTTATAGATGTCTATACGCTGTTCCCACCCCGGGTGCATAGGAGATTCTTCGTTATAGGAGGAATAAAAGCGGTCATCAAACAAACCGAACAGGGTAGACATGGCAATGTCCACTTCCCGGTGGTTGTAGGCGGTGGCAGGATCCAAAATACAGGGTGTCCCCGAATCGGTGATCAGATAATTTCCGCTGTAGAGGTCACCATGAACCAATGCGGGCTTTTCTTCGGGAATAATGTTTATGAGTTCTTTGTATAGCCTTTGAAACTGATCTATGTGGCCCTGGTTCAAATATCCGCTGTTGCGGGCAAGGCGCACTTGTGGTTCCAGGCGTTGAAGAATAAAAAAATCATACCAGTTTTGGTGACGATTATTGCTTTGTACCAGGGAGCCCATATAATTGTCATGGTCCAGACCAAACATTTTGCTGGAGTGACCGTGCATGGCTGCCAGATTTTTACCAAAATCATCCCAAAAACTATCCTTTCGCATACCGCTGTGAATGAATTCCATAATAATGAAAGAATGGCTATGGGTCTTTCCTGTGCCTATGACTTCAGGAACATAAACCGTACGGGTTTTTCGCATCAGCGAAAGGCCGGCCGATTCCTTTTCAAACATATCCGGATAGGAATGAACATCATTACACTTTAGAAACACATCCTCTTCCGTAGTTTCCACCCGGAAAGCAGCATTGATCGATCCACCCCCCAATGTGGAGGAGCCTTCAATACCTGCGGGAGCCCCATAATAATCTAGTAATACCTTTTCTGCTTCTTGCTTAATCCCTCGTGGTAACATATGCGAAACGTATATTTGGTTTTTTGCAAATATAATGGGATCTTTTTTTGTGATGTTACCAAAATTGTTTTTACTTTTGCAGCCGCGTTCACAAAATTCATGGGGCATTAGCTCAGTTGGCTAGAGCGTTTGACTGGCAGTCAAGAGGTCATCGGTTCGACTCCGATATGCTCCACAGCAAAAAAGCCTTTACCACTAATGGGTAAAGGCTTTTTTTTGTGGGCTGTATTTCTGTTCAGTTGACCATAACCAGCCTAAATGCCATCGGTCAGGTTGCCTTCCACATTGTTTTCATATTGTACGTTTTGCAACGTAAGGGTGGTTGATTTTCAGCGGATTCACCCTTGTAGGGTCCGGGGCAAAAAGTCTGAAGGGCGTGGATAAGGATTATAAATAAGCTTAACTTGTAATGCGTTAGATTCTAAATTAAAAAATATTTATGGGATACAGGCCAGGACATGCCATATATTTTTCGTATTATTGCGAACTGTTTACCTCCTGTTTATGTTAATACGTAGAGGTGGTATGATGAAGGGGATTGTATAACGGAAAAAAGAGGATCATGGAAAAAGACCTGGAGAGGATTTTATTACCTGTTGATTTCAAGGAGGCATCTTTAAATGCTTTGGAGTATGCATCCAATTTATGTATAAAGAATAAGGGCACCCTTGAGTTGTTGCATGTCATTGAGACTTCGGGTGTTTTAAGTGAGTTTTTCAGTTCCGGCGATCATTTGGTAAAGGTTACGGATAAGGCCAAGGAGAAGATGCTAAAGCTTGCTAAGCCTTTGAAGAAGAAGCTTCCCGGCATCAAGATTAAGACTCGTGTGGAGCGGGGGAAGCCTTACCAAAAGATATTGGAGGTGGTTAAAAAGACCCGTCCGGGCTTGGTTATTATGGGGGAAAATCATCAGGGGATAGATGTTCAGAAGCATTTAGGGCGCAGTGTTTATCATGTAACACTACATGCTTCTGCTCCGGTTTTGACCCTTAAGGGGGAGGCCATCCCCAACTATAATAAGATCGTTGTTCCTTTGGATCTGACGAAAGATATTAAGCGAAAGCTTTCCAGTGCCCTGTTTTACGGAAGGTACTATAAATCGGATATATACCTGGTTTCCGCCCTGGTGGGGGGGATCAAGATGGAAGACAGCAGGATATATAAACGCCTCACCGATGCACGGGATGCCCTGGTTAATAACGGGGTTAATTGTCATATTAAAATCTTCGAAAGGTCGGATGTGCCGCCATACAAAAGGGTTTTGGAGTATGTAAATAGCATTAAACCCGACATGGTTATGATCATGACACACCAGGAGGGGTATACCTACGATAATTATATTGGGGCTTTTGCACACCGGGTCATCAATGAGTCGCCGGTACCGGTGCTCAGCCTCACTTCATCGGTTATTACGCGTCAGTATAATCAGATGGTCGCCACACTTATTGACCCTGCAGGAGTATTTACCTAGTAGCAGGAAATGTGATTATTTATCCTAAAATAATTTCTTACGGGGGTGGACGTCAGCCTATTGTCGTCTGCCCTGGGGGGCATGCCATTTAATTAAGCTGCCGGGAAGGCTTCCACAACGGATTCTTTTTAATATTGGCCATAGCATAACCACAAAAACCGCCCCGGATAAACTGGTTGTGGGGAGAAGGCCGCGGGGAGAACCCATATTAAAATATATAGATAGCCGGATGTTTATATAACAGAAAGTTAGTTTTTTATGTATTTGTATTTATTCCGGGGTTTTTTTTATTTTAGCTCCCTTGTTTGCGGCTCAAAAAAAAAGTGAAAAAAAGGGTTGTTTTTTGCAACCCTAACAGTAGAAATTTTGTCTAATCAAACATCCCGGAGGACTAAGCTTAATGTTTTCTGAAAACGAGCTTATTGAAAAGTGTATAGCTGGGGATAAAAAGGCTCAGGAGAAGTTGTATACACAGTATGCACCTAAGTTCTGGGGTGTTTGTTTGAGGTATGCGAAAAATCGTGCTTCGGCAGAAGACCTTTTGCAGGAAGGGTTTATCAAGGTGTTTTCCAATCTGAAGCAGTACAGTGGCAATGGCTCTTTTGAAGGATGGATGCGTAAAACCATAGTTAATACAGCAATAAATCAATACAGAAAGGATTTAATAAAGAAAAATGAACAGCAGTTCAATGAGGATATTAGTTTTGGAAATCATTTTGAACCATCGGCTATTGATAAGTTAACCATCGGTGAATTGGTGGAGTTGGTTCAGCATATTCCTGAACGATACCGGGTTGTTTTTAACCTGTATGTTTTTGACGGGTATTTTCACAGGGAAATTGCCCAGATGCTAAATATAAGCATCAAGACCTCCAGATCCTATTTATTGCGTGGGCGGGAGATGTTGAAAAAGCTGGTGGAAACGAAACTGAAATGCAAGGAGAATATAAACAGTCATATAGACAGAAAATAGAAGAAAGATCCCAAAAGAGGGGGATAATATATGGGAAATTTTTTAAAGCTATTTATACTGGATGAGATAAGATTATTATGGATAACTTAACGGATTCTTTAGACAAGAAGCTCAGGGAGCGGTTTCAGGATTTTTCTCCCAATCCTCCTCCGGGGGTTTGGGGGAAGGTACAGGCTTCCGGCATACCGCTCGGGGCCGCTGGGTGGTGGCCTGGGGTTTCCCGGTTATGGATTCCTGCCGCGGCAGTACTTGCCGGGTTATCTGTGCTGTTGTGGATCCTTATTGATGGCTCTGATCAGGGCCAGGGGGAATACACATGGCGGGATACCTTTTTCCATCTGGATGAACCGGATATGGTACAGCAGGGGAGTGGGGAAGTTGCCATGCCTTATGATCATAAAGGCAGTCGGGAAGAGGATCAGCAGGCAGAAATGACCGCACCACCAAAAACACGGGAACTGCCGGAAACGGAAGCCCTCCCCGCCAAAAAAACACCGGAGGAAATAATCCGGCACAGCCCAGTGGAAAAATCACCCGAGCCGCTCATTGCAATAGCCCACCGTATGACCGGGTTGCTGGAAAAACGAACCCCTTTGCCTCCAGAACTCCATATTAAAGAAACATGGACCGGAGAAGATCCCCATATGAAGGCCCCGTTAACTACCCAAATGGAAACCCCGGTGACCGACAAAGCGCGTTATTTCCATAAGTCGCCATTCTCCCTGGGGCTTTCCTGGAACGGATCCCGGATCTTTAATACCCTGGATACCCGTGATAAGGCCATCTATGAAAGTGGACTAACCCTGGAAGGAAGATACTACAGTCCCAACAATTACTTTTTTCAAACGGGAGTGGGGGTTTACCAAACCAAAGACTCCTGGGATTATGTCATTGATTTTCAGAAACCCCAATTTCTGGGCCATTACACGGCGGTAGACTCTGTTTCTTACATTATTGTAACGGGTTCTGCGGGGCAGGATTCCATTGTAATAACATACCATACTCATCAGGAGGAAGTATACGATACGGTGAATCTGCGAGACGAAAGCTTTACCACCAAAAGGTACACCTACCTGACCATCCCTCTGATGACTGGATACTCAGGGACACATAACCGCTTTGTGTACTCCCTGTCTACGGGGATAATTATTTCTGTATTGATTCATGAAAAGTTATGGTATGATCATGAAGGGGAACGTTACAGTAATGTTTTAGATATTCAGGACTACCGTCATAGCAGGGTAAGCACCAACTGGCACTATGTACTTTCGGCAGGGGCCGGATATCAGATCAGCCACCGGTGGACAGCCATGGTTGAGCCAAACCTGAAAGTCTATTTTAATCATTTATATGAGGGAAATAATTTGTCATCCAGTGTGAAAAGACCTTTTTCTGCAGGATTAAATGCCGGAATTTATTACCGGTTTTAACAATGAACAAGCATAATAATCTGGAAAAAATGAAACCAAATTCACTATTTATTCAATTTACTGTGCTGTTTTTACTGGCTTCTACGTCAATATACAGCCAGACGTCCACCCTGTTCATACAGGGGGCGGTTACAGATAACAGCGGCGAACCCATCCCTGCCAAAGAAGTGAATATTTTGGTCAGCGGAAGTGGATATTTTGATAATGTAATGGTTTTAACAGACTCTTTGGGGCTGTACGCTGACACCATTCCGTTTCCTTTCTCCAGCGGTATGGTGCTTATATATGTAAAAGACTGTGAAGACCTGGTCCATGAAGATCTGTCCGAGTTTGATGGAAGTTCGCATTTTCAGGCATCATTTGAAATATGTTATGATGATAACTCCTTCTGTAACGCGGATTTTTATTTTGTTAAAGACAGTCTGAACGGGTATAAATACTCTTTTTTCGACAATTCATCTGCCTCATCACCTATTCAGTCTCGCCAATGGGTCTTTGCCGGGCATACGTATTCCGCAGTGGCTAACCCCCAGTATATCTTTCCCGACACCGGCCGTTATTCCGTTTGTCTCTCTGTGTATGCTGCTGACGGTGACTTTGCAAGCCATTGTGACACCATTAATGTGGTAGAGGACACCAGCTATTGCAACGCCGACTTTTACTTTCAAAAAGATAAAGCGGCAGGCATTATGAACTACTATCACTTTTTTGACAACTCAAAGCCTTCGGATCATATTACTTCCTATTACTGGGATTTTGATGACGGAAATACATCCACACAAAAAAAACCCAGTCATCAGTTTGTTAATAAAGGGATTTATACGGTTAAGCTAGCCATTACTACAAACAACGGCTGTTATTCCCAATATGACCACCGCTTTTTTATTGAAGACGATGCGGATGGAACCTGCAATGCGGATTTTTCCTTTGAGGAAGATACCACCACCGCCAGCAATAAAGACTTTTTATTCTATGATCACTCTTTAGCAGTTAACGGGCCCATTACAGGCTACTATTGGGATTTTGGGGACGGAAATAGCTCCCTGGCTCAGAACCCCGCTCATACTTTCCCGCAGGTGGGCGTATATAAAGTATCACTAACCATTCTCACCATGGATAGTTGTATCTCTACCAGGGAGAAAATGGTTACGGTGGGGTCCCCTTCTTATCACTTGCTTGGTGGACAGGTGTTTCACAATTCTTTCCCCATTGATGTATTTGATGCCATCCTTTACAGGGATATTAACAACTACCTGGAGCCTGTGGATACGGCTCGCTTTGACACACTGGGGTATTTTTATTTTATCGATGTCATTCAGGGGAATTACAAGGTAAAGGTTTATCCGGCAGACTACTCCATCTATTCAAATATAACCGTTCCCACCTATTATGACCATCAACTGTTTTGGGATCAGTCGCTAAGCTTACAGCTTAACCACAATACTTTTAACATGAATATTGAGATGGTCGATTTAAGCAATATGCAAGGGACAGGGCCGGGAGCCATTAGCGGATTCCTTTATTACGACACCACGGGGTCGGTTTTAAATTATCCCCCCGGAAAGCACCTGACGCTGAAGCAAAGAGAGATCATTATCCTGGAAGAACATAGTGCTCAGGTAGCAGCTCACACCTATACCAGTAGCAATGGGACCTTTTCCGTAAGCGATCTGCCCTTCGGCGATTATCTTGTGTATGCAGACTATCCGGGAAAGTATTGTAAACCAGTGGAAATTACGCTTGATAACAATAATTCTTCTGTGGATAGTGTGATACTGGAGGTGAAAAATGATAAAATTTCCGGATATATACTTAACAGGAAGCCTGAAAATAAAATGATTGGAGATGTTTTTCCCAACCCTTCCAAAGATAATCAGGTGATGGTGCCAGTAAATTTAGCCCGTTCCGGAAACGTGGAGCTGATGATTTACTCAATCTGTGGAAAACGTGTGGGCAAAAGGCATTATTTGATGGATGCCGGGGAAGGAGTTTTGCGGGTAAACCTTCAGGGATTGCCACAAGGTGTATTTTTTATTGATGTTATACTTCCTGATAATGAAACAAGTAGAAGGCAGAAGCTAATTATTTTGTAAAAAAGTGCTTTTTTTTGCAACCCTAAAGGCCTTTTTTTTGTCTGAGGGTTTAGAACTACTTTTTAGTTGTTTCCTGTTTGTTTTGCTGCGAATAGCCCCTTTGCTCTCAAACTTAGGGGCATTCGCTATTTTTAGGGGCCCATTCGCCATTTTTTTTGATTAAATCAGTAAGCATTTCCAGTGCTTTATTGCGTGGAATATTTTTCGCCACGGGTTTCTTTTTCCGGTAGATGGTCACATTCCCTCCGGGTGCTCCCACAAAGCCGTAATCGGCATCAGCCATTTCCCCCGGTCCATTTACGATACAGCCCATTACAGCAATTTTTAACCCTTTAAGGTGCCCCAGGGCTTGTTTTACTTCCCGGGAAGCTGCTTCCAGGTCAAACAGAGTCCTTCCGCAGCCCGGACAGGAGATGAACACCGCGGAATGATATTGTAACCCCAGAGACTGCAAAAGGCTGTTGGAAAAATCCAGGGAGGAAGAGCCTCGGGATCTTTCTGTGTCCATGTACAAGCCCCTGACCAGGCCATCCAGTAAAAACAAGCTGCCAAGGGCGGCCCGCCAGGTCCGGCATGCCCAATAGTCACTGGAGTGAAGGGAAACATATAGTAATATGGGAACGTGAATGCCGGCTTTGTGAAGGCCCATAATTATAGAGCGTCCCGCTCCGGCATCGGTAATCCTCAAAATGATAATATCCGGCAAGTGGTCATGGCTTTTGAGCTGCTCTGCATCCTCCCGGCCTTCAACAAAGCATGCCTTATATCGGGTATCCCCCTTTGGGGAGATTATATGATCTCCGGCAAAGTATAGCTGGCCAGGTACAGGCTTATTAAATACCACTATGGGTCTTCCCGGGCTATCCATAATCGGATCGGTGGGCATAGGGGTTTCAGACCCAAAAGGGCTATAAGGTAGTTGAGTATATTTTTTCACCTGGTTTTTGCCGGTGGGGGGTGCCATTTTTGCCAGCATTTTGGCAATTTCAATTTCGTTTTCAGGGTTTTCTGTTAAGGAGACCCGGATGGTATCGCCCAGTCCGTCAAGGAGCAGCGCACCGGTCCCGGCAGCAGAGCGGATGCGCCCGTCTTCTCCCAATCCTGCCTCTGTTACCCCAAGGTGAAGAGGGTATATGGGACCCCGCTTAATCATGGCATGTGCCAACAGGCGATAGGAGTACACCATGGTTTGAATATGGGAGGATTTGAGCGACAGGATTAGTTGATTAAACTGGTGGCGTTGGCAGAGATGAACAAATTCCATAACCGACTGTACCATGCCTTCAGGAGTATTTCCCCAATGATAAAGGATACGTGGGGAAAGGCTTCCGTGGTTACTGCCGATGCGCAGGGCGGTATTGTGCTTTTTGCAGGTCTCCAGCAGGGGAAGGAGTTTCTCCTCCATTCTTTTTAATGTATCCCCATCTTTCCCGGGCTTCCAATGGTGGCGGGAAAGAAAATTGCCCGGGTTGATGCGTACTTTTTCCACTACTTTTGCTGCAGCAACAGCGATTTCGGGGTTAAAATGGGTGTCTGCGATCAGGGGAATATTAAAGGATTGTGCTGTCAACAGATGACGAATCTCTTCCAACGCTTTCACCTGTTCAAGGTTTGCCACCGCAATACGCACCATTTGGGCACCCGCCTCAGCAATCTTAGCGGCCTGTGCTGCTGTGGCGTGGACATCCATGGTGGAGGTATTTGTCATAGACTGTATCCGGACCGGGTTGCCTCCGCCAACTGGTACGTCTCCCACCATTACCTGGCCAGTGATGAGCCGGGAGGGGGCATAAGGATCAACCGTATATGCATTCATTTGGTATTAATTTGTTTAACAAAGGAAGACCTTTGCTATTTCATTAGGAAAGCATCCCAGTCAAGGCTAACCGGAAACTTTTCCCTGAAGTCATTTAACTCCTGTAGGCTCAGTGTTGCCGTTCCCCCATGGTCTATACAGGGAGCGCTGCGTTCCAGGCAGTGCCCCCTGGCATCCAAAATTACAGAATCCCCACTGTATGATAACCCATTATGGTCTTGCCCTATACGATTTACTCCCACACAATAGGCCTGATTTTCCAATGCCCGCGCCTCTAAGAGGGTCTTCCATGCCTGACTGCGGGGGGCAGGCCAGTTGGCTACACAAATAAGCATGTCATAGGTGAAGGTGTTATTTTTTCGCTCATTCCTGGCCCATACCGGAAAACGCAAGTCATAACACACAAAAGGCATGATCTTCCACCCTTTATAGTTGATCACCACACGGGAATTACCCGGTGAATAGTGCAGTGGCTCCTGACCCATGCGAAACAAATGCTTCTTATCATAGACCGTAACACCCCCTTTAGGGTCTACCCAGTGGAAACGATTGTAATATCGCCCCGAATCCTTAACCACAATGCTGCCGCAAATGACACTGTTTAGCTCCCTGGCACAACCCAGCATCCAGGAACGGGTGTGCGCTTCACTTTGCTCTTTTATCTGATCCGGCTCCATGGAAAAACCCGTATCAAACATTTCGGGAAGAATAATAATATGACTGGATGGCAACTGCCGGATTTTCGCCCACAGCATCTCCCGGTTTGCTGCGCGGTCCTCCCAGAAAAGAGCAGTTTGAAGATAGCTCACTGTCAATAACTCCATAAAATCACGGATATTTTTGTGGTATTTTGCGCAAATGTACATTTTTTCCGTGTTATCGGAAAAGGCGTTTTTGAGTAAGGTTTTTTGTGTATTTTTACAACTTTGAATAAACCATAAAAGAATATACCGGTAAAGTGGTGCCCCCTGAGGATAACTGTGGTTTTTCCGGCAGTTGGAGAATCCAAAGCGTCAGAAGTCACAGGGTCTTTTACGGGCCGGAATGATGCCTGCAGAAAGTGGCAGGCCCGGCGGTGCGCATCTTCAGGTAAAAAATGATGATAGCATGAAAACAATCGAAAACTATGAGTTTTCTGGTAAACGGGTTCTGATCCGGGTTGATTTTAATGTACCTCTGAACCATAACCGTCAAATTACGGATGATACACGCATACGAGAATCTATTCCCACCATAAAAAAGATTTTAGAAAGTGGCGGGTCAGCCGTTTTAATGTCTCATTTGGGCCGGCCCAAAGGGATCTATGAGCAGGATTATTCTCTGAGTCCGGTATTGCCACATCTTTCTAAACTACTAAAAACCAATGTTAAATTTGCTGGTAGTGCAGTGGGTGAATCAACCTCCAAAGCAGCTTCAACCCTCAAACCAGGAGAGGTATTGCTTCTGGAGAACTTAAGGTTTCATCCCGAGGAAGAGGCCGGAGATGATGGGTTTGCCAAAAAGCTGAGTGAGCTGGGTGAAATATATGTTAACGATGCTTTTGCCACAGCTCATCGCGACCATGCTTCCACGTCTAAAATAGCACGGTTCTTTCCCGACAAAAAGTTCTTTGGATTATTGATGACCAATGAACTAAAAAGCCTGGACAAGGTGCTTAAGTATCCACAACCACCATTTACCGCTATTATTGGAGGAGCCAAGGTATCCAGCAAAATAGAGATTATTAAAAACCTGCTTAACAAGGTGGATAATATGATCATAGGCGGGGGGATGGCTTTTACTTTCGTGAAAGCACTGGGAGGAGAAGTGGGAGGGTCCATGATCGAAGATGATAAAGTGGAGCTGGCCAAATACATAATCCGGGAAATGATGCTTCAGGGAGTCAATCTGTACTTGCCCGTGGATGCCATAATTGCAGATTCATTTAGCAATGAGGCCAATATTGATGCCTCTGAAATTAATAGCATTCCTGCCGACTGGATGGGACTGGATATTGGCCAGCGGTCGTGCAGAAGGTTTGCCGAGATCATCAATAAGTCTGCTACCATATTATGGAATGGCCCCATGGGTGTTTTTGAAATGTCCAACTTTAAACAGGGAACCAAATCGGTGGCTATTGCCGTCTCCAGTGCTACCATCAGCGGGTCCTTTTCTCTGGTAGGAGGAGGTGACTCGGTGGCAGCCATTAACAGCTATATGCTCAACGACATGATCAGCTATGTGTCCACCGGTGGAGGGGCGATGCTAGAGTATATTGAAGGAAAAACACTGCCTGGGATCAGCGCCATGGATAATCACACAGGCTAAACCATACGAGCATGCGGGTTTTTGTCTTGGGGCTACTTTTAACAGGGTTGGTTTTCAGCACGGGATGCGCTTTTTTGCGCCAGCACCCCCCAGCTCCCGTGGCTGATTCTGTTGCTGAAGAGTACCCCCACCACTTCTACCGGGAATACTCCCGCCGGGTTGGATATTCCTTAGTGGGAGACGAGTCTCCGGCCTTGCTCCGCGAAGTGGGACAGTGGCTGGGAACACCATACCAAATGGGGGGATGCAGTACTGAAGGTACGGACTGCTCCTGCCTGGCACGGAGCATATATGAAGAAGTGTATGGTATTCAGTTGCCCAGGCGATCAGAAGATATGGCTGCCATGGCCAAAAAGATCCCCATAAACAATCTGAAAGAAGGGGATTTGCTATTTTTTAACGTCACGGGAAAAAAGATCTCGCATGTGGGGGTACATATCTCCAAAGGGTATTTTGTGCATGCTTCCTCTTCGGCCGGGGTGATAATCAATCATATTACCATGGCTTATTATGCCAATAGGCTGGCCTTTGCCGGGCGGATACCCACTTAGATGAATGCCGCCCATTAAGGGGCTCGCTCGGGCATGGCTTTTTTGGTTATATTTGCCCATTCATTAAAGACAAGTATATTATGTTGCGCTCCATGACAGGGTATGGTAAGGCGGCTGCAGAGCTGGAACACGTTAAGATTACCGTGGAAATAAAAACACTGAACAGCAAACAGCTTGACCTTAACGCCCGGCTGCCATACATCTATAACGAGAAAGAACCGCTGATCCGCTCCAGACTTAGCCGGTGGCTCCAACGAGGGAAAGTAAGCATAAATATCCACAGAGAATTAACCGGAGAACAAACCGAACATGCCATCGACCATAGTGTGGCTCTGGGATACTATAACGAACTGGTGCAATTGAATAAACAAATGAAGCACCAGGCAGCAGCCCCCGACTACCTGCAACTGGCCATGAGGCTGCCGGAAGTGATAAAGATCAAACAGCAGAAACTGGAAGAAAAGGAATGGAAAGCGCTGGAAAAAACCATGGAAAACGCAGTGGAACAACTGGAAAAATACCGGCGGGAGGAAGGAACCGTTCTGGAAGAGGACTTCCGCCAGCGGATTAATACTATGGTGGATTTGCTGGGAGAGGTACGGCAGCATGAACCCCGGCGAATGGAAACAGTGAAAGAAAAATTTAACAGAGAACTGGCCCGGTTTATTGAAGATAAAACTTTGGATGAGAACAGGTATGAACAAGAGGTGGTGTACTATTTGGAAAAGC
This sequence comes from Bacteroidales bacterium, assembly GCA_003557725.1. GTDB lineage: Bacteria > Bacteroidota > Bacteroidia > Bacteroidales > PWNQ01 > PWNQ01. Next base: position 28,540 of record PWNQ01000066.1, on the reverse strand, counting down.
TTGACCTGACCGAAGAGATGGTTCGACTGAAACAACATTGCTTCTACTTCCTGGAGACATTAATGGCGGATGGTGCCGTTGGAAAAAAGCTTAACTTTATTGTCCAGGAGATGGGAAGGGAAGTCAATACCATTGGGTCTAAAGCCAATCATCAACAAATCCAGACCCTGGTGGTGGAAATGAAAGATGAACTGGAAAAAATCAAAGAACAATTAGCTAATATTTTGTGATATGCAAGGGAAGCTTATTATCATTTCAGCCCCTTCAGGCTCCGGAAAGACAAGCATAATTAAAGAAGTATTGAAGCATTTTGGGAATATAGAGTTTTCTCGCAGTGCCACTACCCGTCAGCCCAGGAAAGATGAAAAGCACGGGGAAGACTATTATTTTATGACACTACAGGCTTTTAAGCGATCCATCGAACAGGATGAGTTTCTGGAGTATGAACAGGTCTACCAAAAACAGTATTATGGTACTTTAAAGTCTGAACTAACCCGCATATGGAAAAAGGGAAACCATGTGATCTTTGATGTGGACGTAAATGGAGGGCTGAACATAAAGAAAAAATATCCTGACCAATCCCTGGGCTTATTTATTATGCCCCCTTCTTTGGAGGAGCTGAAAAGAAGGTTGGAAATACGTGCCCGGGATGATGACCGAAGCATAAATCAACGGTTGAACAAGGCCAAAACAGAGTTGGTTTACGCCCATAATTTTGATAAGGTTATTGTAAACGATAACCTGGAGGAGGCAGTAAGCGAGGCCATAATGGGAATTGACCAGTTTCTGAAAAAGGGATAAGTGAAATGGCACAGATTGACCAAAAAACAGGACTGTTCTTCGGGTCATTCAACCCGATTCATGTGGGCCATTTGATCGTTGCCAGTGAGATTGTGGAAAACTCCCCACTGGATCACTTATGGTTTGTGATTTCTCCGCAAAGCCCTTTTAAAAAGAAAAAAAACCTGCTTAAAGACCATCACCGCCTGAACCTGGTTAAGGAAGCTATTAAGGATGATGCCCGCTTCCGGGCCAGCGACGTGGAGTTTACGCTTCCAAAACCCGGATATACCATCCATACATTAACCGTGCTGGATGAAAAATATCCCGGAAGAACCTTCGCTTTGATCATGGGGACCGATAATCTGAGCACCCTTCATAAATGGAAAAATTACCGGGAGATCTTAGAACGGTATCCCATTTATGTGTATCCCAGACCCGGGTATGACCCCGGCAACCTTTCCCAACACCCCGCTATAAAACTGGTGGATGCTCCCCTGATGGAGATATCGGCTAAAATGATCCGGGAAGGTATACGCCAGGGAAAAGATATGCGTTATTTGTTGGATGAAGGGGTTTATGATTATATAAAGGAAATGGGGCTATATGGCAGCTCCCTTGAATAATAGATGAATGGGGCACGGAGCATAATGTTGGGTTAAAAAAACGGTAACCCACCGCAATAGTGAACCGCAATAGTGATAAGTTCCTTATTTGGTTAATAAACAACATAGAATAATGAAAAAGGCCGGTAATCAGGTGGCGGGCCAGCGAAAGCCATCCTGGCTTAAAGTGAAAATGCCCATAGGCAGCAGCTATCACGATGTTTATAAAAAGCTGAAAAACAGAAATATAAATACCATATGTGTTAGCGGTAAGTGTCCCAATATTGGGCAATGCTGGGAGCATCAGACAGCTACATATATGATCCTGGGCGATATATGCACGCGCGCCTGTGGGTACTGCAATGTAAAAACCGGAAAAGGGGCTCCCCCCGATGGGGAAGAGCCGGCTCAGATCGCCGGGTCAGTGAAGGAGTTTGGCCTTAAGCATGTGGTAATTACCTCTGTAGATCGGGATGACCTGGACGACCTGGGAGCCGAACACTGGGAAATGACCATCAGGCAAATAAAAAAAGATAACCCGGAAGTGACCATTGAGGCTCTTATCCCCGATTTTCAGGGGAAGGAAAACCTCATTGAAAAAGTGCTCAACACCCGGCCGGAAGTGGTGTCACACAACCTGGAGACGGTGCGCAGGCTTACCCCTGAAGTACGGAGCAGGGCACAGTATCATTTAAGCCTGAAGGTGATAAAGCAAATCAGTGATGCCGGAGTGCGGGCAAAATCGGGCATCATGGTAGGACTGGGAGAAACAGATGAAGAAGTATATGAAACCATGGATGACTTGCTGGAAAACGGATGTGAGGTGATGACCCTGGGGCAATATTTACAGCCATCACCCGGCAACCTGGAAGTAAAACGCTTTGTCACTCCCGGGCAGTTTGAGGAGTATGAGCGCACAGGGCTGGAGAAAGGGTTTAAGTTTGTGGAAAGTGCCCCTCTGGTGCGGTCATCCTATCATGCACATAAACACTTACAATAAATATAAGATGTCGCATAATGTTATATTTGAAGACCTCTCGCTGATAGATTATAAAAGAGCCTGGGACCACCAGATCCAAAAGCATGGCCAGGTGCTGGAGGCAAAAATGGGACAGTCAGACGGACTATATGAAGGGGCGAAGGGCTACCTGCTACTCTGTGAACATCCTCATGTATATACACTGGGGAAGCATGGGGCTTCCAATAACCTTCTGGTCAATGAAGCCTTTTTAAAATCCATTAATGCCACTTATTACAAGATAGACCGTGGAGGAGATATTACTTATCATGGCCCGGGACAGATTGTGGGGTACCCCATCATTGACCTGGAGGCTTTCCGTATTGGGTTGAAACGCTATATTGAAATGCTGGAAGAAGCCGTTATCGGGGTATTGGATGAGTATGGCATAAATGGCGGCCACCTGAAATCCGCTACCGGGGTTTGGCTGGACGGAGATGTTCCCGGTAAGGCCCGGAAAATATGTGCTATTGGAGTAAAAGCCAGCCGATTTGTGACCATGCACGGGTTTGCCTTTAATGTTAATACCCAACTGGGTTACTTCAGGCATATAAACCCGTGCGGGCTTATGGACAAAGGAGTTACTTCCATGGAAAAAGAGCTGGGGGAGCCGGTGGACATTGCGCTGGTCAGGGATAAAACCAGAAATCATCTGGCCCGGGTTTTTGATATGACCCTCCTGGATCCGGCATAGCAGGTATAAACTTCGCCCTCTTACTGAGCCAGCATAAAGCTGATCCCCAGCCCGGCATTGATATTGGAGTTGGGAAACTGGGTGGATACGTAGGGGTTGTTGATGACCTGGTCGTAAAATACCCGCAGGTTTATGGACTGGCTTATCATATAATCCGCAGAGGTGTTGATAGAGACCACTTTCTGGCCTGCGGATATCTGGTTGGCATCTTCCACCATCTTTCTCAGGATGGTTTTGTTATCCCGAATAGATACATCCACTTTTATATTCAGATCACTGCTTAAGCGCCGGGCCTGGCCTCCGCTGGTCACTACAAACTCCAGGTCTTTAATCCGGTATCCGGTGCCGAATACATATTCATTACTGCTCACTTCCGTGACCTGATTATTGGCAAAGCTCAGGGCCAGGTTTCGGGATTTCCTGATTTCCACACGGGCCATTAAGCTGTTATGCATGGTCATGTTCAGACTGATAAGTGGGCTGAACTGCTCATTGATCATAATTTGGTTAATATCATGTTTCGGAAAAAACACATTGGTTTGGTTACGTACATACTGGAATCCGTCATCCCCTTCCCGGTAGTGCATATTGCTTTCAAAGCTGTTAATGGTATAGGTGGAGTTATAAGAATGGTTTATGGCGATATTCCTAAAATACTTACCAATAAAGTCGATCTGGGTAAGGCCGGTAAATGTAATCCTCCAGTTGGGCATTGGGATGGAAGGGAAGTAGCTTAGGCTTTGGTTTTCTGGGTCTCTTCCCGTATATGCTGCCAGGAAAGCGGGGACCATTACATCTTGTTGGGTCATACTGTATCCGTCCGGGAACCCCAGGCTGTCGCGGGTATTGAAATCGGAATGAGGGTTATTGCCGGAGAGACGGTTGGCAATGGTCATAAGGTAAGACTGGAAGTTCTCAAAGTTCTCGTTGGAATAGGTGCTGGGGTGGTCAGTAATAAAGGCGGTATTCCAGGTGAGATATGAGATGCTGAAGTCTCCCCGCTCAGTGGGGGAGTAGTTTTGGAAATTCCCCAGGCTGTCGGCACGGAAGTATGACTGGAAGCTTTCCGAAGCGTTTCGGGAGGCGGTTACCTGGATATTAAAGTTTCTAAAAGGCTCAATAGTTGCTCTGGCGTTGAGGGTTTGTGTATGCTTTTTCATATAGGCGGCATTAAGCCGGTCGCTGGTGGTGAGCCAGTTGTTTTCAATAGCCCGTCTTTGGATATCGGATTGTTCGCCAAATACAAATCCCAGTCCCGGGGCGTTGAGATTGAAGTTGTGCCCCAAAATGGTGGGTTCCGGCTCAAATCCGGGCAGGACCATTCCGTTACTTTCGTTATAATTTATAGACACATTTCGTACGGACATCATCATTCTAAGCGAATTATCCAGTATTTTTCTGAAGATAGACTCTTCTTCCTCTTCTTCATCGGCTCCTCTGCCCTGCATATTTTGCCCCCTGGCTCCTCCGGGGCGCCCCCGTCCCCCTCTGGCTTGCCCACGGCTGTTGATCTTTTGTAAATAATCCACTTTATTGTACAGGGTGGTCATATTTAAGCTCCCGTTGATTTGTACACTATTGGAGTTTTCAATGGTGTTCCCAAGGTATTCGGCTGCTCTGGGGGCGGCAGTCCACAAATAATCGGTTTTATATGTAGCCGTTGTGTTAATCCAGTTCAGCAAAGGGAACTTGGCAAAAGGCACGTTATAAGTTAGGGAGCCGGAATGGGAGTATTGTTCCATCCGGCCAAAGTCAAATACATTATCCCAGATGGTATCCACCTTGGCAGAGTAGTCGCTGTCGGCCTTATCCATTCGCCCCGGGGGCTCATCGATCCGGGCCATGGCATTTGCACGGAAATCCAGTTGCAAAGACTGGGTAAGGTCATAACGTAAATCATATTGGCGATTCCAGTCAAAGGTCTTTAAATAGGTGGTGTCAATTAAAATATCTGCCTGTATTTTGTTCCTTAGAAGGTTTTCTGAATAGGTTCGGTCCATGTTGGTTAAGAAAGAAAAAGAACGGGGCACGTAATAAAAATTAAAATCACGGATAAGTGCCAGGTAGGGGCTGCTCAAAAAATCAATATTCTCAAAGGGCTTTACTGGCCTGGGATTGGTGGAGTAATTATAACCCAATGACCCGCTGTATCTTTTCATAATATCGTGTTCAATATCTATGCTTCGGTGGTATACCTCATTGTATGAATAGGAGATATTAAAGTTTTCCACATTCCAGGGGCGTGGTTCTGAGGAGGCCCCGGTGCGGTTTTTTCGCACGTTCATAAAGTTGAGGTTTTTCCTGCGGGTATATTCCTGGGAGAGCGTTTTCACAGAATCCTTTTGTTCTTCGCGGGGATATGTGGCCAGGTCATCTTCAAATTTCACATCCGGGTTCAGCGGATTATACTCCGGGTCGCTGAAAGATTCGGAATAGTCGAAGTGCATAGGAATGCTAAGGCCGATCTCTTCCGGGAAGAACTTCCCCAGTTGCAAGTTGGTAGCAATGTCGTATTGATAGATTCTTTCCATTTGGCGTTCGCTAATGGTTTCTTCAATACTCCCAAACCCGGGAGTGGAGATATTCCCTGCTACGGTGATGTTTCCCAGGTCTGCCAGGTCCGCGCTGGCTCTGGCAGTAGCTGCCCATCCTCCTTCATTGGTGAAGTCGGTGAGGCGCAATTCATTGACCCATATTTCGGCACTTTTAGGAAGCCCGTCATCGTCATCGGTAATGGTTTGTTTTTTGGGGTTCCGAACCCCGATCATAATGGTTTTTACTTCTGCCAGGTTTGGCGTTCCCTTAACGGTAATTTTCCGGTCTCCGTCATATATTATATATGGGATGGACAGCCGGTAATTGCTGTTTCCTTCCCTCATAGCCACGTTTCTCTCTTGTTTGGCGTTGATCAGGTCTTTAAGGCGGATATCCATTTCGTTCTCATCGGGCCAGATCGCTTCGGCATCAAACCCCACATTCCAAGGAGTAAAATTTACGGGGACCTCATACTCATAGTAGTTATTGGTAAAGTCGGTCCCAAGACGAATAAACACGGTGAGATCACCGTCCTGGATATCCTGGTCGGCAAAAGCTTTCTCTGCATGAATAAACATTTTGAGTCGCTCATACCGTCGCATGTCCAGGTCGGCAGTTTTAAAAACGGCCCGGGCATCGCCATCTACCAGGTCGGTTACCCGCATGCTCATGGATTGCTCATTAAGCCGTTGCATATTATACGTTGCCAGGTTGCGCTCCCGCTCAATCCCCGGAGGAAGCATATACGGAATTGGGGTGCGCTGGCCATTCTCTTCAATATTTACCGTAGAGACGGTAAAGTTGGTTATCCCTTGCTGGTCGTTGGGAAGGTAGTCTCCCGGATACAGCAAAGAGTAGTTATAGGACCGCCATTCACTGCGCACTAAATCTAGCGTGGCAAAGCGTAGTACCACACGTTCATCAAACCCACGCATATACATCCGCATAAAACGGATGGATTTAAAATCCTGGATATTTCCAACCACTTTATCCGGGTTTCTGACCGGGATCTTAAACTGATACCAGTTGACCTGGGTTTGGTCTCCATTGGGCAGGGTAACCGGCGCTTTGTGTACATCGGTGATATAGTTTTGCCCTACTTCCATTTCCGTGGGATCAAGCCGCACGTGATACTGGTAGTAGTTTTCCGATTCGTTGAGGGTGTTATCTCTGTTCAGGTCTTCCCCATCGGGGCGTGTAGTGGCCTGAGTGGGGTATGATTCCGGCGACTGGTCTGCCGTGGGAGAGTTCCCTTCCATTGCATTAAAGCGCTTGTACCGTTCCAGAATGCCCACCTCCATATTGTCGTAATCAGATCCTCTGAAATAACGGTAGTTATCATTGGACGGGTCATCCCATGCATTTTGGTAGGCCTGGGAATTAGTACCCAGTCCGGGCGTGTTTATGATGCGGTCCAGATAAGTTTCCTGAAAAAAGGAACGCTCATCTTCGGTGCTCAGACCATCCAGCCCAACATCCTGATACTCCCGGGAGGTTGGATTGTTGTCAAAGGCGTTGGTAAGGGACTGCAAGGTGGGCACACGCCCCCAGATAGTGGTATCCACATTGGTGACCTGGTCGGAGGTGGGGAGCCCGTTTTCAAAGGACTTTCGTCCGTCTTTCAAAATATCCTCTGAGATATCTCCCAGGTTTATGTACAAGTCTCCTGCGTCCTGGAGTGGTGCTTCCGGGCCGGCTCCGTCGGGGTCAATAAACGGATCCATAAGCCAGAACTCCACATATTCTACATTAGTGGCCTCAAAATCGGAAGCATCAATGCTTCTCATAATCCCTCCCCAACGTGTTTCGGGGTCTTTGAGGCTTCCGTCATTATTGAGTCCGGAAGAATAGATGCCTCCTTCCACATCATAGTTATAGGGGCCCCGTTCTTCGGGATAAAACACCATGTTGAGAACGGCCAGGTTGGTGGGCTGGTTGTTGGGTGTTTCTTTGTTAGGGAACACCTCCTTTTCCAGTACCTCCCTCACATAATGGTTGGACAGCAAGTCGGGATTGTTGCGGATATGGTCGGGGGTAAGGTTGTTGGGCCGTGTAAAAATGGGGTCGATAACAAACCAGTTGAACAGAGCGCGGTTGAATCCATAGGCCAGGCTGTCGGTTTCCGCCTCGGGGAACAGGTCCGGCTGCTTTTGGGGGGTGCTGGCAATGGTCCATCGCCCCGGGTTTTTCAGGTTGATGCTGGAAGCACTGCCTTCAAAGTCATCAATATATGCCGTCCCTTCCCGGCCAATTCCGCGGGCGTGGCCAGGGATGAGATGGGCAAACTCCCCGTCAAAGGTGACACGGGAAGGGGCTTTGGTGTCAATAAGGGGGATTTTATCCACCATCCGGGTTAGAAAGCGAGACTCATCCTGATAGGTGCCGTTAAGCCCCCAAATGGTGTTGGATATGGGTTCGTTGCCGTAGTTTACCTTTTGAGTGATGGGGCGTTCGGTGAGGTTCATAAACGTGGCCCCCACATTGGCTTTATCACTGATAAGATGATTAACATGGGTGCCTACCAGGGTCTTGGTTTGTACGTTAAACAAACTGGAAGACTCCATGGAGATGTTAATGGGGGTGCCTGAGTGGAGTACGCCTTCATTGATGATCTTTACCCTCCCCAGGGTATAATCAACCGTATAGTCCACATTTTCCTGAAGGGGTACTCCACCGGCAGTAACGGTTACCGATCCCTCGGGGACATTCATGGCATTGAGGGATATCTCTGCCCCGGAGGATGATTTGTAAATCCCCATCATCACAAACCGGTTTTTATCAGGGTACTGGCGGGCATTGTGCTTAGTCATGGTATAGAGGGAGTCGTAAGCATACTTATCGGCAAGGTCAGGGTCGTCAATGGCCTCCCGGATAGCGCTTCCAAAAGGCTCCACTACGGGGAAGTAAATGCGACCCCGGTTGGATTGCACGGTGCCTCCCTGGGTAGCGGCATTATCAATAAAGTCGAAAACACCATCGGGGACAGGTTCCATGTTTACATTCACATTGTCCAGGTTTAACACACGGATCAAAGGAATCCCGCGGATATTGCTTTCGTTAAGATAGCCCATGGGGACTCCGCTTTCCGCATCCTGGTAAAGGACATTGAAGCGAAAGTCCTGGGGGTCGATTTGATAGGTTCCCAGAGAATACACGTTTTTCATCATCAGGTCCCACATGGGAATCCTGGTGTTCTGAGAGGTGCTTTTCAGTAGCTTTACTATTAAACCATTGGGTGCGGAGATGCCGTCGGTGGAAAATTCTCCCACCTGATAGACCGAGTCGCTGCCAATTACGGTATATTGAAAAGCCACGGCCAGAATTTGATCCGGGTTCAAACGGGAGTTCATGGAAATAAACCCCAGCTTGCTGTTGACGGAATACTCTGTTTCCCGAAGTTTTCGGGCATTTTCGATCTTTTCAAAGTCTACACCGTTGACAAATTCTGGAGCTGCGTTACTGATATAGTTGGTAACCGTATTGATGTTCCGCAGTTGGGCCGGGTTGAGCATGGAAACCAGCATGTCGTTGGCATTATTATCGGGATAGGGGCCTGCCGCAAAGTTGGGGTTGATGGTTTTTCGAAACGGCTCCTTTTCCCCCAGGTCCTGAAGAGCGATCAGGTTACGGTTCTCTGTGGTAGCAGGGCCGATATTGGTTGCCCAAACTTCTATTTTGGTAATATTTATGGGCGAGTTGACCACCGGCAGCTCCTCCAGGGCTTCGTCATAATGTTCGCGGAAATATTGGGCCAGAAAAAAGTGACGGTTATCTTCATAGTCATCCGCTTTTATTTCAAACTCCTGGGTTTCTGCGCCTCCGGCCACGGTGATGTTAGAGGTCTCACTTTCCTGCTTGGAAAATACAGACGTTACTGTGGTGTTTCCAAACTGCATTACCGTCTTTATCCCAAACAACCGTTGGGTTCCACGGATCAAAGTCCCGGTGAGGGGCATGGAAATGTCTCCGGCCTCGATAAGCTGAAAGATTTCATCTTCGTCCCCTTCATACTGAAGCTTCATTTCATTGTCAAAGTCAAAGGTTGCTTCTGTATCGTAATTTACGCCAAAGTTTATTTTTTCTCCCACCTGAGCATCTACGCTCATTTGGATTTTCTCCTGAAAGTCAAAATTGGTGGTTCTCTGCTGCTTAACATCCAGTGCGGGGTCTTCTCTCTTGCTGGAGTTGACACCAAAGATAAGCTCCACACTGCCTTGTGGCCGGATATCAATAGTATTTCCTCCAAAGATATCCGATCCCATATCTCCCAGCCGGATAGAGGGGATCAGCCCGCCTCCGTCTTCGCTGCGGTCCTGTCTTACCCGTTCCTGCCAGTGAGACCGCATGGTCTGCTCCATGCTGTACTCCATATACTCCTCAAAAGTCATGTACGTGGGAAGGCGGTATTCCAAAGAGCCAATTTTCCGGATAAAGTAATACCGGTTGGTCTCCGGGTCGTATTCAACCTCGGTGGTAAAATTTTGGGGGTCCTGTAAAAACAGCTTATGGTCAAAAGGGCTCTTAAAGGGCGAGTCATCATGGGGTAAGGGGTAAGGCAAAGTGTCGGTGGGGATGGTATCCGGCGGAAGCCAGTGAAGATCCTTCAGGGAGGCCTCATCCAACGGGTGGGTGGAAATGCTCCCGGGGCTGATACATATCAAGAGCACCATAAGGATTGCCGGGCAGGAAATATATTTATTCAAATGGACCAACTCTAAATGGATTATCTGTCTGTTAATACATACTCTACAGTGCCTTCAATGCTTCTTTTATCAAATTTTCCACAGATGTATCTGCGGGTAGAGCCCTGAGCACTTTGGTTAGTGCACGATCAGCTGTGCTCTCCGGGAAGCCCAGCATGGTCAATGCAGATAACGCTTCAGTCCGTGTGGTATTGTGCGTTGGAGCTAAAATATCCCCTTGTTCAGCTCCCTTTCTGAGTTGGTCTTTCAGGTCCAGAATAATTCTTTGGGCAGACTTAGCCCCAATGCCTTTAACGCTTTTGAGTGTTTCTACCTGCCCGCCCAGGATGGCTTCAGTAACCTCTTCGGGGCTTAGGGTGGAAAGGATCATCCGGGCAGTATTGGCTCCCACCCCATTTACTCCGATGAGCAAACGGAACAGCTTCCGTTCTTTTTTACCGGAAAAGCCAAATAACAGGTGGGCATCTTCGCGAACCACCAAATGGGTGTACAGGGTAACGGCCTGGCTTTTGTCTTTTTTCCCCAGTGCGGTAAACGTATACAACGAGATATGCATCAAATAACCCACCCCCTGGCAGTCGATAACTGCCGTGGCCGGGGTGCTTTCGGAAAGCCTTCCGGTGATATGTTCGTACATAATGATTCCCTTTTTGTCTCTGTTTTAGCTATGTCTGTCTCCATGTCCCAGGGCACCTGCATTGGGTACAAAAACAGAGTACAAAAAAAAGAAAAAATAATAACCTGGGCGCTATGCTTTTTTCATTTGTTCCATAGCCTTTTCAAAGGCGTTATCGATGAGGCTTTGGGGGGGTGGCTGGATAAACCCGCCTTCAGTTAGGGCCTGTGTGGTTTCCCGTGCCAGGGTAATATCTTTTTTGGCTATTTCCAGTGCTTTTTCATAGGACAAAGGCCTGCGTGCCACTCCGTCTTTAACGGCCTGAACAGCTACAGCGGCAGCTTCTTCCGGGAATACCGGAGCTTCATCCATGTTAGGGACAATGTTTTCTGGGGTAATGCCTCGCTTTTCGGCATAATCTGCCAAAGCATGAGCTGCTGCAATGGCCATATTATCAGTAATAGAGCTGGCCCGGGTCATGAGGGCTCCCTTTAATATGCCCGGAAAGCCAATGGAGTTGTTTACCTGGTTGGGGAAGTCACCCCGCCCGGTAGCCACAATGTAAGCCCCTGCATTTTTGGCTTCGTAAGGATAAATCTCAGGAACCGGATTGGCACAGGCAAATACCACCGGACGGTCAGCCATCTTCTTGATCCAATGTGGCTTTACCACGCCCGGGCCAGGCCTGGATAAGGCAATGAGCACGTCTGCCCCTTCCATGGCCTCTTCAATATCTTCAACCCCGCCGGGATTGGTGGTCTTGCAAAGATTCCACTTGGTGTAAAAACGGGGATCCGACTCAATGTCGTTGCGCCCTTTATGCAGACTCCCCTGAGAATCAAAAAGGATCAGGTTTTCAGGGGCGGCACCATCAGCCATCAGCAACCGGGCAATGGTCGTATTGGAAGCACCCGCCCCGTAAAGCACCATTTTTGTAGAATTAATATCCTTTTTTACCAGCTTTAATGCATTGATAATGCCGGCTAAAGTAACACATGCCGTCCCCTGAGCATCATCATGCCATACCGGGATATCACACTCCTCCCTTAAGGTATCCAGCACTTTGAAGCAGTTAGGCTGGCTGATGTCTTCCAAGTTGATGGCTCCAAAACTGTGCTGAACCATCTTTACAAAGTCAATGACCTTCTGAGGGTCAGCATTCCCGTCTTTATCTTTACTGTCTATACACAAAGCCACCGCATCACACCCGCCAAGGTATTTCATCAGAAATGCCTTCCCCTCCATAACCCCCAGACCCCCGGGAGGAGTAACGTCCCCGTCTCCCAATACACGGGTGGAGTCGCTGACCACCGCAACCAGGTTCCCACGGTTAGAAAGCTCGAAAGAAGCGTCATTGTCATCCCGGATCGCCGTGGATACACGGGAAACACCCGGAGTATACCACACATTAAACCAGTTAAATGCCGGTACCGGTGCCTTGGGTAGCACTTGTATCTTCCCCTTGTAAAAACCATGTGCAGCATGGGCAAGCTCTTTTAAAAATAAAGTCTGTGCCCTGGCTCTTTGCTCGTCAGTGAAATGCGAAGGAAAGAAATCCGATAAATTGTCCAGTGAAAGTGAAATGTTTTTTGTCATGACTAAAGGGTTTTTGTTTGAAACCGTAAAAGTAAAAAAAAATATACAATTGTGCCACCGCTAATAGAGAGAAAAAATTTTTCAACCCTGACAAATTACAAGTTCATTGGAAAGGGTCTGATCCTTAATCCCCGGAAGGGCCCGCTGCCATAATTATTAATGGGCTCCCCGCAGGCCATCCGGTATTCGTGAATTTGCTATTTTTGCACGCTTTTTGGCACGTGTTAAGCAATGCCCTGTCCATATATCATAAATCTATAGCATGAAAAAGTGTTTGTTTTTACTGGCTGTTGTTTTTGCAGGCCAGCAACTGGGAGCTCAAAACCTCCAGCTTCATTATCTCTTTGGAGCAGAAAAGCCCCACCTTGCCACCCGGATAGAAATGCATAAAGAGGATGCCTGGGGGTCTACATATTTTTTTGTGGATAAGTATTATGGAGAAGCCCCCGGCCTGAGGGGTGTGAATATGGTTTATTGGGAGATCGCCCGGGGGCTGAAGTTCTGGGAATCCCCTTTTGAGATCCATCTGGAATATAATGGGGGCTTTGGACAATATGCGCTCAATGGGGCCATGGGGACCTATGATATTAATGATGCCTGGCTACTGGGAGGACATTATACTTTTGCCAATGAAGATTATTCTCATGTGTTTGTCCTTCAGGCCATGTATAAGTATATCCGTTTTAAAGAGGACCTTTCTTTTCAGGTCACAGGGGTATGGGATTTAAACTTTTTCGACGGGAATGTTACGGTGGACGGATATGCAGATTTTTGGAAAGAAAGGCAGATACTGGAGGGCGTTTCCACGGATTATGTGTTTATGACAGAGGTGCAGGCCTGGTATAATGTGACGGACCATTTTTCAGCCGGGGGGCGACTGGAGTTAACGCATAATTTTATTGTTGAGGGCTTTAATATGATGCCCGGCCCGGGGATAAAATGGACCTTTTAGGGGTGGCTCTATTTGTTGTTGAGAGACAAAATCAGCTCTTTGAGGTAAGATGCGGCGGATAACATCCGGTATCCATACCAGCTGAACGCTTCTCCGTCTACCAGGCGGACATCCGAGTGAGGGAAAAAAGCCAGCACATCCTTACGGTCTTCTTCTGTAAACTCATAGGGCTCACAGGGGAGTAAGGCCAAATCAAAAGATAGCTTTTTGAAAACTTCAATGTTCAAAGTGACATATCGCTGGATAAAGGAATCCAGGCAGTTCACAAACCCATGGGCCGCGAGAATACTGTTGATATAAGTACGCTTGCCGGCGGCCATTAAAGGGTCCTTCCAGATAAGGTATAAAAAAGATAATGGAGTTGTTAGCTGTGGGATCTGAGCAAATGCCTGGTCGATCTCATGGGCCATTTCAACGGCATTATCTTCTTTTCCCGTGAGCTCTCCCAGCTTATTGATCATGTCCAGGGCCTGACTGTAAGTTGTAACATCAAAAACAAAAACTGGAAAACGCTCTTGTAAAGTGTTGATCTGTTCCTGGCTATTTTCTTCGCGAACAGCGATTATCAGTTGGGGGGCAATTTCCTTTAGCTCCTCAATACGGATATCTTTGGGCCCTCCCAACCGGGGGATATGCTCTACCTCCTCCTCCGGACGATAGCAGTAATCGGTACGACCGGCCAGCTTACTTGACAGCCCAAGTTTTACCAATGTCTCGGTAATGGAAGGACACAAAGAAACAATTCGCTCAGGGTGAGATGCAAGCGTGACCTCTCGCTTTAAATCATCAGTGAATACTAAAGGCATAACCAATACGTATTTTATGAATAAGCAAAAATAAATAAAAAATGATACCCCTCAAGAGAAAAGGCTTTCCAGTACTTGTGGGGTCTTCATTGATCCAAAGCCATGTAAATGAATGGAGTAGTAATCAATGAGCAGCGCTAACAGCACTTTTCGGTCCCCGTTGGACAGATGTAATTCCCCCATGTTTTGGTAGTCGGTTGCCAAAATCTTTTCAAAAAGCTCCCGGGTATCACCACTGATGTATTGGGGGTGCAGAGGCTCTGAAGACGTAAAGCGCCCCTCGTGCAAGTCCAGGTATGTCTTGCCCTGTGGGTTACGTGACTCCGGGAAAAAACCTAGAAACCGACTGAAGTGTAGCGTAAAAACAAGATGAAAATTTATAACCTTGCTTGTGCTCTTGTCAAGTTCCATCAAGGAGTTACAAATGAAGTCAAACAAAGGTCCGTTTTCCTCTTCTTCCCGGATAGATTTGTAAATAAGCTCATTGATAAACATGATGATGGATGATCTCACCATGTCTCCCTGGTGCAGGTTGATATAATGGTGTGCTAAAGCCATCTCTTTAACATGATGCATATTTTTTTGTGGCTGATACCAGGTTTCCAGGGTCAAAATATTTAAAGGCTGCAGCAGTCCGTTTTTCCTGTTTTTTTTTGATTTTCCTGTTCCCCGGATAATCATGGACTGCATTCCCATTTCCCGGGTATACATTTTAGCCATAACACTATGGTCGTTGTACCGGGTAGTACGGATTAATATCCCTTTAAGTTTTCTGGGTTCACTCATTTTTAGTGCTGTGATGCATCTGTTTATAGCTTTATATTATCGCATAAACAGGATTTTGGTGACCATTGTTTCTTCTCCGTTTTGGTTGCTGGAAAATACCAGATACACTCCGGAGTGGGCTTTTTGGCCCTGAAAATTTTTCCCGTTCCAAATGGCCTGTCCTCCCCGGGCGATGGTTTGAAAGATGAGGTTTCCGGCCACATCAGTGATTTTCACGTTGGCATCGGTTACCAGTCCTTTGATGGCTATTTTGCCATTATATCCCGATGGTACCGGGTTTGGGTAAGCATAGGCGTCCATATGCTGCTCTTGTCCTTTGGTGGCTTCCCCTTTATAAGAAAGGATCCCTTTGTCGGTGCCGATAAACAATTCTCCGGTTTGGTCGTTCATTGCCAAGCTGGTAATAGCGTTGGACAGTAACGGGGAGTTTTCACGGGTAAAGTGTTGTATTTGGCGGGTTCCCTCGGGGCTCATGAGGAATAGTCCTCCCCTGGCGGTGCCAATCCATTTCCTGTTGGCTCCGTCAACAAGGATATCGGTAACGGTTTCCGTTTCCAGCAAAAACGTACCCAGGTTGGTTCCATCTCCCCGGGGGATGAATATTTGTTGTGCATCAAAGTTTTGCCCTGTGAATACGTTGCCCGGGGAGTAGACCACTGCAATTCCTTCATCAGTTCCTATCCAGATCACCCCGTCCCGGTCTTTGGCCAGTGCCATCACGTTGGATGAAGGCAGGTTCCCGTTGCCTTCGGTGGTTGATAGTCTGATAACTCTGTCGTCGTGGGGGTTGTCATATGTTTCGTTATGGTTAAAGACGATTATTCCCCCTCCCCGAGGGGCGATGATCCATTTTTGTCCCAGGTCATCGATGATCAGTTCTCCCAGTTCATTGCTTGCCACAGCGGGCCTCAGGTCAAAGGACCTCCACTCTCCATTGATGGTGCGCATGGACAGCCCGTTGGCTACAAAGGAGTTGGTAACCCACAGGTTTTGGTTTCTGTCAAAGGTCACGCCGGCCACCCCCAGGAAATTTTGGCCGGGGCGGTATTCCAGGGTGCTGTTTTCTGGGGTGTAAACATTCACCGGGTGCCCGTCTTTCATCTCTATAAGCCCCTTGCCCCAGCTGGCAGCAAAAGCATGGCTGCCATTGGAGGGGTTAACGGCAATATCCACAACATCAAATATGGTATCAAAGGCGGGCTCATTCTGAAGATGCCAGGACTGCCAGCGGTTGCCTGCAAACCGGGCAATACCAGTGCGCTGGTAAAGGTTTCCCCAGGAGGAGTTGATGGTTCCGGTGGCTACCCAAACAGTACCACTCCCATAAGCCATAGACCAGTTGTTGATATAGCGGGGACCGCCGGGATTAATGATCTCAAAAAGCCATTGACGAGGACTCTTTGCTAACCCCTGGCTGTGGTCCGCAACATAGACATAACCATCTTCATCCAGCAAGGCATCCCGTGCCCTGGGATGGGAGTCACCATAAGTGTATATTTTCCTGAGAAGGGTCAGGGAAGTATCAATGAGGTCAATGTTGTCTTCAGCCACCAGAACTAGTATATCCTCAAAAGCACGTATGCGGAAAAAGTTATCCACCTGATTAATAGTATCGTAGTAATCCCATTGTCCGTTATGGTAGTAAAAAAGGGTGTCTGTGGCGTATCCGGGGTTGGGGTTGATCACAAACAGGTAGTTTTGAAAAATAGCAATGTCGCTATAGGGGGCATGGGGCTTGATCATGCTGCTGTCCTTCTCCCACGACCGAAAGTCTAAAAGGTTTTTGTTTTGGTAATCATGGGCCAGGTACAGTCCGTTTTCAGTGGCGGCAAAGATAGTAGTATCATTGATGGCCAGGGCCAACACATTGAGATAAGTTGCTTCGGGGCCAATGATATATGTGTCTCTGACCTCCTCTTGCTCCATGTCCAGGACTACAATGCCAAATCCACAGGCCAGGTAGGCCAGGTTGCCACGAAAAGAGATATGATTAATGGTTTTGTTGCCGGTCATGGACTTACGGTATATATCGGCAACATTCACTATCTGCCCGGAAGGCCTTATCAGGTCTATATTGGAGTTGCTATAAGCGATCACCAGGGTTTTTGTGGGGTGGTGATAATTTATGGCTGAAATACCCACATCGGACAGGCCGTTTATCCGGGTTAAAAAGGATAAACTGTTGTCCCTTTTATCCAAAGAAAAGACTGCGTGTTCTGTGGCACAGTATACTTTATGATCGGAAGCCGTCACGGCCCTTCCCTGTGAATGGGGAAGGTGCTCGCGCCACTGGCCGATACCAATGCCCTGAGAAAAAAGAGATGGGGAGAAAAGTGCAAAAAAGAGCACAAAAAGTCCTGGTCGCATAACGGCTTAATTATTGATAAACATAAAATAAAACAGAATTTATAATAAATTATTGCTTTAGAAAGGGCCGAAAGCTGACCTTCAGCGAAAGAAGCTAAGATGACCAGGTATTACCAATCTGCTTTTCCCGGGGGTTGATTATTTATTATTTTTGCAGAGGCAAGAATGAGACCGGCCTAAATAGGGATCTTTTTTTTCGGCCTTTTAGACCGGCCTCAATATTTCTTCTGCAGATCAGGGATAAATTATTAATCATAAGGGTATGAACAAAAAAATTATTCTCACAGCCATTTTTTTTATTGGGCTAATTGCCTTTTTAGAGGCGCAAAATATCAGCCGAGGGTTTCGTCAGCTCAACCGAGAGCGGTTTGACCGTGCCTTAGGAACTTTCCGGGAGGTAATGGCAGATGGGGATACCTATGAAAAGCCGGCAGCCAGCTATGGACTGGCTATGGTATATGCAGAAGAGAAATACCAGGGGCATGATCTTTATCAGGCCCTTAATTACTCCCTTAAAGCTGTAAAGTTGTTTGAAGGGCTGGACCCCTCCGGTAAAGATAATGCCCGCCGGATTGTTAATGATCAGGATATGAATGCACTGCTGGAATCTTTGGATAGCAGGTACGTTTCTATTCTGAAAATGAAGCCTTCCCGGCAACAGTTGGAACAGTATCTGGAAGTGTTTTCAGGAGCTCCGGGTCAGCAGGAGATCCGAGAGCTACGAGACAACCTGGCCTGGGAGGAGGCAAAAGGATTCAATACCATTTATGCTTATGAGCGGTATATAAAAAAGTTCCCTGAGGCGGCTTATGCTGACTCCGCTAAGCAAGCCATAGTGCGGCTGAAATATAATAAAGCCATTGAACAGCAAGATATGCTGGCGATAAGAGATTTTATCCGGGAGCACCCCCGGTCAGACTACGCGGAAAAAGCCGGAGAATGGTTGGAGAACACGGAATATGAGCGGGTAATAGCCCTTAACAGCGTGGATTACTATGACCGGTTCCTCAAAGAGTTCCCCCAATCGGAGAAAGCAAAGGAGGTCAGAAAGCTTCGCAATAATAAAGCATTCGAAATGACAGCCTTTTTAAACACGTTGGAGGCTTATAACGCGTTTATTGAAAAATATCCCGGTGCAGAACAAGTCAAAAAGGCCACAAATACCAGGGATAAACTGGCCTTTGAACGTGCTGTAAATGAAAGTACAGCACAGGCCCTCCAGTACTTTATCCGCTCTTATCCCGGTGCAGCGCAACAGGATAAAGCACAGGAGCTTTTAAAACAATTCAGCATTTCGCCCCAACTTACCAGCAAGCAAAATGAACAGGAGAAGATCGCCGGAAAGAGAATTGAACAAATCCAGCAGTTTGCAGATAAAAATATGGAGCAACTGCTCAGAAAATCCCGTTATGATGAAACTGGGCGCCTTTTGAGCCAAACTAATACTGAAGACGGGAATACAATAAAATACGTTTATACCTACAAAAACGGAATGCCGGGGTATCCCACAGAAAAAGAAGTATACCAAGGCGACAGCCTGGCTGTGGTAAAAAAGTATGAGACCGATGATAATGGCAACCTCCTGGCTATTTTCAATGTATGTGTTTCTGATACAGGATGTCGAAATTATAAGGAAGTTTATTTGTATAACCACCAGTCTCACCTTGTACGGAAAGTGAAAATCTCAGAAAATGATACACTGGAAGTGGTATCCGTGACTACTAACGCCATGGGGCGGATAACGGAAGAGAAGGGATATAACTATCAGGGAGGTAAAGCATTGGAATATAGGCGTGTTTTCTCCTATACGCCCGGCTGGCAATTGGCAGAAGCAGTCTTTCGGGATGGAAACAATGAGGTGACTGAAGCCATTACCTATACTTATGAAAATGGGCGCAGGATGACAAAGAAAAAATTGACCCAGGATGGAAGCCACCGTAAAGAGTGGAAATATAATGAGCAGGGAAAAAAGGTTTCGGCTACAGTTATTGCCGTCCCTGATGAGATCGTTATCGGGATGATCTATTATAAATATGACTATTATTAACTGCGGGAGCACCTTCAAATTATATGCCAGTGCCCGGCTCATAAGGAATCCGGGTGCTGCAAAAAATCTTAAATGCATAAGATGACTTACGGAGATTTTCGAATATTCGGGTGTTGATTTGGATAGGTGTATGATCTGCAGAGCAGCATATTTTTGAGTGCTGGCAGATAGATAACTGGTATTTAGAGTTTTAGTATTTTGGTTTTCACTTGCTGATTATGGCTTACTCGAAGAATTACCAGCTGGTTGCGCAGAGGGATATTTAGTGAAATACTTAAAGACCCGTTGTTTTCAGAGATCTTTTCCCGGGTTAATAGTTGCCCGTGAGTGGTATATGCCTCGATATGAATGCTTCCCGGAGAAAGGTTTTCAAGTGTCAGCGATAAGGTGTTCTCCACTACCCGGGCCATCATGCTCCAAGGGGAGTTTTTATTTCTTTTTACCTGTATCACATTGCTATAGCTGTATTTTCCGTCGTAATCGGTTTGCTTTAGCCGGTAATAAGCGGTGTTAAAATCTACATCATAGTCTTTGAATTCATAGCTTTTTTTGGTGTTTGTGGTTCCTGCGCCCGGGGTTTTTTGCACGACACTGAATTCTGCATTCCCTGCGGCCCGTTCCAGGGTAAAGTAGTGGTTATTGGTTTCAGTGGCGGTAGTCCATTGTATCCGCGTGTGATCTTTTTCAGTTTTTCCGTTAAAGGAAAGGAGTTCTATGGGCAGAGGATTTGTGATGTGGTTATAAGATCCGAAGGTAAACAGGGAGAATGCGTTTACATTGGTAGCGGTAATGCTTCCGCCGGTGGCGGTTTCTGTGGGGCTGTTGCCTCCCAAATCTTCCCATTTATCTGCTTGGCTGCTGTTGCTGTTCCAGTGTGCCACGCAAATGTTTGGGGGGTCAGTGATTCCGCTGGCACCATCATCAGTATCATCCCAATGCAGGGTAATATGCGGGTCAGATGTGCCGCTTTCCCGGCTGATAGTCCAGTACTCCAGCCGGCTCACCGCTTGCATATGGGCGTGATTGGCCGCATTAAAAGCGTAGTAGCCCGGGGGGGTATCATAATGGTAGGTGACCGAAAACAGGTCGGATGCGCTGCCCGTTGTGTTGTCTATAGTTACGGCCCCATAATGGTCTTCCTGCCCCTTTTGGTGGCCGGCGGGCAGCGTGGAGGTGCCGGCGCCTTTCATCTTTACGGTGCCGTTTATATAGCTGCCCGCTCCCTGCCCACGAATGCTGGCGCTGGCTTTAAAGGTAACCGCATGGCTGCCTGCCTGAAGAAGATGGCCGGTAAATATGAGAGAATCTGTTATTGTGAGGGAGTTGCTCAGGTGGGCTTCTCTGTGTATTGCGACGCTCTGGTAGGTGCCTTCAACAGGGGGAAAGGTGTTTGAAGGGTTGAATACCAACTGGATGTGGTCCAGAGCCAGTTCGTCGCGGGCGTCGGTGCCACTGTGGTCTGCTATGGTCCATTGAAGATAAAGATGACCGCTATCCGCAATATTCAGCCCACTGACCCCGGTGGCCCTGTAGTTGGCTTGCCATTGAGCATGAGGGGCAGCCCCTTCATCACTGAAAAAGCTCAACTGCGGAACGGGCGTATAGGAGACGTTGTCTTCCGAATAGCTTAGTATTAATGAGCCGGATCTGTTTTCATCGTTATACTGCCATACTTTATATGCCAGGGCCAGGGTATTGACCGGCTCACCGGTATGGTTGGTCACTTTTAGCGTAATGGCGCCGGGGTTCATATCAAACTCGGTGGGCTGTATCCCCAGGGAAAAGTTCCCCGGTGTCACCTCAAAGGCATATATCCCGCCGGTTGTTACTCCTCCTGTGCTGTGTCCTCTGGCAAAGTCGCCTTGCCGGCCCATTTGTCCGAAGGGTATTTCTCCGTCGCTGAGGCCGTTAATGCTCCAGGTACGGCTGTCCAGCTCTCCCGGCGCCGGAGCAAAGGAAAACCCTCTGCCCCGGAATGGCTTGTGGTTTACTCCGGCCACGGTGCTGTTAAAGTCGATGGTAAACAGTTGGTCGGTGGCAGTGATAAGCCATCCCCGGGGTTGAGTACAAAGGAAAGTATATTGAAAGTCATCGATCATGACTTGCTGTGAGTTTCCCTGATTGGCTTCCAGCTTTACCATAAACTCATGGCTCAATACATTTAATGAGGGACTTAGCTCATAGGTAAACAGCACCCACCCGCTGGAGTCATTTAACAGGGTGTTGTCTATGGTCCCCACCTGAGTATAATTGGTTCCCCCGTCGGTACTGTAAGCGACGTCAATGTCTGGGCTCTGAGTCCCATCCCACCGGCGCACTTTAAATCCGAAGCCAAACAGTTCTCCTGTTCGCTGCAATGTGCCGGTCCAGAGTATATTCGGGTCATCTCTCAGCCGCCAGGAGTACATGCCCAGTGCTGAGGGGACTCCATCTCTGAGGGTGACACCGTCCCGCATAGCATCTCCTCCGGAAAAAACCATCCCCAGGTCATGGTAGAGATGGTCGGTTTGATAAGAGCTTCCCAGGGGACCCGAGCCTTCTGTCCAGCGGTGGCCCGCATCGAAGGTGATTACAGCCGGGCGGATAACTACGTCCCCGTAAACGGATACATCGTTGAGGCGGAACTGACCGCCTCCGGTGGTGATGCGGGAACCATTATCCCAGGCCATTATCCTAACCTGTGCCTCATCGAAACGGGGCTGCAGAGAGCCCGGAAGAACCGTATCATATACCAGGGTGGTGTTGGCAGGCACATCCAGCGAGTCAATAACCAGGGTGTCGATCATTATGATCATAGCAGAAGGCCCCTCATCGGTGGCCCGGTACTCAAAAGTGAGACGGCTTACCGTAAAACTGTGGGTAATATCCGGAAGAAGAAGAAAATTGAAATGCCTGGCATCAACAGGGGACTGAACACCCCAGCCACCATGACCCTGAGCATAAGGAGCTGTCCCGCTCCACTGGTCAATGCCGGACGCACTGAAAGAAATAACGCCTGAGCTGATGGAAAAATCCTCAGCAGAAAGATGAGCCGGAACACCACCTGCCGACAAGCACTCATTACTAAAGGAGTAGGTTGCCAAAGCCGACTGGGCAACGGTGATAAATGGAAGGAATACCGCAAGGAACATCGCGGGAAGGATACTTAACTCAGTCCTGGAACGAATAGAGCTTTGAAGGATGGGTGAAAACAGTAAACCCGGCTTGCTAATGCAATAACTGTTTTTTGTTGAAATGTGGAGCTTTGTCATAACACAACTGCTTTTAAGGGTTAAAACAGATTCCCGGAATAACTATAATAGGCTATATAATAGAATTATAGCCATTCTCCGGAAATGGTTATATAAAATTATAAAAAAAAATCGGGAAACCACAAAGAAAAAAACGAAAAAAAATCCTCCTGCTTGCTAAAAGCAGTAAGGATCAATTTAATAGGTGGTTTTTGGGAGCTATTCTGCCAGGAAGTAGTAGTTTATCTGTTGGTGAAACTGTCTGGCCAGCTCTTGCCGGGATAAGGGGGTTTTATTATTAAGATAATCTTTAAGGAGGAAGATTTTATAGCCATTATTATCCAAAAGGTCATACATTTCCTGTGGAGTCACGTCATAGATGTCGGCTCCACCTTTTCCATGCTCAAAAATCAGGATGGGATGGTCCCTTTTCAGCAGCTTTTGTGCCCCTTTAATTACCAGGTGTTCTGCTCCTTCAACATCGATCTTTATCATTCGAATGGGGGGCAATTCATGGATTAAGTCATCCAAAGGCGTTATGTTAACCCGGATCTGAGTGTCTTTTTCCCCCGGCCGGTCGTATTTTCTTTTTCGGATACCGCTGTATCCCGGGTTACTGGTAACGTAATTAAAGGAGGTGGTCCCTTTGGAATTTCCCAGTGCCGTATGGAATATTTTCAGGTTTTTTCGGGAAGCATATTTTTCTTTAAGCAAGGCATACTTATTGGGTAAAGGCTCAAAGCCAAAGTGTTGTCCCTTTGGGGCCATCTTTAGAAACTGATCCAGGATCTCGCCATCCAGCACTCCCACATCAACGCAGTTATGGTTATACTGCAGACATCGCTTCATGATCTTCACAGTTAGCAAGTCATAATGCTGATTCTTTGTGATGGCTATGGGCAGGGATTTTATTATTCGCCGGATCATATCTCTCATTGGTAAAATCTTTGGTACGGGGGCTTAGGGCCAACCGGAATATATATAATTTGCAAAAAAACAACTTCTTCAATCATGGATTGCTTACCAGTAACCTTCCCTGTACCGGTATAAAGCATCCAGTATAAGAATGGAGTCTGTGTTGACACCCCGTTCTCTGGCTCTCCTCCCTATCTCGCTCATATAGTGGCTGTCCTCCATCAGTGGGGTGATAATCTCCATCATTTTATCTTTTTTATGGGTATAAATATAGTGGTCTATAGTTTTCTGCATATAGTTTCTTAAATTGTTCTCCAGCTGTTTATCATTATTGCTTATGGTTTTTAGTGAATCCATAACAGGCTTTTGTTTTCGTATATGGTTTTCCAGTTCTTTTCGTAAAATCCTTTTATTTTCTTCTCTCCCGTATGGGAAAGGCTTTTCCACATATTTTCCCTGCCTGGCTTTTTCCTGATCGGGGATGGTTAATACCTGCCAAAACCTTTGGGTTGGATTAATTTTCAGGAAAGTTTCTTTATAGGCTTCTTTGTTCATCCATGAGTAGTGAATAGCCCCTGAGCGGTACTGTCTTATTTGGAAGGTGTTGTACCATATCAGGGTGATCAGTATCCCCGTGACCAGTATGGCGGTAGTTTTTTTTCTAAAGCTGATATCCAGTAATGCTGCCAGGGGGATGGCCATTATGGCATAGGTATCTATAAAGGATCGTAGTCCCAATCCGCCCCCGAACCACCAGTTCCACCAGGATGAAAGCACGTAGATCATGGCGAGAATATAAACCGATACGGGTAGTACGGCTTGTGGCAGCCGTGGGATCATAAAAAATATCCCCAAAAAGGCCATGGCCATTACGGGGGTATAAAGGAACCATCCTTTTTTGAAACTGAACAGGATATTAAGGATTTGAGGGTTTGAAAAGAAAAACCCGGCATCCTTTTCTCCGTAGGAAAAGAACAACCATTGTCCGGTAATGTGATTCCAGTAGGCGAATTGGGGTATCCATATCACCAGGAAGCACAGCAGCATAATGGCAATCAACGAGTAACGCTGCAGGAAAAAACAGATTCGTTGTTTAAAGTCTTTGAGGGTTTTTACATCCCAGAGGATAAAAAGCAGCACAACAAGTATGTTGGTGGGGCGTACCAGTGTGATCAATCCCAGTAACAATCCTGTAAAAAGGGTTATTTTCAGGGTGGGGGATTGGTGCCATTTCATGGTTAGCCATACAAACAGGCCTATAAGTCCAAAGTTGAAAGCGTGAGACAGGGGAGCCTCGAAAGTGGTGTAATAGAACAGGTTGGTTCCAATTGCAATGGCCAGAAGGGTGAGGGCAGTTATTTTTTCATCAAAAAAATGCCTTAAAAGCTTCCTGGTGAATACCAGCCCCAGCAAAAAATAAAACAACGCGCTGAAGTTTAAAGCAAAGGCATAAGGGAGGCTGTAGCCATCTGCCTGGTAAGGAGAGAAAACAGCAACAGCATGGGCGGCAAAAAAGAAAGGGGCATACAACAGGGCCATACCACAAGAGGTGACAATAAGATAGGCCCCTTCTTTTGTGGTAACCGGGCTCATCTTTTTATACAGATCCGATTCCGGCTCCAGAAAATCAAGGGAGAGGTCTTTATAAATAAAGGTTGCCGGCAAATAGGAGTAGTAGCTTTTTACGTCTGATTGAATAACTTTTCCCCCGGACTCCCAAAGGCGTGTGTTAAAGTTGACCAGGATAACACTGACCACAGAGAGGAGGATAACACCTTTTGAAAGATATGCGTTTTTGTTGATTTGCACGTCCTTGAATATAGTTGTTTGATGGTGCAAAAATACGTTATTCTTTTACAAGTGGCATGGATGTGTCCAGTCTATAATGTGGCCATTTAATTTTCTGTGGTTTTTTGCTTTTTCATGATCATTCCCATGGCGAACATTCCTGTTTCTCCCACCAGTGTGTATAATCGGACGGTAATTGCCATTGAAGTGGCGGTGGGCAAGTCAAATCCTGCGGCATGTAGCCAAACGGTGAGCACTCCTTCCCTGATCCCTATTCCTCCAGGGGCAAACACGGCCAGCACTCCCAGGGTTATTGCCAGCGGAAAGCCGGCAGCCACAGGTAGCATGGGGAGAGACCCGCTAATGGCCCACAACAGCACATAAAACCCACTCATACGTACCAGCCAGTCTACAAAAAACCAATGAAATATGGGGCGGATTTGCTTTATATCAATGAATGGAAGATGAACCGTTCGCTTGAGGATTTTGCCGGCAAGCATGCCCAAAAGGGTGTGCCACGGCTTAAAGAACAAAATAATAGTAAGAAGGACCCAGCCTGCCATCAATAAAAGAGACCACTGAAAGGGGATGGGAACAAAAAGAACTCCTGCCAGGCCGATGAACATCCCAACCCAGATGATAATGAATTGCACTATGAGAGAAATGCCGGAGCCCTCTTTGAGACTCATGGTATAATGCCCGGAAATATACCCTGCACGGCCTATGATCATCCACAGCTTCCCGGGGATATATTTGCCCAGCTCCGCAATAGCCGTAGAAATAAAGGCGTCCCTGAAATGCACCGGCCACCCTTTTACCCTTAACCCCAGTTGCCATACTTTGCTCTTGGTTAAATAACTTGCAAACAACAGGACAATGGAAAAGGAAAGCAAAGGATAGCTGTTTATTTCTGGAAAATGCAAAAGATCAGCCTTCCAAAGGTACCACGCCAAAAAGATAATGGATAGATAAACCAATACACTAAGCCATTTTTGCATAACCGGAGGGTTGGGTCAGTTAATTATGCGGCAAAGATAAATGATTATTATTTGCGAGGGTTTGGCCCTCCGGGCCGGAGTGAAAACGAAAGGCTATAATGTATAGCCATATTTTGATAACAAGGGGCTGCCCTGGCTGCGCAAATAATCTATATGCTTATCCTCAACAGGGTACCTGACGCATCGTTCTTTGGAAGACATATTTATGGCCTTACTGAGCCACTTTTCCGGCTCAGGGTCGGTTTCCGGGGTGCATGGGATAAAGCCGCGCAAAGCATTTAGGGCCTTGCCGGCGGTTTCCGGGGCCTTCCCGAACAAATCTTCAAAGCGAAGAAGCAAATAGGGATAATCCTTCTCATAGTTGCTGATGATGGTGTTAACATAAATCCACCGGGCTGCCAATATCATAACCGGATCGCCGGAGCGTAATATGTCTTTATCCAAAGACTCCAGCCATCCCGGGATATGGCGGGCAGTAAACCCCTTTATGCCGGTCCAGAACCCTTTGTTCAAATGAGAACGGATATAGGAAACCGGCTCACGTACCAAATGTACCACCGCCATACGGTGTATCAGAGGATCCAGAGCGGGCATGAGCCCGAACAAAAAATTGCTGGACTCCACGTAGTTTTGAAAATCAGGATCCCGGAAAAGCCTTTTGCGACAACCATAATATTGTGAGGCAATAAAACCGGAAGAGATCTTTTTTTGAAGATAGAAATTGGAGTACCATTTAAACCTCCTGGAAGGGGCGGGCTCGTGCAGGCATAAGGTGTTCTGACAGCTGTCTGTAAGGTATCTGCTGAAGAACTGTGTGCCGGTTCTGCCTGTGGACAGAATAAATGTAACGGGATATGGTATCTGGAGACTCATTGACCGGGCACCTTTTTTATGGGCTTGTTTTGTGTTTTCAGGTAAAATAAGATCTCCTCCTGATTATGCCTCATGCGGGAGAACATATCCAGGATAAACCCCAGCAGCAGTGCTGCCAGGGCAATAAGTGCTGCCGACCCGCCGGCAAATCCCAGCCACTTGTAAGGCGTAAAGACCCCTGTCATTAACTTATGATAAAACATCCCCCCCAATAGTAGCAGGGCCGCAACCATAAAAATTGCCGCCACAAAACCAAATAGCTGAAATGGACGGTAATCGCGAAAGGTCTTTAAAATTATCTTGGAGGTCTGCCAGGCATACCGGAACAGGTTTGATGCCACCCGAGACTTCCCTGTTTTCCTTTTTCCCAACACCCTTACCGGCACTTCCATTATGTCCACGTCCTTAAATACCAAGTCAATAAATGTTTCTTGTGTATAGGTGAAAGAGCCGAAGAGGTTCATGCGGTAAAGGGTCTCCCTGCGGTATGCCCGGAAGCCACAACTTACATCATAAAACTTCTGGCCGGTAAGCTTGCTGATGAGCCGGGCCATCTGAAAATTTCCCCATTTTTTTATGTGGGGCATTACAGGGTGAAAGCTCTTATCTATAAACCTGGAGGCGGTAACAAAATCGGCATTGCCGTCGATCACAGGGTCCAGAAGCCTGGAGATGTCGCCGGCCTGAAACTGGCCGTCCGCATCCATATTCACCAAAATGTCCACATCGGTGGTGAGGATGGACTTGACACCCGTATTAAAGGTGGCGCCTACCCCTTTATTGACCCTGTGTGAGATCACCTGTGCCCCATGCTCACATGCAATAGACGCAGTTTGATCTGAAGACCCGTCGTTGACCACAAGGACGTGGTCTACATAATCCGGAACACTTGCCAGTACACCGCCAAGATTTTCTGCCTCATTATATGCAGGGATAAGAAGGCCGATGGTATGATTCCTGTACATTTTAACCCATTTTTTCCGGTGCTTCCGTGAAAGTCGCTTGGCCTCATCTTCAACACCTGTTTGGTTTTTTGGGGGACCAAAGATAATGAAATCCTTTAATGAACCATGATTTTCTTACGGATGACCTGTTTTTCTCCGATTATTTCCAGGAAGTATAACCCCTGGCTGAGAACAGACACGGGGACCTCTTCTTGTTTTTCCATTTTATTTTTTGAATAGACGGTCTTTCCTGAAGCATCCCTGAGGCGCAGCACCCCGTTAACGGG
>PWNQ01000102.1 GCA_003557725.1 Bacteroidales bacterium | reverse complement strand
CTGATGCGAGATGGCATATTCAATGTCGGTTTGTTGTTCGTCAAGATAGACATAGTAGGAGTAAGGTGTTATCTTCTCCAGATCGTAACTGAAAGGAATAACAGGTTTCATTCCATCTATGTCTCCCTGATATGGACTAAGATTGAAAGCAGAACTTCCTCTGTGGCTAGTAACAATCAATGGTAAGCCTTGCAATAAGTCTCCCGTATAGTCTGGTCGTTCGGGATAAACCCTTAGCATGCTGTTGGGCAGGTGTATGGTTGGGAAGGTGGGAACCAATAGGTGACTGATATTTCCCATATACGGATTTACATAATCAACTACCTCCTGCTGTTGGGTTGTGCAACTTTTTGCCAGCAATGAAAAAACGAATAAGGTATAAATGAAGAGCCTGTTTTTTATTTTCATTATAGTTAGCTTGTGTGTATTATTGTTTTTTGATTTTATTATACATATGATGAAATATATTTTTGTGATATTTTAATCATAGGTGATATAATCAGGTAATTCATCCAATCCAAAATATTCATGCTCAATTCTGTCTTTATACATTTTCACAACCCGCATACCTGAAGGAGCAGCTCCAAGAGGCTTCCCAACAGCGGAAGTGGTAACCAGCTGTGTTTTTCCGTAAGTTGCAAATGCATTATTGTGATAATGGCCGGAAAAAACGGCTTTTACATTATAATGGTCAAACAAAGGGAGGTATTTTTGGCGTGACTCAGGTCCCAGGTTTGAGTTTTTCTCAGGCTCCTCAATCGTATGATTGAAAAAGGGATAATGGCAAAACAAAATAATATGATCTGCTTTCTGGCCTTTTTTTAGTTTGGTTCTAAGCCATTTATACTGCTTTTTTTCTTCCTTCGGCATATTTGATTTAATCAGACTGGTATTGAACCCGATAAAAAAAGTACCCTTGTGTTCAAATGAGAACCTGTCTTTCCCATAACGTTCGGTATATTTTCTCAGGCTTTCCCTGGTAGGATGCTTGCCAACATCATGATTCCCCGGACTATAATACACGGGTATTTCGGGATCTATTTTCGCCGTAATCCTCTTAAATTCCTCAATTTGCTCCAAAGAATGTTGATTATGTACAAAATCACCTGTGATTACCACAAAATCAGGGCTTAGTCTATTTACTTCCGCAACGGCTTTTTCGTATAAGATGGTTTCTTTTTCAAAGCCTTCATTTTTTTCAAACATCCCAAACTGGGGATCCGTAAGATGTAAAAAAAACCAGGGGTCCTCAGGATTTTTATTTTGAGTAAACCCACTTCCTGCGAAAATAAAAACTATCAGCAGGTAGATTAACAAACTCTTAATTATTGCAGGAAGTTTAAGCATCTTATAATACATTTAGATTGCAATTAAAATTACTTATCTTGATTTGTTAAAATTCAGGATTACCTCTTGTTTTCCAATGTCAGGAACTTCTGATGTAAACCTGTTGTACATTTCACGCAGATTTTCGATTTCATCTGCATACAAAGGGTTATTTATTTGGTTATGTATTTCCAGCGGGTCATCCTTTCTTACAAAAAATTGGTCACCAAAAAATCTGAAATCAAATCTTCTGGCATAATCAGATGGATCAATCATTATCCCCAATTTATGATCTTGAGTAATTATTGTTGCCTGAGACCAGCTTTCTGAAACCACAAACTCTCTCTTTAGATGTTTCCCTTTTAAAAGTGACTCTGCTAAAGACAATCCCTGTAGTGGATGTTTTAATTCAGGTAATTCCAGCCCAATAAGATCAACCAGAGTAGGAAAAATATCAATCAAATTTACCAGCTCGGTATTTCGTTTGCCATTTTGCTTATTCCCCGGATATCTGATGATCAAAGGAACATTCAAAATATCCTCATAAACATTTTGTCCGGCTGCTGCTTTCTCAACCATGCCGTGATTGCCGACAAAATCTCCATGGTCAGATACATATATTACGATAGTTTCTTCTGCAATCCCTGCCTCATCCAGTACCTGGAGGATCTCGCCGATTAAGTGATCCATTTCTGTCACCAATGCATAATAAGCGCCAATATGAGTGCGCCATATTTGTTCATCGGCAAATGCTTTGTCAACGTTCCAGACTCTGTTTTCACCTTCCCGGATTGATTGCATCATGGGTGGGAGATTCTCTTTGGGCTCATAAAAACTTTCAGGTTTTTTTATAGAACTACCATTTATCCTGCCATCACCCCAATCGGAGACATCATACATATCCATGTATTTTTTTACCGGAGTATATGGTTGGTGGGGACGATAAAAAGTGGCCCAACAGAAAAAAGGTTTATCACTATTTGCCTGTTCTTTTATCATTTCGATGGTAAGCTGCGCTGTAAAAGCTTCCATGGTCATATCTTCAGGTAATGAAGAAATCCGTGTTCCCAGGTCTGCAATGGGTAGCACTGAATCAGCCCACGATGAGCAGTTTGAGCCTCGACCGAATTCAGCGGCCCAGTCCATGGCAAACTCTGCTCCATATCCATTTTTCTCAACCCATTCGGTATAACTGTTTCCCGGTGTTTCGCTGCACAAATGACTTCTATGCACATCCCATCCTTCATCAATAGCATTATAGGTATGGCGTTTACCAAAGGCAAATGTATTATAGTTGTTTTGCTTAAATACACTTGCCAGTGATACCACTTCATCCATTACGGTTGTTCTCTCATTATTGGAGAGCAGCCCCAAAGTACGTGGATAAATGCCCGACATCATGGATGATCGTGATGGAGCGCATATGCCTACCGGGCAATAGGCTCGGTCGAATACAACAGATTCTTCAGCAAATTTATCCAGATGTGGTGTTATAACATCAGGGTGTCCTTCAAAACCCATTACATTCTTACTATGCTGATCTGAGAAAAGTATAAGCACATTGGGCTTCTTTTCCTGAACATCTGATTGGTTGCCACATGCTCCAAAGAGTCCGGTTAATGAAAATAAGGTTAGTCCTATGACCGAATTATTTAAAGCTTCTTTTGTTCTATACATGCACGGTTAAATTATATGAATAGCTACAGGATTTTTTTAATTATCTGAAGTTGAAAAATTAAAAGGATTTTCATCCTTATCGATACATGCAACAGTTTGAATAACTGCATTAGCAAATGCACTGCCTATCCATAAACTGAGCATATAAATGATAGTAGAAAAACTGATTTTTGTGAAATTCATATTATTTTTTAATAAAACGTTTGTGAATATTGACATGCTGATTGCTGAAGCTTAACAGGTATATACCCGGCATAAGATCTGCGGCAGGAATCCGGGTAGTATTTCCGGAAATATTTAGTTCTTTTACCAGGCTACCATTAGTATGGAAGATGCGCAACAAACCATGCAATAATTCTTCGGTATCTATTTTAAAAGTCAGGTGGTCATCAACTGGATTTGGCATGATTAAAGCATTAGCTGTTTTTCTTTGGTTCTTGATGCCCGTGGTCATTACAGGAGTACCCTTGACAGAAATATTATCAAAACGATTATTCCCACTTGAATGATTGTTATTTTCACCGGTAAACAGAATTTTAAAAATCAGGTTTGCATTATTATTTACGGATTCGCGATTGGAAAAATCCATAATTCTTGGACCCCATTCCGGAAGAATCGGAACTTCATAATAGTTATCCATCAAAAGCCAT
Organism: Bacteroidales bacterium; assembly: GCA_003557725.1. Classification (GTDB taxonomy): domain Bacteria; phylum Bacteroidota; class Bacteroidia; order Bacteroidales; family PWNQ01; genus PWNQ01. The sequence goes on along the minus strand of PWNQ01000102.1, from coordinate 13,361 downwards.
TCTGCACCACCGTCTACCGAATAATATAATGATTGGTGTGTCGGACCATTGGTGGTTCTGGTTGTAGCATAAGTAAGCTGAATGTCTTTGTATCCTGATGTGGGAGCCTGAATAATCATTGCCCGGCTAATGGAAGGGTTTCTCAGCCTCAAAACAGCTCCCCGGTTGTTCAGTTGCCCTGCCAGCAGATTGATGTTAGAAACAGGATCTCCACTTCTATGGGTTCTGGAATCCATGTACCCAGCCCCTTCGCCCGGGTAGGTTATAAAGGCCGGGCCAGATCTGGAAAAATTTGATTCGGCACCAGAAATCGTGCTACCGTCAAATTCATTGAAATGCCAGTAGTGGATCAGATTAGTGTCATCGGCAGGTGTTTCTTCATGGCATTTACCATACCATTGTTCATCCATCCAGTGTAAACGTTCTATCAACCAATTTTTAAGGTTTTCTATTTCCTCATTGTACGTTTCAGGATACGGAGGCAAACCAGGCCAGATATATTCACCCAAAATAGGGTATTTGTCGAAGTTTCGGTCAATAGCATTTCCCAAAACATGAACACAACTATCAATGAGACTCAGCACATTTTCGTCACTGAATATCCCATCCCTGAATTCTGTCCAGCGGCAATATACTTTGTTTCGGAAATCGGCATCTTCCATCAGCCTTTTGAACCAATAGATGCGACCACCCTGGGTATAACACCAGCCAAAGGTTTCTGAAGCATGCCAGTCGTTCCCGTAATTCACATTGCCAAAGCCTATATTGTAATCCCATGGTGGCCCGTATACAAGCAAACCGCCATCTTCATCGTTTTCTTTGTAGAAATAGCTACTGAAATTATAATTGTCAATTCCTTTGTTAATTTCATTGATGAACATCATGTCTATAAAGGATTCCACTTCAATATAAGCTTTGTAACCGCTTACCGGATCTTTGAAATTACTCCCCGACATCATTTTGTCAAATGTCTCCATCCAGTCTCTGATATAAGCAGATTGCTCTTGCGTCAGGTTCTCATATTTCGGATGATGATATTCATACCACATTTGTTTGTTGTAAGGTTGTTTAACTGATGATTGCCACCATTCTTCAGGTTCAGAGAATTCTGTTTTATCCCGTTTTAAAATATAACCACCTGATATAGCAGGCCAGGAAATGTCTTCGCTGTTTAGCTTGTTGATATCCACGCGGTACTTGTCGCGTTTTAGTCTTTCCGTAAGTACATAAATTCCTCTGTAATCATAATCTACAAATACTTCGATAAAACGAGTTTTGGGCGCCCAGCGCCCGGTCCTGCTAAAAAGTTCATAGGATATTACATTTTTCATCATTGTCTTATCGCTATGGGGACCATATAAGACAAAATCATTCTCCCTGGGTAAACCTAAAATTGAAGCATTGATACTTGAGCTATCTTCGTCCCACAGCTCTATTCGATACTGTCTTTTTGGAAATCCGTAGGAAGACTGGCCGCGACGGTTGATGCCCATCTTGCCGGAATACTCATTCCATTCATCGTCCGGATAATTCAACTCACCTTCACCATTAAAGATTATACCCATATCGACCATTACACGGGGAGACCTTTCAATGGTCTGCCCATCCGTATTGATAATCATCAAGGGAAGATTGTATCCCATAGTTTTATCCGGCGGATTGGCGTTTACCAAACTGGCACAAAATAAAAGTATCAGTATAAACAATCGTTCAGGCATATGCTGCTACCCATTATTTATGTTGGTCATTTTCTTTCAGGTATATCTTGAGGAACGGTTTCTCTACTTTTGATGTATTGGGCAGCCTTGCCTGTAAGCCACAAGTAATGATCAGAAGGTAATCCTTCATAATCTGTGAATGTGGCATTAACCGGCGGGTTGTTGGTACATTTAAAAATGGCTGTAGCTTCATCAATTTCATCAAACATGGCTACATAGAGCATCGAAGCACCATTATTAATTGCTTCTCTGATCAGCCCCCAAAAGAAATTCCCTTTATGACGGGGTATCTGATTGAGTTGATTCCTGCCTTCGAATTCTATTTTGCTCAGGTTATACCAACTAAAGCCAGGATAAACGATGGGTACATAATCGACATTATTTGCCTTGCTCCATGCGATATCATTTTTCACCCTGTTGCTATACCGGTTCATGTCGCCATAGAGATTCAGAGTAAAACGTCCCACCATCCACGGCATTACAATGTCGGCCATTCTGATAATATCGTGTAAGTACGGGTCGTTGATGCAATCATAGTCGAGCTCTCTGAAATAAGTTGGTACGCCCAGCATAACTGAACAACCCCCATACTCGGGGTCATTTTTCAGGAAATCAATCAGTTTTTCGAGTTCGATATTGCGAATATTGTAAGGTCGGTCAGGAAATCCAATGCCCCAAATGGCTACAAGTGGTTTTCCGTTATGGTGAAGATAAGTTTGTTTTTCTCCGTAACTGGTCACCTTCATGTTGTCAACCAGATGCTTCCAATCTTCGATAATAGTGTTGCAATCATCTCTACCGGGTCGAAGTCCGCTCAGGTCGTACATAACGGCAATGGCCCGGCCATGTTCCTGTGATGCATCAAGGGCATTCCTGAGCACCATATCGGGTACACGTCTTGAGTTTTCATTTCTTGCTGCTCCAAAGAAACGCTGCATAAAGACGCCGTCAATTCCGTATTCCTTCATCCAACTGAAGTGTACATCAACCGTACTTGCATCAACTGAACTGAACACTCTGGCTACTGAACCATCTTCGTGAACAAATGCCGTTGGATAGGTTTTGGTATATTCACTAACATCTGGCCAAAGATCGATACTAAGATTATCAGGATCAAACTTTCCCCTATACCCATAATGCCCCCAGCCCTGACCGGAGGGATCTCCTTCAGCCCTGAACCATCCCTGGTAACCCGACATTACCAATCCTTTATATGATGGAAATAATATATTTTTATTATTGTGTTTTTGTGCAAACAATAATATCGTAAATAATAAAAAAGTTATGGATAAAATTATTTTCTTCATCATTGAAAGATTTATTGGTTCTGTGAATTTATTTCCAAAAAATAGTCTTCTCCGTTCCCATCTCAAATGTTAATGTTTTTCCGGATGTAATATCATCATGGGTAATATGAGGTTCAGTTACTTTTTCACCATCAAGGTATACTGCCTGTACAAATTTGTTTTCTTCGGAGCGGTTTTTGGCAATAACTGTAAATGTTTTATCTCCCATAGGAATTTCTAATTTGTCAAAATTTGGCTTCCCTATTGCATAGTTATTACTGCCCGGACACACCGGATAAAAGCCCATTGCATTAAAAATATACCACGCAGACATCTGTCCAACATCTTCATTTCCAGGATATCCGTCGGACTGGTCGGTATAAAACTCATTTCGCGTCCTGTCAACCAGTTCTTGCGTTCTCCATGGACGTTCAGCATAATTAAACAGGTAGATAATGTGGTGACTAGGTTCATTCCCATGCGCGTACTGCCCAATGAGACCCGTAATATCAGACGATGCAGATTCTCCAACCAATTCTGATGATACAGTAAAAAGAGAATCCATTTTGTCACCAAATTGGTCAATGTTACCGTGCAAATTAATCATCCCTGGTATATCATGAGGAACGTACCAATTCCATTGCCAGGCATTGCCCTCAACATATGGAGACGCCCAATGCGCTGAATAGCGGGGGTCGAATGGCTCATCCCAGCTGCCGTCAAGGTTTTTACCCCTCATGAATCCTGTTTCGTGGTCGAAGTAATGATGATAGCTTTGTGATTTCTCATAAAATTCTGCAGCTATATCATGTTTACCCATTTCTTCAGCCATTCGGGCAATACACCAAAAGTTAAAGGCAAATTCAAGTCCCTGAGATACTGAAGAATGCTCCAAATCGGCAGGTACGAATCCATATTTTTCAAGGTACAATTTGGCTCTGGGCATAAGATTGGCGTGAGAGGCAGTTCCGTCATAAATAATTGGTGTAATTGTATCATAAGTAACAGCATGAATCATTGCTTCAAGCGCCAGTTCTGCGTCAAAATTCCTGTCGCCTTTCATGTATGCATCTGCAATTACTGAAACTGCATGAGATCCAATCATTGTTCCGGTATAGTTACTGGCTAAATCCCACATGGGTAAAATGCCACCCTCCTCATATTTTTTAAGTAAAACCCGTATTAAATCCTGGTTAAATTCCGGGTCAATAATTGTCAATAATGGATGCAGCGCCCTGTAGGTATCCCACAATGAAAAAACAGTGTAATAGGGTTTGTCTGAATGATGCACTTCCAGATCCTGTCCTCTGTATCTTCCATCCACATCATTATATATATGAGGAGCTAAACTGGCACGATATAAGTTTGTATAAAACACTCTGAGATCAAACTCGGAATCAGATTCAACCTTAATTTTAGAAAGTTGCTTGTTCCATTTCTTTCTGCTTTCTTCTCTTACCTGGTCAAAAGTTTTGCCTTTAGCCTCTGCCCTTAGGTTTTTATCTGCACCTTCATAATCAACTGCACTGATGGCAACCTTTGCGGTTATAACGTTACTCTGTGGATCGGCAAATGAAAGCTTAGCTTTAACATTTCTGCCACTAACCTCTGTGGCACCTGATACTTTTTCGTTATCGATGTAAAGCACGGCTTCAAGCTTTTCTGAAAATACAGCTCTGAAATATACTCTTTGGTCTTTGGCCCATCCACTTGTACGTTTTAAACCCTCAATTTCATAATCGTTAATGACTCTGATTACAGCTTCCAGATTACGATGGTTGTGGATGGTATGTTCCAGATCAATGATAAGTCCTTTATTCGAATTCTCTGGATAGGTATATCGGTGAAATCCTGTACGGGTTGTAGTAGTAAGCTCAACATCGATGTCGTAATCATCAAGAAAAACCCTGTAATACCCTGGTGATGCTTCTTCTGAACTTTTTGAGAATCTTGAGCGAAATCCGGTATCAGGATTCTGTTCATCCCCCTTAACAATCCCTGGATTTCCTATAACAGGCATGAAGAGAACGTCGCCGTAGTCACCTATCCCGGTGCCACTTAAATGGGTGTGTGAGAATCCTAAAATGGATGAATCGGAGTAGTGATAACCCGGAGATGCATCCCAGCCAACAGTCCTGGTATCAGGGCTTAATTGTACCATACCATATGGCACCACTGCACCAGGATATGTATGACCATGATTTTCACCGGTACCGACAAAAGGGTTTACGTATTTTGTGTAATCTATTTCTCCCGTCGTAGAGCAGGAAAACTGTATCAAAACAGCCGTCAAAGCAATTAATACTTGATTTCGCATAGAATAAAATTAATTTTACTATTAATAAATATTTGAACTTTTGGCACCACAAATAAACTATCTGATGATTAATTAAGTATTAATAATGGATTAACAGGCCCAATCACGGATGATTAATTTCAAAATAAAATGATTATTAATCTTGAAACCTACAGCTCTTCCTTAGGAAATCTTTATATTATGGTCAAGTGTTTTAGGAGATTGGCAAAAGCAATCTATTTTCAAAATATTATATCTTTCGATTTTTCAGGGCATAACAATTTTACTATAAAATTTACTTTTGGTACTATAATTTCAAGAGCTCAATTTCTTTGAATGTTACCTGGAAGGCATAGCTATGCTTCAGAGCTTAATAATAATTTTTGATTCCTGACGGTTTTTATCTGTAATTCTCACATAATAAACAGCACTGTGAAGATCGGAGATATCGATGGTAAAATTTTGCTCATTTACATGAAATGACTTAAATCTTACACCTGCAATGTTGAAGATTTCAACCTGTGTTTCTCCAACCATTCCATCAATATGCAGTAAATTTGAAGCAGGATTTGGGTAGATATGAAATCCTTCTGTCGAAATCATTGGTTCTTTATTGGTCACTGTAAAACATTGACTCAATATTACCTCACCCATGGGCACTTTTTTACCTCCAGGATGGCGAGCTGCTATGTTAAAATTTCCTTCGCCCAGGTTGGTTAACTCATAGCTCCCAATATTATCATTAATTGAATAGGGGAAAGAATTTCCACCATCCAAACTGAGTTCAATTGTGGTTTCATTTTCAAAGTTCGGAAATATAAACTGAATGGCACAATTCTCTTCCTGTTTTGGGCGAATGGTCATAATTCCTTCTGCAGGGGTTCCCAGTGAGGCGCTTGCCGGGATATTTCCTCTGAGGGTTTCCGCAGCTTTCCCCGCGGCACGCAGGTACCAGTCACTTGGCAGGGTATAACCATCAGCATCAAGATTCAGCCAATAGCCCTGGGCCGGTGCCTGGGATCCATTTTCAGCGGTTTTGAAAAAAGCAGTGGATTCATCCACCTCATCGAACATTGCAAAATAAAATGTTTCCACATCCAGGGACATGGCCCCATGCACCTGTAGCCAGAAGAAATTACCCCCATCGCGTGGAATGTGATTTTGGGGATGAGCCCCATTTCTTAAATTGTGCCAGGAAAAACCGGGGAAAAGGACTGGAACATAGAGTACATTATTATCATCACACCAGTTTTTGCCCGGTATGATTTCGTTATTCAAAAAATTATTGTAATTATTTTGGTTCCCATACCTTCCTACCATCCAGGGACTGATTACATCCACCTGCTTGAAAGCGTCCAGCCACCTTTGATCCTTGTCGAACCAACTGTTGTTAAGTCCCAGTTTTAAAGATGCCTGATACTTCTCATCGGCTGAATTGGTAAACCAATCGATCATTTCCTCCAACTGATCAACTGTTGCTGCTTCTCTTACAGTATAACCCCATAATGCAACGATTGGTTTTCCGTTATGATTCAGGTAGCGGTCCGATTCCGTAATTCCAAGGTTATCCACCATATGCATCCAGTCCGTTTTAATATCTTCCACCCTGTTTGCTATACCATCATACATGATAGCAAATACGCGATCATACATCTCGCAACCCTCCTGCACAAATACTGTCGTACTATCACGAAATGCCATTACCACCTTATCGTTATATTCGCTGATAAAGCGTTGCACCCAAACTCCATCTGTGTTGTAATCCCTTACCCATTTCATATGGCGATGAACGGTTTGTCTGTTTCCTGATGAAAAAACGTTTGCCGTTTCCCCGGAAGGAAAGCTATAGGCAGTAGGGTAGCGTTCATCAACTCCCATTTCCCTCATATCGGGAAACATATCAACACTCAAATTCTCAATGCCAATATTATTCATATTGCCCCAGTGCCAATAATGTGGCCTTGGACTTTTATCGTGTGGATGCCCAAACCACCCCTGATAGCCAAACATAGCTTTGCCTGCATATGTCGTGTTATCTACCGGCGGCATAACCAGTGATTGCGTGTAAATATTACTAAATAAAATGCTGAGTAAGAAGAATAGAAATATTTTTTTCACTTGTTTATAATTTTATTAAGTGGTTAGATAACATGTCTCGTTTTTTCTGCGGGATAACTTGTAAGAATGTTTTTATTATGCTCAATTGTCTTTTTTCTAAATGTTCGTGAGCGCACTCCTTCCGATTCATTCTCTTTTGAGCGCGCCTTACTCATGCAAGTTTTATCTACTAAAAGTAAATTAACTTAATTAATAAAAAATTAATAAAGGCTTAAGATGGGAAATAAATCAATGGAAAGTGCTCATGTAAGTTTCATTCTTGAAATGATATTAAGAGAATCGATATAAGAGGCCATGTTTAATGTCTGCCTCTATAACAACTTTTCTCATTGCTAGCTTGGCTTCATCAAGCTTAAGGTTCATCTGACCTAAATAAAGAAAATCTCAATAAATAATTTTACGGCAGTAATAAATATAATCAGGATTAGGAGCAGATGGATCGTTTAATAGTTAAAAAAATGCATATAGAATGTTTATATTAATATTTAATTAATGTAATATTTAAGCTAGCCTTTTACTTTTGCTTCAACATAAATTGAATGGGATTATATTTATTAATCTTAAACATTATCCTTGTTCATTTTCCGGATCACTTAAACGATAAACATATAATATATTTAGATGCAATGTCAAAACACAAAAGCAGACGGGAATTTTTAGGTGATGCCACAGCCCTGGGGTTGATGGGTGCATTGGGAGCTGGATATGTGCTATCTTCGTGCAGCGATACAAGAACTACCTTTGAAGCTCCCGTTTTTTTTGACAAGGCACCTGATGGGCCCATCTTGAGAGCCGGATTAATAGGTTGTGGATCAAGGGGCACAGGAGCCGCCATCAATTTCCTAAATGCAGGACCCAATCTGCAAATTACAGCCCTGGGCGATGTCTTTCAGCACAGATTAGACCGATGCCGGAGCTTATTAAAGGAACAAGCAGGGGTAGAAGTGGCAGACCAAAACTGTTTTATTGGTTTCGACGCTTACGAGAAAGTTATTCAATCGGATGTGGATGTAATTCTGCATGTTACCCCCCAGCATTTCCGCCCACTCCATTTTGTTGCGGCTGTCAAAGCCAGCAAACATGTCTTTATTGAAAAACCTGCAGGTGTTGACCCCGTGGGTGTAAGATCTGTTATGGCTGCCGCAAAAATGGCTGAAGCAGCCAGACTTACCGTTGTGGCAGGAACCAACTTCAGACATCAACGCGATTACCTTACTACATATAATATGGTTAAAAGTGGTATCATAGGCGACCTGGTGTCAGCAAACGCCTATGATATACGCGGAAAAATATGGCATGTCAACAGACAGCAGGGATGGAGCGACATGGAAGCTATGTTGAGGGATTGGATGAATTGGTACTGGCTTTCAGGAGGAGACAATGTAGATATTGCAGTACATCAGATTGACATGGTTAGTATGTATTTTGGAAAGTTCCCCGTTAAAGCTATCGGATTCGGTGGCAGGCACCAGCGACTTACCGGGAATGTGTATGACTTTTATAGCGTTGAATATACCTTTGATGACGGCAAAACATTTGAATGTAAAACAAGATGTATCGATGGATGCGATACCAAACACGGCTTTATGATTTACGGGACCAAAGGGTATACAAATTGCCAAAACAAGATATTTGATTACGACCATAACCTTCTTTGGGAGTACCAATATCCTCTTGACGAAACTGGTCGCTCTACAGGAAGGGTCGCCATATCTTCCTATGATGAGGAAATGATCAACTTTGTTACTTCCATAAGAAACAACAGCCGTCTTAATCAAGCAGGGAATCTTGCGGCAGCTACCCTGGTAGGAATAATGGGTCGTGAATCAGCCATTACAGGGAAAGAAGTGTCCTGGGATGATATGATGAATTCCAATGCACAAATGAAGCCAGACACTTATGCTATGGGGCCAGTTAGTGGGTTAGACCTGTCGATACCTGCTCCCGGATTGGTTCCCAACACTGAAAGAAGCCGAAGAGACGGGTAAGCTTAGTAATTTCAACTATTAAATCTATAAGCATTATGAAAAGACGTGATTTTGTTAAAACTGCCGGAATGGGCTTAATGGCACTGTCCGTGAATAATACGTTTAGCATAACAAATAGCTTAATTTCGTCATCATCCAGGGTGCCTCTGGGTCTGGATACACATTCCTTAAGGGCAACCCGATGGGATGCGATGCGTTTTATAGAATATGCAGTTAGTAATCAGTTTGATTCCATACTTTTCAACACCTTTACAAGATTTGCCAGCCTGGAAGATGCATTCCTTAAAAACATGAAGGATGCACTTTCATCAGCAGGACTTCGCATATATATAGGTGTTGGAAGCATCAGTGAAAGATCGGCCCATTTCAGACCCAATTTTGGAACACCGGAAGATCAAATAAAAGAAGGTATTCGGGTGTGCAATGCAATAGGAGCAAATGTGTTGACCTGTCGCATTGGAAACATTGCTGATCGCTATACAGAAGGAGGTATTGAAGCGCACATGGAAGATGTGGTAAAGGTTATGACAGGTATGCGACAGCAGCTCCTGGAAGGAGAGGTAAAATTGGCTTTCGAAAACCACGGAGGTCTTCGTACTGATGAATTGATAAGCATTATTGACGAAACAGGCACAGATATATGCGGAGCTATGCTTGACCCCGGGAATTCAGTTGGGATGATGGAAGACCCTATGCATCAGCTTGAAATGGTTGGCTCCAGGGTGCTTTGTACCAGTGTACGTGATTCTATGGTATGGGAATCTGAGGAGGGTGCAACCTTCCAATGGACTGCAATTGGTCAGGGATTGATGGACTTTGATCTGTATACAAAAAACATGGCGAAATATTGTCCCGGTGTTCCATTGCATATTGAAACGATCTCTAACTCCCCCAGGCCAATCCCATTTCTTACACAGGAATTCTGGGAAGGATTTAAAAACGTAAAAGCCAAAGACCTGGTTCCTTTTATGAAATTGTTAAGAAAAGGTCATCCTATAGAAGCTGCCGTGCCACCTGCAGGGATGGATGTCAGGGAGTTTGAGATACAGTCTCAATTTGAAGAACTGGAGGCAAGCATAAAATACCTTAGGGAAAATTATCTGAAGTGAACCAATCATGAATAAACTATATATTCCTTCAGTTCACGCAATCATTGGAACACCATGCCTGGCATATTGGGCTTTTGTTTATTGATTGAGGAACATTCGGATTTGAAATGCCTGAAAGAACGTAATTTATTTTTTAGCAGTCAATAATAATTGTAAAACAAATTCATTAAAATTTAATTTTTAAACCAAATAATTATGTCAAAGAACAAGAGTTTTCCGATTTTCCTGGCTTTCCTGGCTATGGGTTTTGGCGATGCGGTAGGACCTTTCGTTGGTCTGGCCAAGCAACAGTTTGATTTAACCAACTTTGAAGCGCAAATCATCGCCTTTATGGGGTTCATTATGTTTGGGGTGCTCTCTGTTCCCATAGGATTGTTTCAGGACAGAAAAGGTAAAAAGATCGTTCTTATGATGGGTCTAGCCCTGGCCCTTATTGGCCTGGTGATCCCTTTGTTTGGCTTGTCAACCTACGGTTTGTTTTTGTTAACTATCTTTTTGCTGGGTGCGGGTGCAAGTATATTGCAGGTAGCAGGTAATCCCATCATGCGCGACGTGTCTCCTCCAGGAAAATATGCATGCAACCTGACCATCGGACAGTTCATCAAAGCCATTGGCTCAATATCCGGGTCTCTTATCCCTTTTGCTGCTGCAAAATGGCTTGGAATGGATTGGATGCTCCTCTTTCCGATATACTCATCGTTCCTGCTCATTACCTTGGTAATTGTCGGATTCACCCGCATTGAAGAGCGGGATATGGATTATAAAAGTACGGCAAACCTGAAATCCTGCTTTTCTTTGTTGAAACATCCTTTCATTGCTATGATGGTACTGGGAATATTCGTTTACGTAGGAGCCGAAGTATCTGTTAGCTCTGGAGTTCCCATCCTGCTAAGCAATAAGTTCGGCATTAACCTGGAAACCTATGGGCTTCTTGGTAATGCATTTTTCTTTATTGCCATCATCGCTGGTCGTTTTGGAGGTTCCATCGTACTGAACTGGATGGATGCCCGGAAATTCTTTCTGCTGACAGCCTTTATGTCCATTGCCGGTTTGTTGTTGATGTTTACCAACAATCAGACTATCGTCATTGCAGGAATCTTTATTGCGGGTCTTGGCTTTGCTAATGTATTTCCGCTGATCTTCTCCATCACTATCGATTCCATGCCAGAAAGAAGTAATGAGATTTCAGGCCTGATGGTAACAGCGATCGTTGGAGGTGCCATACTACCTCCCATCATGGGGCTTGTAGCCGACCTCACCAGCGTTTCTTTTGGTTTTGTTGTACCTTTAGCTGCGGTGGTCTATGTATGTTACCTGGCTATTTACGTTGCAAATTTTAAACCTGCCAAATCATGACAGATGCTAAAGAATATCCCATTGTACTGACCCTGGATGCAGGTGGAACAAACTTTGTTTTTTCTGCCATCAAAGCAGGAGAGGAGATAGTAAAGCCAGTTCAACTGCCATCCCATGGCAGTGAGCTGGAATTGTGCCTGAAAAACATCATCAAAGGCTTTGAACAGGTAAAAGGCCAGTTGACTGAAAAACCACAAGCTATCAGCTTTGCTTTCCCCGGGCCTGCGGATTATGTGAACGGTATCATCGGAGATCTTGGAAATCTACCAGGTTTCCGAGGTGGTGTTGCGCTTGGGCCTATGCTCGAAGATCATTTCCAGCTTCCTGTATTTATCAATAATGACGGTGATCTGTTTGCTTACGGAGAAGCTTTATTTGGATTGCTCCCTGAGATCAATAAACAGTTTCAGGATGCCGGCCTGGAAAAACATTATAATAACCTTATTGGTGTAACCCTGGGAACAGGATTTGGTGGCGGGGTGGTGAAAAACAATGAACTCTTTGTAGGTGATAACGGAGCCGCAGGTGAGATATGGTTGCTGAGAGATGCGTTTACCTCAGATACTTTTGCAGAAGAAAGCATCAGCGCCAGGGCCATTACCAGGGAATATTTTGAGGAAAGCGGTAAAGACCCTGTAGACATGACCCCCTATGATGTTTTCCAGATTGCATTGGGCGACAAAGCAGGTGACCAGAATGCAGCCAGGGCATCCTTTAAAAAGTTTGGTTTTGCGCTTGGTGTATGCCTTGCAGATATAATAACCATTGTTGATGGACTGGTAGTGGTGGGTGGAGGTCTTTCACAGGCCTGGCAGCTTTTCGCACCAGAGATGCTGAGTTATTTAAACGGTAGTATTTCTGATTTGAAAGGCAACAAAATGTCGCGCCTGGTGATGAATGTCTGGGATCTGGAGAACAAAACCACAATGGATTCTTTTATTCATGGCCAGAACAAACAGGTGACGGTACCTTTCTCTGGCAAGCAACTAAATTACGATCCGCTGAAAAGAACCGGAATAGGTTTGTCCAGGCTAGGAGCCAGTAAAGCTATTGCCCTTGGTGCTTATGGATTTGCCTTAAATGCTTTAAAATACAATCATTGATTCCACTGTGAGCAGGAAAATACCCCCCGACCCATCTCGCTTTCGACGCGTAATGGGATAAAGGGGGTATTTTTTTATGCGCTCTGCCAATCTGGTTTTATCCTATATTTTTCTCTTTTACGACAATTGTGCTTACAGAATCTAAATTGATCAAATATTATTTAAGGATTGTGGGGTTATTAATCTATAATTAATGTTAAATTAATATCCATCGTTTATGTTTGCATATATAATTTCATGCAACATAAAATTTAAAACTCAATTATGAGTTCACTCCGGAAAGTCAGTTTTGTGACTTTAATAAAAAAATCCGAACTGTTCAATACGCACTAATTCAATTAGTTGATAACTCAATCTTTTAGGGGTTCGGGTGATATTGTGCTTTTT